>CAYRAF010000021.1:0-18645 GCA_964422195.1 uncultured Muribaculaceae bacterium | reverse complement strand
CATACCATGACCATAATTTATAGTGTTTAAATATCCTTCCAATATTTGTTTTTTAGAATAATGAGCCTCTATTTCCATAGTTAACCACATTTCATCCCATTTTCTAGACCAAGTTTGATCAAAATCTAAGTATAAGTTTTTGACATATTGTTGTGAAATAGTAGAAGCTCCTTGTCTACTTTTATTAATCATATTACTGAAGATGGCTTTAACTATTCTTTTAATGTCAAACCCATGATGTGAATAAAAGTTTTTATCTTCACTAGAAATAGTTGCGTTAATAACATTTTTAGATATATCTTTATATCCTACCCATTTTGAGGTAGTATTTCCCTGATAAAAAACTTCTTCGTTATCATCTAAATAAGTAATACCAGAACTTGTATTTATATTAATGGTAGGAGTTAATTTAACATAGAAATAACTACAAACAAAAAAAATCACACATATTATTACAAAAAATATAGCAAAGTTTCTTAATCTTTTTAGCAAACGCATAATAAAACCTCATTTCTTTTTTATTATGAAAAAAATTTTAAAAAATATGTACTAAATATAAAGAATATGCTATAATCTGATGTAGAAATTTGAATTGGAGGAATTTGTTTTTGAAGGCGAATATAAAAATAAAAATAAAAACTAATAATAAGCAAAAAGAAAATAATTATAAAGCTATAGTTTCTAATGATTATTCAGTTTTTAAATACATAGAAGAAGATACTACAAAAACAGTTTTCGATATGAATAAAAATGTTTTATCAAGAGAAAACGATGAATTATACATGGAATATTTTTTTGATAAAAATAAAGGTAAAGTATATATAAAAGAAATAGATAAAGAATTTTTAATAGATTTAAAAAAAGTTAAAGTAGATAGGAAAGATAATAATATAAAAATAAGTTATAATATAGATGAAGATAAGTTTATATATGAATTGGAGGTATTATAATGAGTATTATAAAGTCAGTAGAAGAAATAATATTGAATACTATAAATGATTTAGGATATGATTTGGAAAAAATAAATTTACTAGTTTCTGCACGTCCTGAATTTGGTGATTTTCAATTAAATGAAGCTATGATGTTAGCAAAAAAAAGTGATGAAGATGCTAGAGAAATAGCTGGTAAAATAGCAGATGCTTTAGAGTTAAATAAGATATTTACTAGAGTTAATATTGCAGGGCCAGGTTTTATAAATTTATCTTTATCAAAAGAGTTTTTAGAAAATAGTGTTAATAAGTTAATAGATCTAAAGGAAAATAATATTGATTTTGAACCAAAGAAAAAAATAATAATTGATTATGGTGGAGCAAATATTGCCAAAGAATTACATGTTGGTCATTTAAGATCAGCAAACATAGGTGAAGCTTTAAAAAGATTGGCTAAATTGCTTGGAAATGAAGTAATAGGAGATGTACATTTAGGTGATTGGGGACTTCCTATGGGTCTTGTAATGAGAGAAATAAAAGAAATGTATCCAGATTTGATATATTTTGATGAGGCATATACAGGAGAGTATCCAGAAGAATCTCCAGTAACGGAGGAAGATTTAGCTGTTATATATCCAAGAGCTTCAAAAAAGAAGAATGAAGATGAAGAGTATTTAAAGGAAGCACAAGAAATAACAACAAAACTACAAGAAGGTGTAAGAGGGTATAGAGCATTATGGAAACACATAGTTAATGTGAGTTGTAATGATATTAGAAGAGTGTATGAAGATTTAAACACAGAATTTGATTTATGGTTAGGTGAAAGTGATGCAGATCCTTCTATACCTAAAATCATTGATATATTTAAAGAAAAAAATTTAACTAAAAATGATGAAGGAGCGTTAATAGTAGAAGTAAAAGAAGAAAAAGATAATAAGGAAATGCCTCCTATATTACTTGTTAAATCTAATGGTGCAGCAGGATACCAAACAACAGAAATAGCAACTTTATATAACCGTGTAAAAGATTATAATCCTAATGCTATTTGGTATTTAACTGATGTAAGACAAAATCTTCACTTTGAACAAGTATTTCGTGCTTGCAAAAAAGCAGGTATTGCTAGTGCAGAATTATCTTTAGAGTTTTTACCATTCGGTACTATGAATGGTCCAGATAAAAAACCATTTAAAACTAGAGATGGTGGAGTAATGTCACTAAAAGAATTAATAAAAATAGTAGAAGCAGAAACTTTAAAAAGAATAAATGTTGATATAGTAGGGGAGGATAATAAAGAAAAAACAGCTCATATAATAGCAATAGATACAATAAAATATGCTGATTTACTTCCTTATAGGACAACTGATTATGTTTTTGATCCACAAAAATTCGCAGAATTAGAAGGAAAAACAGCTTCATATCTTTTATACTCAACTATTAGAATAAAATCTTTATTAGAAAAAGCAAGTATAAAAGCGGAATCTATTGATAAATATCATGATGTCTATACAGAGAGCGAAAGAAATGTTATTTTAAAATTACTAGAATTACCAAAAATATTGAAAAAATCATATTCTACTAGAAGTTTAAATGATATATGTGAATATATTTATAAACTTGTTAGTCTTTATAACAAATTTTATTCAGAAAACAAGATTTTACCTGAAGAAAACACAGAAAAAAAAGAATCTTGGTTATTCCTATCACAAATTGTTTATAATACGAATATAATGCTTTTAGATACACTAGGATTAAATATTCCAGAAAAAATGTAAAAATATATTGTAATTATATATAAAGTATGGTATAAATTTATGTGTTATTTGTAAAAATAATTGTTATTAGGAGGAACTCATGAAAAAAACAATTGCAAAATATACAAAAGAAGAATTAGAATTATTATCTTATAAGGATATAACTAATCTAATATTAAATGAAAATAGTCCAATGAATACTGCAGATTTATTTAAAATGATTTGTAATTTGTTGGAATTAAGTGATAAAGATTATGAATTGAAAATAGGAGATTACTACACATCTTTAACAACAGATAAGAGATTTATTATGTTAGAAGATGGTTGCTGGGATTTAAGAGATAGGCATAAATCTGATAAAATAGTAAAAATTGAAGATGAAGAAGATGATGAGGACGATGAAGAAGAGGATGAAGGAGAATCTGATGATGTATCATATGATTCAACAAAAAGTACCGATGATTATGATGATACAGAAGATGAATTAAAAGATTTAGTAATAATCGATGAAGACGAATTAGAAATGGAGTAACACCTTTTATGGTGTTTTCTTAATTTTATGATATAATACAAAAGAGGTGAAGAAGATGTTTGATAGATTAGATGCTATAGTTGATAAATACAATTCACTAAATAATGAATTAATGAACCCAGATACTTTAAATGATATAACTAAAACAACTAATATTTCAAAAGAAATAAGCGATTTAGAGGAAACTGTTAATACTTATAAAGAATATAAGAGAATACAGGATGATTTAAAAGAAGTATCTGAAATGTTAAAGGATAAAGAACTTGCGGATATGGCTAAAGAAGAATTACCATCACTTCAAGAAAAAGAAAAGGAATTAATAACAAAACTAGAAATATTATTAATTCCAAAAGACCCTAATGATAATAAAAATGTTATTATGGAAATAAGAGGAGCTGCAGGTGGAGATGAAGCAAATATATTTGCTGGAGATCTATATAGAATGTATACTAGATATGCTGAAAAACAAGGCTTTTCTGTAGAGACAATAAATGCAATTGATGGCGAAGCTGGAGGATTTACAATAGTTGAGTTCATAGTAAAAGGGCATGGAGCATATTCAAAACTAAAATATGAGAGTGGATCTCATAGAGTACAAAGAGTACCAGTGACAGAATCTAATGGTCGTCTACAAACATCAACTGCAACAGTTCTTGTTATGCCAGAAGCAGAGGATGTTGATATTGATATAGATGAAAAAGATATTAAAGTGGATGTTTATAGATCAAGTGGTAAAGGCGGTCAAGGAGTTAATACCACAGACAGTGCTGTAAGACTTACTCATATTCCAACAGGTATTGTAGTTACTTGCCAAAATGAAAGAAGCCAGATAAAAAATAAAGAAAGAGCTTTAAAAGTACTAAAATCAAGAATATATGAAGCAGCTTTAGAAGAAGAAGAAAAGAAATCTGGTGCTGAAAGAAAAAGTAAAGTAGGTACTGGAGATCGCGCAGAAAAGATAAGAACTTACAATTATCCACAAAATAGAGTTACAGATCATAGAATAAATTTTACTACTAAGCAATTAGATAGAGTTATGGAAGGGGATCTTTCTGAAATAATAGAGGCCTTAATTTCTGAAGATCAAAGAAGAAAATTAGCGGATGAAGATTAATGAATTAATTGATTATGGAAATAAACAAATACATAAAGATAAAGTAAAGCTATTATTAAGTCAAATACTTGGTTATAATCCTCTTGAACTATATAATCACTTAGATGAAAATGTAGATATAGATAAAGAAGAAACATTTAAAAAAGTAGTAGAGGCTGTAGTCAACAATACTCCAATTCAATATGCTTTAGGAAAAACTAATTTTTATGGATATGAATTTGTAGTAAATGAAAAAGTATTAATACCTAGGTTTGAAACAGAAGAATTAGTAGAAAACACTATAAAATACATAGATAAATACTTCAATGGAAAAGCAAATATCATAGATTTAGGATGCGGAAGTGGAGCAATAGGAATTTCCATAAAGAAAGAACGAAAAGAATGTAATATAACACTTTTAGATATAAGTATTGATGCTTTAGAAGTTGCTAAAGAAAACAGTGAGCTATTATCTACAGACGTAAATATTATTCAAGGAGATATGCTTGATAGTATAGAAGAAAAATTTGATATTATTATTAGTAATCCCCCATACATAAAAGAAGATGAAAAGATAGATTCTTTAGTAAAAGATAATGAACCACACTTGGCACTATATGCAAAAGATAATGGATTATATTTCTATGAAAAAATATTAGCACATGCTAGTAATAATTTAAAAGATAAGTATATAATAGCTTTTGAAATAGGCGCAGATCAAGCAAATGATATTATTGATATTGCTCATAAACATTTATCTGATATCAAAATAATAGTAAAAAAAGATATGCAAGGAAGAGATAGAATGTTATTTGTTTTTAAAAATTGTGAATAAAAAAATAAAAAATCACCCAATATGTAGTTAAGGTGATTTTTATATGAAAAAAATGATTTTATTAGTGTTAACTCTTATTACTTTGTTTTCTTTTACAAAAATAAAAGAGGATGAATTAATTATTCCTAGTGAGGCCATAAGACTTAGAGTAATTGCTAACTCTAATACCGTAGAAGATCAAAATATAAAAATAAAAGTAAGAGATGCTGTTCAAAAGGAAATATTAACACTCTCTGATACAAAATCATTATCTAAAACTAGAAATAATATCAAAAAAGAGATTAGTAATATAGATGATATTGTAAAAGATACACTAAAAGAAATAAATGTAGATCAAAAGTATGATGTAAATTACGGGTATAATTATTTTCCAAAGAAAAAATATAAGGGAGTTACTTATAAAGAAGGAAACTATGAATCATTAGTAATCACTTTAGGAGAAGGAAAAGGAGATAATTTTTGGTGTGTACTATTTCCGCCATTATGTTTATTAGATGCTAAAGATAGTAATACAGATAAAGTAGAGTATAAACTATATATTAAAGAAATAATAGATAAATATTTATAATTTATTGGAATTAAAATAAAAACCTTTCGTATTATTGAATGAGAGGTTTTTTATGATATTAATTGCAATCGCAGTAGGTTTAAGTATGGATGCATTTTCTTTATCTGTACTTTATGGAATGAATAGAATAAGTAAGAAAAATACAAATGCATTAAGTTTATCAGTTGGATTGTTTCATTTTATTATGCCATTATTAGGATTTTTAATTGGTAACATAATATTAAAAGTTTTACCTATGAAACCAGAAATATTAGTTGGTTCTATATTCTTGATACTATCCCTAGAAATGTTTTTTTCGATATTTAAAGATGAAAAATTAACCCCATTAAACAGAATAAGCACAATTTTATTGTTTTCTTTCACAGTCAGTATAGATAGCTTCACAGTAGGAATAGGGCTTGGTACTATTAATAGTAATTTGTTTTTACCACCAACACTTTTCTCAATAACTAGCTTTCTTTTTACTTATATTGGTTTAAAAATTGGTAAATATTTAAAAGAATCTTTTGGAAAAATATCAACGCTAGTCGGTAGTATCATATTATTTATTTTATCTTTAATATACATATTTTAGACACTTATATTGTAAAATAAGGTCTTTTTTAATTGATTTAATATATTTTATTATATATAATTAAATGGGTGATATTATGTTAGTTAATACCAAGAAAATGTTACTTGATGCGAAAAAAAACAAATATGCAATTGCCCATTTTAACATAAATAATTTAGAATGGACTCGTTTCATACTGGAAGAAACTAACAAATTAAGTGTCCCTGTAATTCTAGGTGTTAGCGAAGGTGCTTTAAATTATATGGGAGGAGCAAATGTAGTAGTATCCATAGTAACAGGATTAATAGATGAATTAAATATATCTAATCCAGTAGCTCTACATATGGATC
This sequence comes from uncultured Muribaculaceae bacterium, assembly GCA_964422195.1. Taxonomy (GTDB): domain Bacteria; phylum Bacillota_I; class Bacilli_A; order RF39; family UBA660; genus CALVUP01. The sequence goes on along the minus strand of CAYRAF010000021.1, from coordinate 12,034 downwards.
ATGCGAGTTCTTTTGAAACATGTAAAAAAGCAATAGATGCAGGATTTACTTCTGTAATGATAGATGGATCAAAACTTACTATAGATGAGAATATTCAAGAGACAAAGAAAGTAGTAGAATATGCTCATCAAAGAAATGTTTCTGTAGAGGCAGAATTAGGTTTAATTGGTGGAGAAGAAGATGATTTTGCTAACAAATCAGCTTTTACTAATTTAAAAGATTGCCAATATTTTTTATCAAAAGTTGATATAGATTCTCTAGCACCAGCATTAGGTAGTGCACATGGTATTTATAAAGAAGAAGTAAATTTAGATTTTGCAACAATGAAAGAAATAAGTACTAACGTTGATATACCATTAGTTCTTCATGGCGGGAGTGGTATAGAAGCCGAAAAAATAATAGAAGCCATAAATTGTGGAATATGTAAGATTAATGTTAATACTGAGTTACAGATAGCTTGGAGTAATGCTGTTAGAATTTATTTAAATGAGAATGAGAAAATTTATGATCCAAGAAAAATAATAAAAAGTGGTGAGCAAGCAATAAAAGAAGTAATAGATAAAAAGATTAAGCTATTTAATAACAAGTAACAGAAATACTTAAGTTTAATAAAATATAATAGCTAATCATGGAGGTAGTACATGAAAGTATTAAAAATAAAAGGTCAAAATGAATTAACAGGTAGTATAAAAATAAGTGGTGCAAAGAATAGTGCTGTTGCTTTAATACCTGCTACTATATTATCAGATGAAGTAACTACGATATATAACGTTCCTGATATTACAGATATTAAAGCTTTAAGCGAGATATTAGAATATTTAGGTGCAAAAGTTACAAGAGAAGAAGAAACTATAACAATAGATTCTAAAAATATTATAAATAAGACTATTTCAGAAGAACATTCAACAAAACTTAGGGCATCTTATTATTTTTTAGGTGCTTTACTTGGTAAATACAAAAAGGCTGAAATGTATTTTCCAGGAGGTTGTTCTATAGGTGCTAGACCTATTAATTTGCATTTAAAAGGATTTGAAGCTCTAGGTGCAAAAGTTACTTCAAAAGGAAATTGTTATAAAGTAGAAGCAGAAGAATTAAAAGGTGCAGAAATATATCTAGATATAGCATCAGTAGGTGCTACTATTAATATTATGTTAGCTGCTACAAAGGCAAAGGGAACAACCATCATAGATAATGCTGCAAAAGAGCCTGAGATAGTGAATATAGCTACTCTTCTTAATAATATGGGAGCTAAGATAAAAGGAGCTGGCACTCCAACAATTACTATAGAAGGAGTAGAAAGTTTGCATGGTTGTTTTCATGAAGTAATACCAGATAGAATTGAAGCCGGAACTTATGTAATCGCAGGAGCGTTATGTGGAAAAGATTTAAAAATAGAAAATATTATTCCAAAGCATATAGAATCATTGACATCGAAATTAAAAGATATGAATTGTAATTTAAAAATAGGAACTGATTACATTGTGGTATCTAAGAGTGATAAGTACAAAGCATCAAATGTTAAAACACTAGTATATCCAGGGTTCCCAACAGATCTTCAACAACCATTAACAATCTTAATGACACAAGCAACTGGTATATCTAAAGTAAAAGAAACAATTTGGGAAAATAGATTTATGCACATACCATATTTAAATGAAATGGGATGTGATATTACAGTAAAAGATGAAACTGCAATTATAAAAGGACCTACTCCATTAAAAGGTGCTAGAATAAAAGCAACGGATCTTCGCGCAGGAGCTGCAATGGTACTCGCAGGATTAATTGCTGATGGTGAAACAACAATAGAAAATGTTAATCATATACTAAGAGGTTATGAAAATATTGTAGAAAAACTTCAAAAAGCAGGTGCTAATATAGAACTAAAAGAAATATAATTTAATATATTTCTTTTTTTTGGAGGTTGATATGAAAAAAATAGTTTTACCAATTATAATAACGTGTTTCATTGTTTTTGGCATTTATAATTTTTTTAATGAGGATAAAGTTAATTATATTGCTTTAGGAGATTCATTAGCTTTAGGAGAAAACCCATATGGTGAAATAGGATACTCGTATGCTGACTATTTAAAAGATTATATAGCTTCAAAAGATAAACTAAAAGTTTATACAAAAAATTATGCTAAAAGTGGAGATAAAACTACAGATTTAATCAAAAAAATAAAAAATAATAAAAAAGTAAAAATTGCTAATAAAAAAATAAGTATAAAAAGAGCTTTAAGAGAATCCGATATAGTTACTATATCCATAGGAGCTAATGATTTAATGAGAAAAATAAATATGGATGATATAAAAGATTTAGATAATATTAATTATGACTCAATAGAAGAAAACATTGAAGATGTAGTAGAAAATGTAGAAAATGTTATTATAGAAGTAAAAAAGTATGCAAAAAAAGAAATTATATTAGTAGGATACTATAATCCAATAAGTAAGAACTTATTAAATGATGAAAAAATAGATGATTTAATCAAAAAAATAGATAACTTATACACAAAACTCTGTGCAAAACACAAAATTACTTATATAAAAGTATCAGATGATTTTAAGAATAATGACTATTTACCAAACCCTCTTAATATCCACCCAAATTATAAAGGATATCAGGCAATAGCAGATAATATAATTGATTATTTAGAAAAAAACAATAAAAAACTTGCACAAAAATAAATTTGTTGATATAATAATTTCGCATTGAATTACTATGGTTAATTAATTAATCATGGCGGAAGGAGAGAATATTATGAAAAAGGGAATACATCCAGAATACAAAGAAGTAACAGTAACTTGTGCTTGTGGTGAAACATTCAAGGTAAGAAGTACAAAAGATCACAATGTAGAAGTTTGTAGTAAATGTCATCCAGCATACACTGGTAAACAAGTAAGAACTTCAAGTGATGGAGCAGTTGCTAAATTTAATAAAAAATATGGATTTGACAAATAAAATAAAGCAAGTAAAGCTTTATTTTTTTTGTTTTTATGTTAAGTATTGACTAGTTTTAAAAAATAAAAACTATAAATAATAAAAAATATGTTAAACTATATATAGTAGGTGATAATGATGAAAATAGGGATAACTAATGATCATGCAGGATTAAAAATGAAAAAAAGAATATGCAAATACTTGTTAAAAAAAGGGTATGAAGTTATTAATTATGGAACAAATACTAAAGAATCCGTAGATTATCCAGATATGGCTAAGAAACTAACAGATGCTATATTATCTGGTGATGTAGAATATGGAATAGCTATTTGTAATACAGGTATTGGTATATCAATTGCTTGTAACAGAGTAAAGGGAATTAGATGTGCTAAAGCTCATGATATAAGAGAAGCTAAATTAACAAGAATAGATAACAATGCAAATGTATTAGCTTTTTCTGCTCATATGCCTTTCTATAAAGTTAAAGATATAATAGATGTTTTTTTAACAACGGATTTTTCCAATATGGAAAGACATAAAAGAAGAATAGAAAAATTAGATAAGTTGAGCAAATAATATGAAAGCTAAATTTTTTCTTTATATTTTTTCAACTGTCCTTGTATTATGGTCATTAGATTCTATTAACATAAATGCAATTTTTAAAAAAAACAAAATACATCAAGCAAGAGTTTTTTATCTATGTTTAGCGTTATCTTTAATATATTTAGTAACAAATTTTATGTATGATTTTTTTCTTTCATATAATTAGAATAAAATAAAAAGTAAAAAATTGTTTTTACTTTTTTTATGTATAAATTTTATGTTTTCAGTTCAAACTTATAATGAGGTGAAAATATGAAAAAGAAAATGAAATTGAAACCATTTGTATTACCAACGATATATGTTATCGCAGTTTTTACTTTAATAATTAGTATATATTATACAGCAAAGACTTTAAAAACGGATGATGAATATTTTACTTATGTAACAAGCGATATTATAGATACTGATATTCCAGTTGTATCTACAGATATTAAAATATCAAGACCATATACTGATAAAAATGTAAAAATAGGGAAATCATATTATGATTATAAAGGAAAAAAAGAAGATCAAGAGAACTCTATAACATATTATGAAAATACTTATATGCAAAATTCAGGTGTTACTTATGTATCAAAAGATAGTTTTGATGTATTAAGCATATTGGATGGTACAGTATTAGATGTAAAAGAAGATGAAATTCTTGGTAAAACAGTAACTATAAAACATGATGATAAAATAATAAGTACTTATCAGAGTTTATCTGAGGTAAATGTAAAAAAAGATGATCAAGTTAATCAAGGACAAGTAATTGGTAAGAGTGGTACAAACAAATTAGAAAAAGATTTAGGAAATCATTTATATTTTGAATTAAGTATAGATGGTAGTGTAGTAAATCCAGAGAACTATTATGATAAGAAAACAAGTGAAATTTAGGCATTAATGCCTTTTTTTGTTATAAATTTTTAAATTCATATATATAATTCACTAGAAAGAGGGAATAATATGTATGAATCTATTAAAGATAGAGTTATAAGTGTAGGAAATTATATGTTAAATAGTAAAAAAACTATTAGGGAAATAGCTGATATTTATGGAGTTAGCAAAAGTACAATTCATAAGGATTTATCTGAAAGATTAAAAAATATAGATAAAGAATTATATAGTGAAGTTAGTATTATTATAGAAAATCATATTAAAACAAGACATATAAAAGGAGGAAAATCTACTAAAGAAAAGTACTTAAGATTAAAAGAAAGAAGGGAATGAAGTGGCAAAAGATATAGGAATAGATTTAGGCACATCAAATGTTGTTATATATATGCAAAAAGAAGGCGTTGTATTAAATGAACCCAGTGTAGTAGCTATAGATAACGAAAGAAAAAGAGTAGTGGCTGTAGGAAAAGAAGCAAATGCTATGTTAGGAAGAACTCCTGGAAAAGTAAAAACAATTAAACCAATAAAAGATGGAGTAATCGCAGATTTTGAGATAACGCAAATCATGCTCAAAGAGTTTATAAATAAAATTAATGGAAAAAGTAGTTTTATAAGACCAAAGATACTAATATGTTGTCCCTCAAATATTACGCAAGTAGAAAAAAATGCTATTAAGGAGGCAGCTTTAAGGGCAGGTGCTAAAAAAGTTTTTTTAGAAGAAGAAGCAAGAGTAGCAGCTATTGGAATGGGAATGGATATAAATAGCCCTGTTGCTAGTATGATAGTTGATATAGGTGGAGGTACTACTAATATTGCCGTTCTATCAATTGGTGATATAGTTATTTCCCAATCTATAAAAATAGCTGGTAATACCTTTGATAAAGATATAAAAAAATATATAAAACAAAAGTATAAGCTGTTGATAGGGGATAAAACTGCTGAAACCATAAAAATTAAAATAGGGACTACCGATTCTAAAAAAGAAGAAAAAATGGAAGTAAAAGGGCGAAACTTGATAAGTGGATTGCCTAATACTATACAGATATCATCAAGCGAAGTAGCAGAAGCTATGAAAGATAGTATTAAAGAACTAATAAAATCCATTAAATCCGTTTTAGAAATGACTCCTCCAGAGTTATCCGCAGATATTGTGGATAAAGGGTTGGTTCTAACTGGAGGTGGTTCATTGATAGATAAATTACCAGAATTATTAGAAAAAGAATTGAAAATACCAGTAGTAATTGCGGAATCTCCTTTAACAACAGTAGCTGATGGTACGGGTATAATATTAAATAATTTAAATATGTTAAAAGAACAATAAATTTTGCTATTTTCTATATTTTTGTTATAATCAATATAGAAAGAAGGATTTTTATGAGTTCAAATGAAGTATTGAATATGGGATTAATTGTTTTAGTAACAACAGTTTTTAGTGCTTGTGTAATGCATTTTATGAAAAAAATTGCTCATCACATAGACGCTATTGATTACCCGAGCGATAAAGAAGAACATAGACATATACATAAGAAAGCTACACCGAAACTTGGTGGAGTAGGAATATTTTTAGCTTTTCTATTTGGATATATGTTGTTTGGCGAACATAGTATAAAAATGAATGCTATATTGATTGGAAGTATTATCATAGTATTAACAGGTATTATTGATGACATTAAACCGGTAAAAGCTTCACAAAAATTAATTGGACAAGCAATTGCTGCTACAATTATTGCTTGTTATGGACAAATACTTTTACAAAATATAACTTTTTTAGGATATGTAATAGATTTTGGTATATTTGCTTATCCAATAACAATATTATTTATTATTGCTTGTGTAAATGTAATTAATCTGATAGATGGAATAGATGGCTTAAGTGGAGGTATATCTAGTATATTTTACCTAACTGTAGGTATTATTTCATTATATCAAGCTAGATATGGATCTTTAGAAATACTCTTAGCTTTTATCATGTTAGGTGCAACAATAGGATTTTTATTTCATAATTTCAATCCTGCTTCAATTTTCGCAGGTGATTGCTCTATGTTTATGGGATTTATGATTGCAATTATAAGTTTATTAGGATTTAAAGCAGCCGCTTTAACATCGTTTTTCATTCCGTTAGTAATTTTAATAATTCCGATATTAGATACATTATTCGCAATTGTTAGAAGAAAACTAAAAGGAAAACCAATTTTTTCTGCTGATAAAGATCATATACATCATCAATTAATAAAAATGAATTTATCAGCAAGAACAACAGTTTTAGTAATTTATTTAGTAGATTTATTATTCGCAATAGCTACAGTTATATATGTTATAAAAGATACTAAAATAGGTATGATTATATATAGTGTTTTATTTGTGATTATATTAGTTTTTGCTTTAAATACAAGCATAATTTCGGATAAACTACCTAAGAAAATAAAAAAGATTACTAAAAAGTAATTTTTTTTTGCCTAATTAATGGAAAATATTTCCAATTATGTTAAAATTAATATAATAAAAGAGAGGTTTGATATATGTTAAATTTTATAGTAGGAGAAGATAATGAGAAAATTTCTCTAAGAACTAAACAAATAATAGAAAGCTATATGATGAACTATGATAAAGAATATAAAATAGAATTATTTAAAGATTATGGTAAAAATTTTAAAAAATATGCTAAGTCAGCTAATGGTTTTAAAGTGTTTTTCTTAGATATAAAAACACAAGAAGGTTCGGGTTTAGATGCAGCTAGATATATAAGAGAAGAATTAGACGATTGGAATTCAATAATTGTTATTATTACATCATATACTGAATATAAATATGAAGCATTGGGTAATAGGTTGTTCTTGTTAGATTTTATTTCTAAATTTGAAGATTGTGAAGCTAGAATAAAAGATTGTTTGAAAATAATACTTAAAAACTATGATAACAGAGAAGATTCTTTAAGTTTTATTTACAATCATGTTATGAAAAAGATAGAATATAGAAATATAGTTTTTATAGAGAAAGAACAAGATAGTAAGAGATGTATTATTAATTCTACATACGGTAATCATTATATCAATGATACTCTAAATAATGTTTATACTAAACTAGATCCAAGATTTTTAAAAGTAAATAGAAGTTTAATAGTAAATACAGACTTTATAGATGAATTTGATATGAAGACTAATAAATTAATATTTACTAATGGTAATTATACACACTTAGTATCTAAAAATGGTAGAAAGGAGTTGTTAAAGTATGTTGAACACAATAGGTAGTTATATTTTTGCTGCTTTTATAATATCAATAACAGAAGCATTTATTATAGAAAAAATACTGTATATAAAGTTTAGAGTAAATATTAAAAATATTTTTTTAATTATGTTGATGGCTCTTATAACTATGACACAATATGAATTTAATAATAGTATGGTATTAAGCTTAATCATATATATATCTATGACAATCATATATAAATTAATTTTTAATATAAGTTATAAGCAATCTATATTAGTGTGCGGGGTATCTCTTTTCTTGATATTAATATGTGATGTGTTATGTGCTATCACAATCTCACCTGTAGTATCTACAGAACAAGTTCAAGGTTATAGTTGGTTGAAATTTATTACAAATTTCTTTATATGTTTATTAGCGTTTCAAGCTTCAAGAATTCCAATGGTAAGAAACAGGTTATCAAAATTTGTAACAAGAGTCGATAATAATAAGTTATATGATAAATACATTTTTATTATATTAATGGTAATAGTGAGTAGCATTTTGATACATTCTGTCTTTATATATTTTCACTCTAGCCCAATAAAATTTACAGCTATTATAATAATTATTATAATATTCACTATATTGTTTTTAATATATCTAAAATCACAAAACGAAAATAATAAGTTAATAGAGAAAGTAAATTATTTATATGATTATTCAAAAAATTACGAGGAATGGATAACAAAAGAAGAACTAAACATTCATGAAAATAAAAACCAATTAATCTTAATAAGAGACATGGCTAAAAACAATCCTAAAGTAGTTAATTATATTAATGAGATTTTAAATGAAAGTTTCAAGGTAGAAAACAAATGGATATCACAATTGTCAAATATACCTTCAGGTGGGTTAAGAGGTTTAATATACTACAAATTAGTAATGGTAGAAAAAAATAATTTAAACTTTTGTGTTGATATAAGCAAAAATGCGAAAAAAGCATTATATGATTTGCAATCAACACAACTAAAGGATATTAGCTATATTATAGGAATATTTTTAGATAACGCAATAGAAGCCTCTGTTAGTTCAAAGAAAAAATTATTTTCGCTAGAAATATATTATTTGAATAATGTATTAAATATAGTTATTAGTAATTCTTACGATGGTAATGTGGATCCTAAAAAAATAAATATTAAGGGTTATTCAACAAAAGGTAAAAATCATGGTAAAGGATTATATTTTGTACAAAAGATACAAGAAAAAAACCATAATATTGACACCTCTTCAAAAATTAATAATAATATTTTTATACAAAGGATAATTATAAAATAAAAAATGTAAATATTGTATAATATTTACATTTTTTTATTATCTAAATGATTTTAATCCTTTTGGTTCATCTAAGAATCCCCATAAGCATCCAACGCTAGCTGCAGTAGTTGCAAGCATTGCAACAGCTGCTAAAACTTTAGCTACCTTTTTCATTCCTATACCTCCTATAAAAATATTTATCTAAAAAAATTAGATACAGATTAATTAGTTTTGTAATTTCTATATGGTTGTTTAAATAATTTATAAAATAATGGATTAATTATAATACTTTCAATAATTAGTGATTCTATGAATAATATTTTTAAATCATAATTTAAATTGTATGAACCTATAAAATAAATAATAGCTATTATAATAGTTAACACTTTTCTTATTATCCTCATTTTTCTTTCATATATTGGGCGTTTTATAGTATCTGCAGGAGCATATAATATAAAAGAAATTAGTGATATAGCAAAGATAATGTTAATAACATAGTTGCTGATTACTATATTTTTGAAAAGCAACGGAATAGCAAAGAAAAATATGATGGATGTAATTAAGCATTGATAACTTTTTTCTGCGTGAAATCCAAAGCCTGTATATCTAATAACATTAAATAATAGTATTAATAATGCTACTTCCTTAATAATCTTAAATAAGATGGCTAACATTATTATTACTACCAATTTTGTTATGGTTAGATATAATCCTTCTAAACCATATAATAATTTTTCTTTTTCTTCATCAGAATAATTGTTATACCTTAGTATTAAATTATAAAAATTTTCAATTACAATTTTCTTCATTTTTCTTCACAAATTTAGTTTATATAATAAATATACATAAATAAAAATAAAGTATTAAATGTAAAGGTTTTAAGTTTATAAGGGAAATGTATTAACTATATGTAAAATAAAGTTCTAAAAAATCCCTTAAAACAACCATTTAAGGAATTTATGAAATTTTAAATTAAATCTTGATATAATTGATATGTTCGCGTTCACTTAAAAGAGTAGTTGAATGTGGAAAAAAATAGTAAAGGAGTGTGGCACAGAAGTGAGAGGTACAGTAAAGTGGTTTAATAATGAAAAGGGATATGGTTTCATAGAATATAAGGATAATGAAGATATCTTTGTTCATTATTCAGCTATTAAGCAAGAAGGTTATAAAACTTTAACTGAAGGGCAACTTGTTGAGTTTAATTTATTAGAAACTGTAAAGGGTTACCAAGCCTTAGATGTAGTTGTTTTAAAAGATGTAGTCAAAACTTCTGGAAAATAATGGAGATATGTAAGTGAAAAAACTTACGTATTTCTCCAACTTTTTTATTTAAAATGTTTTTTAATAATTGAAATTATGATATAATTTAGTTGGAGGATGATATTATGAATTTAAATATTCGTGGTGAAAAAATTGAAATAACAGAAGCAATGAAGGACTATGCAAGTGAAAAGCTTGAAAAGTTGGAAAAATATTTAAATAACTCTGATAATGTAACAGCAAACGTTTTAGTAAAACTTAGAAATCATATGCAAAAGGTAGAAATAACAATATTCTTATCATCACTTATTTTAAGAAGTGAAGAAGAACAAGAGGATTTCTATGCAGCAATTGATGCTTCTATAGATAAATTAGAAAGACAAATTAGAAAAAACAAAACAAAACTAGAAGGAAAAAATAGAGTAAATAAAAGCTTAAGTTTTGATTATGCTTATGAAGAAAATGAAGATGAAGAACAAGTTATCGTAAAAAGAAAAACAGTAGAAGTTAAACCTATGGATGAAGAAGAAGCGGCTCTACAACTTGATTTATTAGGACATCAATTTTATCTATATAATGACATAGATACAGGTAAAGCTGCAGTCATTTATAAGAGAAAAGATGGAAATTATGGAATAATTGAAGCAGAATAAGAGAAAAACCTTTTATTCTTCTTTTTTTTTTGGTACAATAGAAGGTAGGAGATGAAGAAAATGAGCTTGTTAAAAAAATTATTTAATCATGATTATAAAGAATTAAAAAGGTTTACGGCTATCGCTGATAAAATAGATGCGCTAGATGAAGAAATGAGAGAGCTTAAAGACACAGAACTTAAAGCTAAAACAGATGAATTTAAAGAAAGATTAGAAAAAGGTGAAACACTAGAAGATATTTTAGTAGAAGCTTTTGCAGTTGCAAGAGAAGCAAGTTATCGTGTTATTAAACAAAGACCATTCTATGTACAAATTTTAGGAGCACTTGCTATTCATTATGGAAATATTGCTGAAATGAAAACTGGTGAAGGTAAAACTTTAACTTGTGTTATGCCTGCATATTTAAATGCTTTAACTGGTGAAGGAGTTCATATCATCACTGTTAATGAATATCTAGCTGGTCGTGATGCTGAATGGATGGGTGGAATTTATAATTTCTTAGGATTAACAGTTGGTGTTAATAAAAGAGATATGAATTCTAAAGAAAAACAAGAGCAATATAATTGTGATATCATGTACACTACTAATAATGAACTTGGATTTGATTATCTAAGAGATAATATGGTAGTAAAAAAAGAAAACAGAGTACAAAGAAAATTGAATTTTGCGATAGTAGACGAAGTTGACTCTATTTTAATTGATGAAGCAAGAACACCATTAATAATTTCAGGTGGAGAAATGAAGAGTGCATCATTATACATGGATGCTGATAAATTTGCTAAAAGCTTAACTGAAGAAGAAGATTTTGTTTATGATCCAAAAGTAAAAAGTGTTAATTTAACAGATAAAGGACATAAAAAAGCAGAAAAATTCTTCCATGTAGACAACTTATATGATTTATCTAATGCAACTTTAGTACATTTTGTAAATCAAGCTTTAAGAGCAAATTATTCAATGCATAATGATATAGATTATTTAGTTCAAGATGGAAAGATTATCATTATTGATCAATTTACTGGACGTTTAATGAAAGGTAGAGCTTATTCAGATGGACTTCACCAAGCAATAGAAGCTAAAGAAGGAGTTCAAATCAATGAAGAAACTAAGACTTTAGCAACTATTACTTTTCAAAACTTATTTAGAATGTATAAGAAATTATCTGGTATGACAGGTACTGCTAAAACAGAAGAAGAAG
>CAYRAF010000020.1:0-18679 GCA_964422195.1 uncultured Muribaculaceae bacterium | reverse complement strand
GAATATCCAATCTCTCATCTTATAGTTATTTACTTTTCTGGCAATACCTTGTTTTACTAATTTTTCAGTAATAGCATCTTTTGCTTCTTCTACTGTAAGTCCACTAAATTCTTCAGAGTTTATTAACTTACATCCTTTACCTAGATAATCTTGTTTTTCAAAGGCTTCTTCGCTTACATCTCTTCCCTCGATTACTTGAATCATTTCTATATTGTGTTCCACTGCATATTCAAAGTCTCTTTGATCATGAGTTGGAACTGCCATAACAGCACCTGTTCCATAATCACCTAAAACAAAATCTCCTAAGAAGACAGGAACTTCTTTACCATTTACTGGATTAATTGCTTTTATTCCTTTAATTTCTACTCCAGATTTTCCTTTATTAAGTTCTGTTCTATCCATATTAGATTTCTTAGCTGTTTCTTTGATATAAGCTTCTACTTCTTCTTTATTTTCCACTCTTGGCATTAATTCTTTAATTAATTTACCATCTGGTGCAATTACAAAGAAAGTAATTCCATATACAGTTTCAATACATGTTGTAAATACAGAGAATTTTCCTCCTCCAACGATATCTACATCCAACTCTACTCCTGTAGATTTACCTATCCAATTAATTTGTCCTAGTTTAACACGATCTGCGAAATTCGTATCATCAAGTCCCTTAAGTAAATCTTCTGCATAACTTGCCATTTTTAACATCCATTGTGATTTTTCTTTTTGTTCAACAGTAGCACCACATCTTTCACATACTCCGCCTGCGGCATCTTCATTAGAAAGTACTGTTTTACATACAGGGCACCAATTTACTGGTATTGTATCTTTATATGCCATACCGTGTTTATAGAATTGTAAAAATTGCCACTGAGTCCATTTATAATACTCTGGATCAGTTGTAGAGAATTCTCTATCCCAATCAAATGAGAACCCTAATGTTTTCATTTGCCCTTTAAATGTTTTTATATTTTCTCTAACTGCATCCTTTGGATGAATATGATTCTTTATTGCATATTGTTCAGCTGGCGCTCCAAAGGCATCCCATCCCATTGGATAAAGTACATTATATCCTTGCATTCTTTTCATTCTAGCCATTGCATCTTGAGCAGTATAACTACGAACATGCCCTACATGTAGTCCTGCGCCTGATGGATATGGAAACTCTACCAATATATAGTAAGGTTTTTTATCTCCGCCATTTTCTGCTTTAAAGGTTTTATGATTATCCCAATAATCTTGCCATTTCTTTTCTATTTCTTTAAATGTTTTCATATTTTTCTTCCTTTCTTGTTTTCTTGTTTTTTATTTTTTGTTTTTTTCTTTATCTTTTTCGTAAGTTCTTTATCAGTTGATAATCCTTGTTTCACAAGCTCCCTACCAAAGAGAGTATACGCTAATAATATCACTGGTATACAAATTAACATTGCCATTAATAATTGTATATTCATTTTTTTAAAGAAAGTAACTATAAATACTATTAGAGCAACTGATAAGGCATTAATCCTACCAATTGATTTCATCAAATAATAATAATTAACTTTTTTCATATCTATTTGATATTTTTTTATTAATAACAATACTTCTGATGGAACTTTATTTGGATTATACTTCATATCCTTTCTCAGAACAAATATTTTGTAATATAATTCTATAATTAATATTGTTAAAAAGAATGTAATAATTGCAATTAACATATTTACCTCCTTTAAAAAAACTCATCCTTGACATAAGGACGAGTTATCGCGGTACCACCTTAATTCATGTATAAACATGCATCTTTAAAATCTTATAACGTGGATAAAACGTTTGTGATTATACAAAGTCAAGTTCATAACCCCATAAAACTAGTTTTCACCAAACACTAGCTCTCTATAATTTATAGTAATTATTACTACTACTTCTTCACATGTATTTAATATTATATTAGATTGTTGTAATATATTCAAGTAATTTTAAGAATAATTTTACATAAGTTTTAGCTAATCCTTGTTTTTTTAATTTACGAATAGCAATTCTTTTTTTGTTCATCGGAAGATTACCAAACATAATCTCTGATATTTGTTCTTTTAAGAATGTTTCTATTTGTAAATCCATTAAGATACTATCTATATCTTCATTAATAACACGAACAGCATCTATTTCTATATCTGTTCCTTTACAATTAATAACTAATTGTCCAATACTAGGAACTTTTTCTACTTCCACTACAAAGTTATTATCTTCAACATAACTTCTACATATTACATTACTTTCATTAAATTTTGCTTCTACAAAGCCAGCTTTTTTGGTATTTCTAAACTTGATTTTATAATTCCTATATTGAGGAACAATACCACTTTTTCCTTCTAATGAGTTAATAATAACTGTGTAGTTATTCTTCATATAGTTATACTCTATATTTGTTTTTAAGAAGTAGCCTTCCTTGTACAAAGCAGTTGTACCATCATCTTCATATAATACATAAGAATTGCTCTTACCCGGAAATATATGAATTTCTAAATCACTAGGATTTCCAATATTATTTATATTGCTTTTGTTAGATAAAGGAACTATAGATCCAGTTTTTGCAAATATTGGATAATCTTCTTCTTTATAGAATGCTACATATCTTTTATTACCTGTAAATTTTTTACCTGTTTTAAAATCATACCAAGTCCCATCCGGTACAAAGAATTTATGAATAGTTCTTTTCATAACAGGATCCATTTTTTCTGTAATAGGTGCTATAAATAATTCTGATCCAAAATAATATTGATTTCTACAATTTATATCATCATAAACCCATGGATAATTATAATAGAAAGGTTTAATAATCAATTGTAAGTTTTTATAATATTTATATGCTTCTGTATATAGATAAGGTATTAATCTATGTCTTAAATTTAAGTATTCTTTAGCAATTGTTTCTGTTTGAACATCCCATCTCCATGGTTCTCTTTTGTAGTATTTACCACCATTGACATTAAATCTAAGTATTGGAGAAAATACTCCTAATTGGATTGATCTAACATATAGTTCGCTATCTTCTATACCACCATAGTTGCCACCAACATCATGGCTCCACCAAGTAACACCAAGGTTTGCAGATGTTAAATTATAAAATGGTATGTTTCGTAAATTATCCCAACTAACAATAGTTTTACCAGAATATAACACCGGATAACGATGTGATGCAATTAAACCATTTCTAGCTAGTATCATATTACGTTTTGCTACATTTCTACCTGAGTCTAGATATTCATAATGATTGATAGTCCATAAAGCATTAACATTATTAAATACATCAAAATCATTCCAAATAAAATCTACTCCAATTGCTTCTAATGGCTGAATAAACAGTTTTAAATAAACATCTATAAACCTTGGATCATAAACATTAAAAGGTATTGTTTGTCCTTCTGGTATTTGTAAATATTTTAATGCTTCATGATATTTTTCCTCATTTGGAGATATTCCATATTTTGGATTTATCTTTAAACCAATTCTAATATTATTATTGTGAATATAATTTATAACTTGTGATGGATTTGGTATATAATTTTTTTCAAACGAATAAGATGATGTTTGTTGTAGTAAAGACCAATTACTAAATAATATTACCGATATAGGTATTTCTTTTTGTTGAAATTTTTGGACTAATCTTTCTATATCATTAGAAGTATAATAAATATCTTTACTCCACCAATTACCTAAAGCATATCTTGGTATGAAAGCTGGTCTTCCTGTAATTAAAAAATAATCTTTCATGGCCATTTCATAGTCCGTATTATACATAAATACATAAATATCTATATTACCTTCAGGTCTTTGCATAAATGATCCATCTTGTGCTATTAATAATGTATTCGAATCATCAATAGATGCAAATCCATCTAAAGAATATAAACCTTTTCTATATAAAATTTTATTTGATTCATCAAAAGATACCCCACTAGATAAATAGTTTCTTATTTCTGGGTGTTTATAATACCAATCTTTAGAAGAATCATTTTGAGCTACTCCTTGAGTTTTTAGTGCTATTCTCAAATTTGAAATAGGGTTTAATTTTGTTCCTGTGAAAGGTCTTCCCTTGGCATATTGTAATACAAAATATTTAGTTGTTATTTCTAAGAATTCATCATCTTGTTTAACAGTAAAGTTTGGTTTTTTAATATTTCTAAGTAATACCATTTGACTAGGAAAGTCAACAAATTGATTAGTAGGACTATATTCAAGCCTAATTAATCTCTCCGTAATTACAGTAAAACGAAAATGAGGCCCCTGTAATACTGACTCAGGATTAGCAGTGGCTTTATCTATATTAAATTCAAATTGATTTCCTAATTTGTACATAATATCACCCATTTTATCCTATATACATGATATCACAAAAACAAGTTGTTGAAAAGAACAAGTTTTATAAAAAAAAGAAAATTAATTATAATTTTCTAATTTATTTGTTCTTGCCTTTTGCTGCATAATAATCCGTATGAATTACGTAAATAGGAATATTGTTTTTTTCAGCAAAGTTTTTTTCTTTTGTTCTTATCTCGTTAAAACATACTACATAACTAGGTTTAAGATTTTTAGTTAATATATCAATTTCGTTATGTTGTAATTGATTGTTTTCCTCATCATAAGCTTTTTTTGATAAATCTAAAATATGCTTTACGGAAGTAACAGTAGCTGTATTAGGCAAGTGAACTTGTTTACGGTTAGTTAAGCCCATTAAAGATTCTTCTGATTTTGTATTGTTAATGCCTACATCCATTTCTTTTGTCATAATAATATTATTTGGATCTATGTTTTCATAACCTAATATCAAATCCTGATTTGGATCATAAGTATATGTTTCTAAAAAATCTTGATCAATTAAGCTTAAAGACATATTATTAATCAAACTCTGATCTGGTAATGCTGAATTATTTATTATAGATGCTGCTATTCTAGAACTCTTTCCTTTTCGATTAAAAGGATCCAGATCATTTACTCCTTGAGATACACTAAGCACATTTATAAGCATTGTAAAATCTTCACCTTTAAATTCTTTTATCTCATATTTTTGATGGGATTGATCATCTTCTCTTATAGTGGTTTCTACTTTATCTGTAATTCTAACATCTTCCACAAATTGTTTCTGCATCTCTTTCTTATAGTCTTCCTCTAAAATATAAACGCATTCACCAAAATTTTTTTCTTTTTGTTCATATCGAGTTTGTAAGTCATCTATTCTTTGTTTTGTTTCTGTAGGATCTGTTATATTTATTAAAGTTTGTATATCCAATATAGTCTGTCCATGCTTTTTTAAAAATTCTGGATTAGTTTCTAAAATATTCGTATAATCTATATCATCAAGTAAGATTTGCAAAATGTCTATTTCTGAAGTATTGACATCATATTCAGTAGATTTTCTTGATTGAAAAAACTTCATTTTGTTTGGTTTAATACCTAACTTGGTATGCGCATAATATAGCTTCATATCTTTATTCAATTCAAAATTTGAATATAACTCTTTTTGAATTTGGTTATATCTAATATTCATATTATCTATTTTTAATTCCACAAACATATCTAGTATGTCAAAATCCCTCTTTGATATTCTATCACATACTTCTGGCAAAACAACGTGCCCATTTTGTATGAAATAACGATAGTATTCTACCCAACTATATCCTTTTTCTTTTAAATGCATCAAGTATTCTTTATCTAAAAGCTCCTTGTTTTCAATTATACGATTAACTGCAAGATTATCACCAAAAATTAATCTTGTTTCTTTAGAATCTTGATATGGCACATGTGAAAACATATTTATGAAATCATCAAACTCAAGAGTTTCAGATAAAGAATTTAATATAAAAGCATTACTTAAAATATTATCTACTGCATACCTTTGTTCATCATGAAGTGCTTTTAATTTATTAATCCATTGTAATTTTGACTTTAATTTATTTCCTTCTAATAAATCTAAGTCATATTTTTCTTTTAGTTGTTGTAAAGAAGTTCTCTCTTCTTTAACCATATTAGTTAATATATTAAAATCATCAGCATCCAGTATACCTGACTTTACAGATAGAAGTATATCATTTATATAATTAGGATCAAAATATAAAATTCCCTCTAAAGCATTTATACTTTTTAAATTTTCCATAAAAAAATTAATACTAGAGTCATTCTTCCCAAGATACTCTTCAAGTTTCTTTTTCATTCTATATTCATCACTTGACCTATTAGAAAAAAAACGATCAAAAACACTCATGATTATCACCTATTTTTATTATAAACTAATTTTAGTATTTGAATTTTTTTTAGTTAAGTTTTATACATAATTTTACAAAAAAACAAAGATTATTAATCTCTGTTTTCAAATTAAAACTATTTTTCTTTATCCAAAAATCTTGCATAATATTCATCAAAAGTCAAATTGTTTTCATACACATACTTAGCAATATCTTTTCCTACATATCTAAAATGCCATGCTTCTGCTTTAAATCCTGTAATATCAGCTTTATTCTTTGGAAAACGAAGAATAAATCCATATTTATAAGAGTTTTCTTTCATCCATTTATATTCCTTAGAATTTTCAAATATATCTGATTTAGTAGATGCCACATCTAAAGAAAGACCTGTTTGATGTTCTGAAAATCCTGGTTTAGCAGCATACTTTTTAACGTAATTTTCTCCATATAAATTATAATATGTTTGATATATTTCATTTTGATCTTTATATGAGCGATAAGCAGAATTAACAAGCAATCCATATCCTTCTGCTTTTGCTGCATCATACATTTCTTGATATGCACTTAAAGCTTCTTTTGTAAGTCTTTCTGTTTCTTTTGGATCCTTACATAAATCACTAGGTATCCTTGTTAAATTCTTAGGTTCAAAATCTTCTGTCAAACCATTATACTTATTTACTAACATATCAACGCTATATTTATTAATAATTTTAGCATCTTTATAATATTCTTTATCAAGCCCTATATTTATAAATGTAACAACATTTTCAAAACTTTCTCTAGATTCTTTATAATATGCTAGATATCTATCTATATTACTTAATTTAGCATAATCAAAATTTAAATAATTACTAATATTTTCTACATAATCATGTTTTACAAATTTATCTGTAACTTCTGTAGTAGAATGACTAATTATCATAGATATTTCTGAAGTATTATATCCTTTTTTTAATAAAGCTTTGATATTTTTTGCTAAATGACCTTGCTTAATATATTTAACTTTCTTATATTTATCTATTAATTTTTTATCAAAATCTTTATCTTTAACAACTTCATTTAATGTTTTATTTTCCCCTACATTTATAAATTCTTTATATACTTTTTTATCTATAATATTATGAATTGCTATATTATCATATTTAAGTTCCTTTAACTTTGAACTTTTATACATATTCATACCAGTTGGTATTAATAGTATTCCAATAATTAAAACTAATAATATAATTAACCTTTTACTGAATTTAGATAATCTTACTTTTTTTACTACGGCCATATTATCACCCTCATTATACATTTATCATATCAAATTTTTTTCTTTTTTTAAAGTATGTTATACTAGTTTTGATAAAAAAGTGGTGATTTAATGAATAACGTTTTTAAATATAGTAATACTAATAAAAGATACTATACTCTAGATTATTTTTATAAACAAAAATTTGGATGTAAAATAGCTAAAATAAGTTTAAATGGCGGATTTACTTGTCCTAACCGTGATGGTACAAAAGGATATGGTGGTTGCATCTATTGTTCTAATCTAGCAAGTGGAGATTTCGCTGGAGACAAAGATAAAAGTGTATTAGAACAATTTGAAGATATAAAAACAATTATGCTAAATAAATGGCCCTCAGCTAAATTCATCGCTTATTTTCAGGCAGGTAGTAACACATATGCCCCTGTTGATAAATTAAAAGAATTATTTGAACCAGTTTTAAAAATAAATGATGTGGTTGGTCTTTCAATTGCTACTAGATGCGATTGTATTAGTAATGATGTGATAGATTATTTGTGTGATTTAAGTAAAAGAACTTATTTAACAATTGAACTTGGTTTACAAACAATTCATGAAAAAACATCTAAACTTATTAATCGTGGACATTCCTTAGAAGAATTTGAAGTAATGATTAAAAAACTCAGAGAAAAAGGTTTAAATATTGTTGTTCATATTATTAATGGACTGCCAAACGAAACAAAAGAGATGATGTTAAAAACCGCTAAATATTTAAACACTTTAGATATTCAAGGGGTTAAAATTCATATGTTACATATTCTAAAAAACACATCATTAGCTAAATTATATGAAAAAGAGAAATTTCATGTACTAACTAAAGTTGAATATGTAGATGTAGTTTGTGACCAATTGGAAATACTAAATCCAGAGTTGGTTATTAATAGAATTACAGGGGATCCAAAAATCGAGGACTTAATTGAACCAGATTGGTTAATAAAAAAATTTGGTGTATTAAATGATATTGATAAGGAACTTGTTAGAAGAAATACTTATCAAGGAAAAAAATATAAAAAAAAGCAAGCTTAGCTTGCTTTATATATATCAAACCATACGAAATGTATGGTCTTTTTTATTATATGAATCTTTTTTTAAAATATTCCTACTATTTCTCCGTTAGTATCTAAATCAATATTCACATAATTTGAATTTTTTGTTAATGCGGGCATAGTATTTATATTACCTAAATACATGGTAATAAAACCTGCTCCATTATATAATCTAACATCTGTAACTGTTATTTTTTCATTTTTTGGATAACCTAATTTATCTTTATTATCTGTGATAGAATATTGAGTCTTAGCAACACATATAGGCAGTTTATCTCTACCTATTTTTTCAATAAACTTAATTTCATCTAAAGCCTTATCACTATATTCGATATTTTCTGTATGATAAATTTCTTTAGAAAGTTTTTTCATTTTATTTATAATGGTATCATTTGTATCATAAATATAATTAAATTTATTATCTTTTTCACACATATCTACTACCTTTTTAGATAAATCTAATATTCCCTTAGAACCTTTTAGATATGCTTCGCTTAGGGCGAACTCAATATTTTTATTTTCTACAAAATCTTTAACTGTTTTTACTTCCTCATCTGTATCTGTATCATATTTATTAAGTACAACTATTAGATTAGAACTAGTTTTTTGCATATTTTCCATATGAACTTCTAAATTAGAAAGACCTGCTTTTAAATCATCATGTCCGTTGTATTTAAGGGCCTTAATTGTTGTTACTAAAACGATTCCATCTAATTTAACATTAGCTTTTCGACATTTGATATCTACAAACTTTTCAGCTCCTAAATCTGAACCAAATCCTGCTTCTGTGATTACATAATCACTAATTGACATACCTATATCTAAAGATCTAATACTGCTACACCCATGAGCAATATTTGCAAAAGGTCCACCGTGTATAATAATTGGATTATTTTCTAAGGTTTGAACTAAATTTGGTTTAAATGCATCTTTTAAAATAACAAGCATAGAACCAACGACATCTAAATCTTTTGCATATACAACATTTCCATCATATGTTTTAGCGACTATTATATTTTCTAAGTTATGTCTTAAATCTTCTAAATCTTTACTTAAACAAAATATAGCCATAATTTCTGATGCAGCAGTTATAGTAAAGTGATCTTTTCTACCAGCAAGTTTTACTTCACGCAGAGCTCTATCATTCATATCTAGACATCTAGTAAATATTATTTGATTAGGATCTATGTTTAATTCATTTCCTCTAAATATATGATTATCTATTACTGAACATAATAAATTATTAGCTGTAGTAATGGCATGAATATCTCCAGTAAAATGTAGATTAATATCTTCCATAGGAACTACTTGAGAATATCCACCACCTGTTGCTCCACCTTTAAAGCCAAAAACCGGTCCTAATGATGGTTCTCTAAGAGTAGCTAAGGCTTTATAGCCAAGTTTATTTAATCCATCTACTAATCCAATAGATACTGTTGTTTTTCCTTCCCCAAACGGAGTAGGATTAGTCGCAGTTACTAATATTAGTTTAGCTTTTCTCTTAACTGCTACATCAACTAATTTAGCTTTATATTTACCATATAATTCTAAATTGTCATCATCTAAATTTAACTTTGATGCTATATCTTTAACATTTTGATATGTAAATTCTTTCGCTATTTCGATATCAGTCATTTTTATCACCCACTTACATTATACTATAAATTTATAATAAAAGACATGGTTTTAAAATTTTTTAAAAAACTTTACTTTTAGTATTTTCAAAGGTAAATAGTATATAAATTTATGAAATTCACTTAGAGAAAAATACAAATTCATTTGATAATGATACCTAGAATATAGAAAAGTACGATTTGTATTCTTTTTTTTGTTGTGCTAATTTAATATCGCTAGCAAAAATTATGTAAAGGAGAGATTATGAAAAAATTAATAAAATATTTGTTATTTATATTTGTTCTAGTTTGTATTTATACTACTAATACTAACGCTAAAGTAAAGTTTATAGAAGGTGATTATGCTGATAAAATTTATATTAATAAAGTTAAAAATGGTATTACATATTATATGAGATCACAATTTTTAACTAAAAGTGATGATCATACTTATGCTTATTGTCTAGATCCGTTTGAATTATTTAATAGTAATGATTCCTATACCGCAAATAATACATATTCTAAAATATCAAGCACTAATTTAGATAAAATTAAGCTCGCAGCTTATTATGGGTATGGCTATACTGGTCACACTGCTCAAAAATGGTATGCAATAACTCAATTAATAATTTGGAAATATGCTGATAGTAAAGGAAATTATTATTTTACTGATACTCTTAATGGAAATAAAATAACTAAATATGATGCCGATATAAATAATCTACAAAACCTAATAAACAATCATTATAAATCACCAAGCTTTGCTAATAATAATTACGAAATTACTTTAGGTCAAAAACTTACTTTAACTGATTCTAATAATGTTATAGCTAATTATAGCAATTCTACAACAGATGGAATAAATATAGAAAAAAATGAAAATAAATATATAATTAGTTCAAATAAAATTGGTAATTATTCAATAAATTTAACAAAGAAGAATAGTCGCATTGGAAGTAATCCAATATTTTATTTAACAGATGGAGCACAAAATTTGATGACCACAGGTAATTTATCAGATGTTAATGCAAAACTTTCAATAAAAGTAATTGGTGGAACTTTAAATATAAATAAGTTTGATGCTGATACAAAAGCTTGTAAAGCAAGTGGCGAAGGGACATTAACAGGAAGTACGTATAGCTTATATAAAGATAATTCATATATTAAAGATTTAGTAATTGATGATAATTGTACTGCCTCTATAAACAATTTAGAATTAGGAAATTATGTTTTAAAAGAAACTATTCCAGGTAATGGTTATACACTAGATAAAAAAGAATATCAATTTACTATTTCTGAAGATAATCTAAATATTAATCTTAATCTTACTAATAAAATTATCAAAAGAAAAATAAACATTACTAAATTATATGGTGATAAAGAACTAAAAAATTATAAAGTTGAAGCTAATGTAAAATTTGCTATTTATGATAAAGATAATATTTTAGTAAGTGAATTAACTACAGATAAAGGCGGAGATACAAGTATTATATTGCCTTATGGCACTTATACTCTAAAGCAATTAACTTCTACTAAGAACTATAAAAAAATAGAAGATCGGATTATTAAAATTAAAGATGATAAAGAAGATATTAACTTAATTCTAAAAGATGATTTAATTACTAAAAGAATTAAAGTTCCAGATACTATAAGTAATATTGATAATTATTTTTTTACAAGGGTTCTATTAAATAGTTTTATTTATGAAAAAAAGAAATATATTTAAATACTTTATATTAATACTTATTATCTCATCTATATTATCTTTAATTGGTTATTCACTCCATAGCTATAATGATACTTTTATTACTACTAAGAAAAAAAATATTATAGGTATATATAAAGAAATTGCTTTAAAGCAAAAGAACAGTGATTATGATGCTTATTTAAGTATTCCTAATCTTAATATATATAGAGGACTTTATATTAAGAATAAAAAGAAAAACAATGTAGAAAAGGAGGTGATGGTTTTAGAAACATCTGATTTTTCTACTGGTAATATAGTTTTAGCTGCACATTCAGGTAATAATTATAATGCTTATTTTAATAATTTAGATGAATTAGATGAAAATACAAATATATATGTTATATATAAAAAGCATATATATACTTATAAATTAATATCGCATAAGGAGGTGAAAAAAACAGGATATGTATATTTAAAAACATATCCCTATCCTGTTATCGTCTTGATAACTTGTAACAAAAACAATAACAAAACTCAAATAATTTATACTGCCAAACTAGAAAATAAGAAGGAAATAAAAACATCAAGTAATTGATGTTTTTATTTTAAATAATTTTCTACATTATCTAAACCTTCTATATATGTATTAACTTTACCATCTTTAATATAGATTAGTGTTATTCCTTTAATTTTTAAATCTAAAGCCTTATTTGGTTTTTTATTAGAAGATGAATCTGTTACATATTTTTTGTTTTGTTTTAATCCTAAATTAACCTTATATAAAGCTTTTGCTTCACTACCACTTTTATAAGTTGAGATGGTTGATTCCAATTCTTTAGCATCATCACTATTGAAGTCATAATAAACAACTATATATTCTTTATCTTTCTTTTTAAAAGTGGAACCTGCTAATATTTCTTCATATTGAATAGAGGTCTTTTCTGTTTGATCTCCAAACTTAATTTCACCCATTAGAATTGCTGCAACAAAATATACTGCAGCTACTACTAACACTACTGCTAATAACACTATAATTGCTTTTTTTACACTTACCGGATTTTCCCCTGTTGCTCTTTTTATTGCATCTCTTCCTTTTTCAGAAGTTCTAACCTTTTTGTTCTTTTTTATATTTTTTACCCCTTTATTATCCTTTTGTTTTTTTTCTTTTGTCATTTCAATCACCTATTAATAATTATATCATTAAATAATTAAAAAATAAACACTATTGTGTTTATTTCATAGTAGGAACTAAACTTATAGATTTAGCTATTTGTAAAAGTTCTGTTTTACTCATGGTCGTAGATGTTATATAGTAATCTACATCACTTGATGTAAAAGTTAACGATGTTTCACTTAAAGCTCCAACCGTATCAGTAAACATATATGGTTCACCCATAGTTGGTATTACAGTAAATTCTTGTTCTTTTGCAACTGTTTCTTCTACTAGGATGAATGATTTATCACCACTAAATGTTAAGATTACTCTTTTACCATCATCAGTTTTTACTACTTCTTCATTTGTTAATTTAGTTCCATCTGGTAAATAAAGTGGATATATTATATCATCTAAACTTGTTGTTTCTTGATCTTTTTCTTTGTTTTCATCTTCTGTTTCAGTTTTTTCTTCATCTTCACTGATTAAATTGTCAATATCAAATTTGTCTTTATTAAAATTAGCTTTTAAATCAATATCTTTATATATTAATTTCATCATAACCGTATTATTTTTATCTACTACTTCAACTTGCTTTAATTTCCCGTTATCACCAATATATACTTTTTGCTTTTTTAAGTTTTCATTGTTAGGATAATTAACATTTGATGTATAAATATAATAGTTATCTTTCTTTTCTATAGTTTTATTCTTATCATCATTTAAATCTTTTACTATTGATTGTAATAGGTATATTTGAGAATTATTATTTGGCCAATCGCTTTGGAATTTAAAACTTTTATTTAAAGATGGAGTTACTACATAAACACCAGAATCATTTCTTAGAATTATTTGTTCCTTATTATTAGCCTTATTTATTAAACTTACTTTGTAATAATCATCTTTTTTATAGGATACTACAACATCATAATTATATACATCTTCATTATTAACTAATTCTAATGTTCCTTCTATTTGATATCCTTTAGTATGTTCTACTTTCTTAGTTAACTCTTTTAAAATTTTTTCTTCCTTATTATTTTTACAACCTGTAATTAACAATATAACTATTATAAAAGATATTAAAATTTTTTTCATAAATCACCTCAAATTAGCTTTCATTTAATTATATTGTTATGTTTTTTTTATATTCATGAATAATTTTATTTTTTTTGGTAATGATAATATTGAAATATAAAAAGGAGGAATATTATGGAAACATTACAAAAAATTGCATTAGTTTTAGTAATTATAGGTGCCTTAAATTGGGGATTAGTTGGTCTATTCGAATTTGACTTAGTAGCTATGCTTTTTGGTAGTTCAACTAACATAATTGCTAAAATAGTTTATATACTTATAGCAATTTGTGGTATTATAAATATTGCACTTTTATTCAAACATATAGAAGAATAAAAACACTTCCTTAGAAGTGCTTTTTTATTGCAATTTTTCTGCGATTTCTCTTATTTTTCTAAATCTATGATTTAAACCAGATTTAGTGATTTTTTTATCTGTTTCTATAGATATTATTTTACTCAACTCAAGAAGTGAAGTTTCTGGATATTTTAATCTATAACTTGCAGCCTCTTGTAATTTCTCATCTATAAATTCTAGTCCTATTTTATCTTGAATCTTTTCTATGTCTTTAATTTGAGACAATGCACTACTTATGACTTTATCAATATTAGCTTGTTCACAGTTATTAAGTCTATTCGTTTTGTTTTTTTTGTCTCTTAAAACCCTTATATCTTCATAATACATTACTGCCTTATTTGCTTGAATAATTTTTATAAAATCGCTTATTTTTTCTGCTTCTTTTAGATAAACCATATAACCTTTATCTCTATTTAAAATTTTAGAGTTTAAATCAAATTCGTTGACTAATCTTTGGACAAATACAGCTTCATCTGGATAATCTAATAATAATTCCATATGATATCTAGAAGTTTTTGGGTCGTTAATACTACCACTTGATAAAAATACTCCTCTAATATAAGCCTTTTTATCATCAATGTTATCTGTTAGATATGGATGCGGTTTTAATAATCTGTTTTTTTGTTTATCCAAGATATTTAAATCTTCTAATATAAAATCTATTTTTTTATTTATACTTAATATATATAAATTATTTTTTTTAAACTTTAAATTTTTAGTAACTTTTATATTAACATTTACGTCATATAATTCCTTAAATAAGCTTATTATTCTTTTAGCAACATTAACATTTTCGGTGTTTAATTCTATTTCGTTTTCTTTTATCTTTAAGTTGTTTCTAGCATAACCAGAAAGTTCGGCAATATATTCAGATTTAGATGATTTAATTCTTGAAATTTCATTTTTTATTTCTGTAGAAAAAGACATTATAACCTCATTATATAGTTAAATACTACTGTACTAACTTTCATACTATCATGTTTTATAGTACCATCACTTAATGTTATTAAATCATCTTCTATTAATTCAACATTAAGCTTGTTTAATTCATCATGATCAATTGGTACTAAATCTTTTTGTTCTTCTGTAGAATACTTTTCTACAACTTTTTCATCTATTTCTGAATTATTTGCGACTACTACATCAATCATATCTTTGCCTAGATAATGATTAATAAGTTTTATATGATCACTTACTTTGAATTCATCTGTTTCTCCTGGTTGGGTAACTACATTACAAATATACATTTTCTTAGCTTTTGTTTCTTTTAGAGCTTTTTTAATATCTTTACTTATAATATGTGGAATGATACTAGTATATAAGCTTCCCATACTAAAGATTATTAAATCTGCTTTATTAATAGCATCTAATACTTCACTTAATATATGTGGTTCCTGTTTATAATATATTTTTTTATATTTTTTATGAGCTTTAGTAATTTCAGATTCACCTTCGATGATTTCACCATCAACTGTTTTACCAACTAAAGTTAATAGATCTTCTGATAAAGGTAATACAGTATGTCTAACATCTAATAACTTAGACACAGCTTCTATTGATTTTTTCAAACTTCCTGTAATGTCTAATAGGCTAGTAAATATTAGATTACCAACTGCATGATTATCTAAATCACTATCAGTATTAAATCTATATTCCATCATTTTTTTAATATCCGGATCAATATTTGATAAATTTGTTATAACTTGTCTGATATCTCCTACTGCTGGTATTGAAAATTCTTCTCTTAGTTTACCTGTGGAACTACCATTATCAGATGTTGTTATTACTGCAGTTATATCAACCGGAAATTCTTTTAAACCTCTAAGTAAATATGATATTCCTGTTCCTCCACCAAAAATAACTATCTTTTTATGCATAAATTCACCCTCTATTAATTATTATCATTATATAAATTTTCTAATTTATTAGATTTATTTACTACTAATATTATAATAAGTCCTATTACAAAAAGGATAACTGATACTAGCATTGCTACTTTTATTGAACCTAACTTTAAACTATCAGTTCTATAGTACTCTATTATGAATCTACCAAATGAATACCACATCAAATATGCACCTGATATTACACCTGTTTTTAATCTCTTCTTCTTTCTTAGAATAATTAAAAATATGAAACCTAACAAATTCCAAATTGATTCATATAAAAATGTTGGATAATGATATACTCCTCCTATTTTCATACCATCTATAATAAATTTTGGTATATACTGAGCTTTTAAAGCTGCTAAAGTAGTAGATGGACCATATGCTTCTCCATTAAAAAAGTTTCCCCATCTTCCAATAGCTTGTGCTAGTATTATACCTACTACTGAAATATCTGTTATTTTAAAAACATTTTGTTTATATTTTTTAGAATATAGAACTAAAGTTATGAAACCTCCTATTAATCCCCCGTGAATAGCTAAACCGCCATTCCATATTTGAATTATTTCTATAGGATTATGTGAGTAGTAATTCCAATTAAATAACACATAATATATTCTTGCTCCTAAAAAGCCAAATATTATGCAATAAAAAATTAAATTAGTAAAAAAATCTCTATCAACGTTTCTTTGCTTTGCTTCCCTCATAATTACTATATAAGCTACTATGATGGCACATAACATCATTATAGAATAATAATATATATTGATACCACCTATATTGAATGAAGCTCTATTCATGTTTAAATCTCCTTATAATTGGTTTTATAATAATACTTTCTACTATTTGATTAACAATAGATATTATAATTGCTACTAGTAATAAAACCCAAAAATCAGTAAATTTTAAGTGCGATGTTAGTATTAAATCTGTAAGTTTTAAGATAAATACATTTATAAATGGATAGAATAATCCTAAAGTAAGACCTGTGATAGGAAGTGTTAAATAAACAAGTATTGGTTTTATTGTTTGATTTAAAATATATATGATTATAACTGCGATAAAGCCATATAATCCATACATTGATTTATCTATATAAAATGAATCAAATAATGAAGATATAGCTATAAAAACTAAACCATATCCTATCATATATAATACCCAATCTAAAAACTTATTTAATCTTTCTTTACCATTTTTTTTAATTATAACTTTCATTTAATCACCTATAACATTTTCTTTAAAAATTTACCAGTATAAGAAGTCGGATGTTTACTTACTTCTTCTGGTGTACCTGTGGTAACTATAGTACCACCAGCATCTCCACCTTCTGGCCCTAAATCTATAATATAATCCGCTGTTTTTATAACATCCATGTTATGTTCTATTACTATTACTGTATCTTTATTATCTACTATTTTGTTAATAATTGCAAGTAATCTCTTAATATCATGAGTATGAAGTCCTGTTGTTGGTTCATCCATAATAAATACGGTTTTACCAGTAGCTTTCTTTTGTAATTCTTTGGCCAATTTTACTCTTCCAGCTTCTCCTCCTGATAGTGTTGGCGCTGGTTGTCCTAGTTTAATATATCCTAAACCAACATCATTTATTACTTCTAGTTTTCTCTTAATTTTTGGAACATTTTCAAA
Source organism: uncultured Muribaculaceae bacterium (assembly GCA_964422195.1). Classification (GTDB taxonomy): domain Bacteria; phylum Bacillota_I; class Bacilli_A; order RF39; family UBA660; genus CALVUP01. Next base: position 705 of record CAYRAF010000020.1, on the reverse strand, counting down.
AAATCTAATAGCTTCTGTTACTCTTAAATCTAAAACTTCTGCAATATTTTTATCTTTATATTTTATATTTAATGTTTCACTATTATATCTAGTACCATGACATACTTCACAAGGAACATAAACATCTGGTAAAAAGTGCATTGATATTCTTTTTACACCATCAACTCTGCATGCTTCACATCTTCCGCCTTTTACATTAAATGAAAATCTATTTTTCTTATAACCATACATTTTAGCTTCTTTAGTGTTCGTAAATAAATCTCTAATATCATCAAATACTCCTGTATAAGTCGCAGGATTACTTCTTGGTGTTCTTCCAATTGGATTTTGGGAAATTTCAACTACCTTATCTACATTTTCTAAACCTAATATTTTTTTGTGTTTACCTGGTCTTTCTTTAGAATTATATATATTCTTATATAAAGCTCTACATAATATTTGATTTATCAATGTACTTTTACCACTACCTGATACTCCAGTAACACATGTGAATGTACCTAAAGGTATTTTTACATCTATATTCTTTAAATTGTTTTCTGATGCTCCTTTGATTTGAAGATACTTTTTTATGCCTTTTCTTCTTTTTTGTGGTACTTCAATACATTTCTTTCCTGATAAATATTGTCCTGTAATACTATTTTCTGCTTTCATAACTTCTTGAGGTGTTCCACATGCCATTACTTCACCACCGTGTTCACCAGCTTC
>CAYRAF010000019.1:0-20240 GCA_964422195.1 uncultured Muribaculaceae bacterium | reverse complement strand
CTCCATTTTCTTCTTATTAGCTTTTTCTTCTTCTTCAACTTTATATACTTCCTTTAAAGTAATTGGAAAAGCTTCTAAAGCTTTCTTTACTACATCAGGATAAACATTTTTAGTATTCTCTATTGCTTTTTTAATATCATCGATTCCTACTTCTTTTCTATTTTCAAATACTGCATAAGAAAATGCCTGTTGTAAAAGAGCAAGTGAAACATCTGGATATCTAGCACCTATTTCATATACTCTTTTATACTCACTAGTTAGATCAACTATAAAAGCCATAATTAATGTTTGTAAATATTTAGTATATTTAAGTTTTGCTCCTGTTTTTTTCTCTATTTTAGGAAGCGTTCCCATTAATATTTCTATAGTCTGTTTTTCTGTAGGTTCTTCTACATTAACTTTTTGGAAACGTCGAACAAAAGCTTTATCCCTTAAAATAAATCTCTCATACTCATCATTAGTAGTTGCCCCTATTACTTTAATATCTCCACGATCAAGTCCTGGTTTAAAAATATTGGCAAAGTCTAATGATTCATCCCTTTTTCCCATTAATGTATGAATTTCATCGATAAATAAAATTAATTTTTCTCTAGTTTTAATTTCATCTAATAGAAGTTGTACTTTAGATTCACCTGATGGTAATGTTCCAAGTAAAGCTGAAGTATTAACTTTTATAACTGTATAATCCTTTAAAGCATCAGGCACTTCATTATTTTCAATACGATAAGCAAGTCCTTCTACAATAGCAGTTTTACCTACACCTGGTTTACCTGTTAATATTACAGACTTTTCTGGAGTTAACAATACAAGTATCATTTGTTTTATTTCTTCATCCCTACCAATAGCAGGATTAGTAATATATTCTTTTTTAGTAAAATCTTCCCCATAATTATCTAAAATACTTATTTTATTATCCATTCATACCATCTCCTATATATTATTATAACAATATTTTTAAATAATTAAAAGGAAAAGCAAGTATTTATTACTTACTTTACAACTTTTTCATCACTCAAAAAATTCATGCTATATTCTTCCAGCAATATCAATTAAATTAATAGTTTTTTCTAAATACTTTAATCTTTTTTCATTTACGGCATATCCTCTAATTAAATAATCTTTTAAAACTTTAGTTGCCCATTTTCTAAAAATAATACCATTTTTGCTCTTAACCCTATAACCAACGCTTATTATCATATCCAAATTATAAAATGGTATGGTTCTAGTAACTTCCCTTTTGCCTTCTTTTCGAACTTGTCGGAAATCCTGACATGTTGAAATCTTATCAAGTTCTCCATCATTATAAATATTATTAATATGTTCAATTATATTTGTTCTCGATGAATCAAATAATTCTGCCATTTGTTGTTGTGACAACCACACAGTTTCATCCTTCATATTAACTTCAAGTTTAACATTTTGATTTTCAAAAATAATTATTTCATTTTTTACCCCCATATATTTTGTTTTTATAATTATATATTATCAAACGATTGTTTGTTAGTCAACTATTTATTCTAAAAAAAAAGAGGTTTAGAAGCTTCCGCTTCCTCCACCTCCACCAAATGATCCTCCACCACCAGAGAATCCTCCGCCAGATCCTCCAATTGATGAAGCAGTTGATGATGCAATTGTTGAATTAGATGCTGAAACTGCAGAATGTACAGTAGATGTAATACTTCTTGCAATATTAGCATCCATCATTCTATCCATGATATAAAAATCAATCATTGTTGGAGCATTATCATCAGGATATATTTCCTTAATTTTAAATTTCATTTGTTTTTCTAGATTTTTGGCACATCCTAAAATATGTGCATACACTAAGTATTTCTCCCAAAGAGTAATTTCTGGTAATTCTTTTTCATCGAATCTACCAAAATCCCTTAAGAAGTTTCTAAAAGCCTTCCATTTTTTATAATGTTCTATTCCTTTCATTGTTTTTTTTCTGAAAAAGATAAAATATATTAAAAATACTATACCAACAAACAAAGCCAAAAATGTTCTTTCAAGAGCAGCCTCAGAAACTAAATCAAAAGAGAATAAAACTGCAGATACAACGAATAAAACTAGTGATATTGAAGATAGTATTATTCCCTTAACTTTTATATCAATATGGGATTCATAAAATTTTTCTGTTTCTGCTTGCTCTTTAGCAGCTTTTTTCCAAGAATTAAATCTATCTAAAAATCTTCTAGCCTTGCTTTCACTTTTCCCATATTTTTTTAATTTTCTTAGAGTAACCTCTTTACCATTACCTACTAGATTAAATAATATACCAACGACCTTAGATTCCTCTTTAGATAATCCTTCTTCATTTTCTAAAGTTAATTTATAATCTTTTTTCTTATCAGTAATTTCACTAAAACTAATATTCTTTCTTCTAATTAAATCTATTATCGTTGTTGAAAAAGATAATTCTGTTATTTTCTTCTTTAACAAATACTCTAAAGTTGCAGGAGAATATTCACCAGGTAGTTCCCTATAATATTCATTATTAAAAACATAATTATATTCTCTATCATATTTAAAATAAACATAAATAGTAAATGATATTATAGCAATAAACCATAAGTATGTAGTATATTTAACAACAAATTCTCTAATTCTAGCTCTTTTTCTAATATTATTAGCCTTGATTGCTAATTCTTTTTCTACTGCCAAGATGTTTTCTTTACCATCAACATGACTATACTTATTGCTTGAAGTTAAACTATTATCAAACATAATTCTAATTCCTAGATCATTGTATTCTCCAACATCACTGGCATGCATAGTAATCATATTATCACTATTTCTATCAACATAACCTTGTAATACACCATGTCCCCAAACACGCATTGTTGGATCATTACCAGGAAGATGTATTCTAATTTCCAAGTTATCAATTGAGTTTTCCCAATTCCTTCCACTACATATTGTCCACGCTAATTCTGAAACATCATTATGTTTAACAACCATATCATTTATTCTATATTCATAATATATAGCTTTATTATAATTACTTGGTGAATATACTTTTAAATCCACACTAGATCCAGTAGTATTTTTAGTATATATCCCATAATCACCAACACTAGCATAAATAACTTCTTTATAGTAATTAATATCACTATTTATATCATCAAATACAATATCATCCTTAGAAATATCACCTACTTTTAAATCAGTAATATTACTACCATTATAAATATCACTACCGTAAAAATCTTCTTTTATGCCAGTAAAATGATCATTATTATTAGCATAACCTAATGAACGAAGAAGTCCATTATAACTACCACCAAATGAATCTAGTTCTCTTACACTAATTGAACCATCATCATTTATATTAACATCCATAAATAAATTTTTATAATAGACATCTGATTTAGCAAATACTATACTAGGCGTTAATAATAAAAATAAACTAAATATCAATAACTTAACTTTTTTCATACTAATTATCACCACTTACTATAAATAAATTTAATTCTATTAAATCCCTTATTTCTTCTATTTTTTTTCCTTCTTGTATTTTTTCATCAACAAATTCTTTTAAATATTTTTTTTCTATATTTAAAAGATAAGCATTACTATCAAAAAGTAAATCTAGTTCTAAAAAACCTAATTCATCTTTTAAATATTTTATTAGACTCAAAGTATCATTTTTTTTGTTATTTAGAAAATATGTATTATTTACAATAATATTCTTTATATACAAATCACTACATCCTATATCTTTTAAAATATCAATGTTATCTTTAATATTCTTTTTATTATATTCCTTTAGACCAGGATTTAATTTTATAATAGCATCAATATCTTTATCACTAAAACCTAATTCCTTAAATATTTTCTCCATAATACCTCCTTTTAAAAAAACTTGCCTAAAGCAAGTCTTTTAAAATTCTACTTTTACATTCTTTCTTTCTTCATCATTAGCTTCAAAGAAAACTGCAGTTTTAAAACCAGCCATACTTGCAACTATATTAGATGGTACCATTTGAACTTTATTATTATATGTTAAAACTGTATCATTATAAAATTGTCTAGCTGCTGATATTTTATCTTCAGTATCTTTTAAATCGCCTTGAAGACCTAAAAAGTTTTCATTAGCCTTTAAATCAGGATATGATTCTGCTAATGCAAATAATTTGTTTAAAGCCTGTGTCATTTCTCCACTTGCCTTCATTTCATCCTCTGGACTTTTAGCAGTAACAAATGAATTTCTTGCTTTAACAACATCTTCTAATGTTGTTTTCTCATGTTTTGTATATCCTTTTACTGTCTCAATTAAATTTGGAATTAAATCAGCTCTTCTTTTTAATTGAACATCAATTTGACTCCATTGATCATCTTTCCTATTTCTTAATTTCACTAAACTGTTATATGTTGCAAAATACCATAATACTAATAAAACAACTATAACAATTACAACTATCAAAATTATTGTAGCTATACTCATATTATCCCTCCTATATTTTATATTATAATATATTTATTATAAAATTACTACATAATTATGTATATTTATTAATCATATGTACACAAACTGTCACTAGTTTTATAATCATCACATTTTAAGCAACTTGTATATTCATATATTATATTCTTAGAATCTTCATGTTTTTCTTTTTTTACTATTACATAACTCTTATCATAATCACAATTATTTTCCTTTTTATCTTTGACATCTTCTATATAATTTAATTCTACTAAATTTTTCAAATCAACTTTACTAGTTTCACCTATACTTGGTAATAAAGTTTTGTTATCAGTAAAATAATCTATACCTGCCAGTTTAACACTTTTTTCCATGGATTTATAATAACTATCTCCAGCTTTATTTATTAAACCAGACATTGCTGGTATTGCTATTGCAATAATTATACCTAACACCGCAATAACTCCTAATAATTCAATTAAAGTGAAACCATTTTTATTCTTCATATTATCACCCTTTATCTGCTTTTACCCTCTTTATTATATTCATTAGTATTATTATAAATATATTCTAATTTTAAATTAACTTCATTTTCTAAAATTGACAATTTATTATCAAATAATTTTAATTTTTCTTCAGATAAATATAATCTATATTTATTTATTAATTCCATTCTGAATTTACTTATTTCATTTAAGGCTAATCTATATCCCTCACCAGAGGCATCTTCATCAGTATATAAGTAGTTTATTAATTTAATTAGTTTATTAAATTTATTATTTATCTTTTTAGTAACTAATGTTTCTATTAAAGAAGGATTAACTATAATCATCTTATTAACATTTATACAATCTTTAAAAGGAGTATTTTTAGGTTTTAAGTTATAACCATTAATTTTATCATACTCAAAATAAGTAACACTCTTACTATCTTTATCTTTAACAACTAAATAATTAATATTACTACTTTTCATAGAAACCTCCTATTTTAATAAATCAGGTCTTCTTTCTTTTGTTCTTTTCATACTCTCATTTTTTCTATATTCTTCTATTTTTTTATGATCTCCAGAAAGCAATACTTCTGGAACTTTCATTCCTTTATATTCTCTAGGCTTAGTATATTGGGGATAATCAAGTAAATTATCATTAAATGAATCATGTATATGAGATTCTTTTTCTATAACTCCATCAACTAATCTAACAATACTATCTGTAAGTACCATACTAGCAAGCTCTCCACCTGTAAGTATATAATCACCTATACTAATTTCTAAATCAACTATACTCCTAATTCTTTCATCAAATCCTTCATAATGACCACATATTATTATTATATGTTTTTTTAAACTTAAATCATAAGCCATATTTTGTTTATATGTTTTACCAATAGGACTCATCATTATTATTAAAGAATCATCTGTTTTTATATCATTAATACAATCAAATATTGGTTGACAAGCAAGTACCATTCCTGCTCCTCCTCCATAAGGAGTATCGTCAACTTTATGATGTATATCTTTAGAATATTTTCTAAAATCTATAATATTTATTTCTACTTGCTTTTTATCTATTGCTCTTTTAATGATAGATTCATTTAAAAAGCCTTCAAACATATTAGGAAATAAACTTAATATATCAATTTTCATCTAAAACAACCCTTCTAAATATTTAATAAATATTTTCTTATTATTTATATCAACTTTTTCTATTAATTCAAAAGGTACTAAGATTTCCTTTTCTTTATATTCTACTACTAATATTCTTTTTTTTAAAGATATTTTATAAATTTTTTTTACTTTACCATAATTCTTATCATTCATAATAACATCTAATCCTATATAATCTTCATCTACTAATAGATTATCCTTAAGATTAAGTTCTTCTTTTGCTATATAAACTTCCTTATTTTTTAAAAACATAACACTATTTAAATCATTAAAACCTTCTAACATAATCATCTCATAATCTTTATGCCTTCTATAACTTATTATCTTATAATTAATATTGTCTATATAAATAATATTATTAACTTTAAAAGCTTGTTCTTTATATAAAAAATCACTTTTTATTCTTATTTCTCCTTTTATTCCATGAAAAGAAGTTATTTTTCCTATATATATTTTATCCATAAATCACCTATTTATCTAATTCATAAAGTAGAATTGATGTAGCTACTCCTACATTTAAACTATCTACTTTTTCACTCATTTTTATATAAAGCATAGTATCACATAAATCTTTTATTTCTCTACTTATACCTTGTCCTTCATTACCCATAATTAAAGCATATTTTTCTTTATCTTTATCTCTTAATATTTTAGCATCATCTCCAACATTAACATCTGTTCCATAAATAGGAATTTCTTTACTTTTTAACTCCGGAATTATTTCTTTTAAATCCCTTTCAATAATATTAATATGAAAATTCATCCCTTGGGCTCCCCTTATTGTTTTAGGATTATATAAATCAACAGTATTTTTCCCTAAAACAATAGTATCTACATTAAAAGCAACTGCACTTCTAACAATAGTTCCTAAATTACCAGGATCTTGTATGCCATCTAATAATAATAATTTATTACCATAAACTTCTTCTTCAGGCATCTTACATAAAGCCATAACATCAGGAGCATTTTCCATTGTAGTAATTGCATTCAATATTTCTTCTGTAACATATACTTTTTCTGAATCTATTGGAATAACACAATCACGAGTAAGTATAACCTCAATTACCATACCTGTTCTATATGCTTCTAATACTAAATGCTCTCCCTCTACAATATAAGTTTTAGACTCTTCTCTATACTTTCTTTGTTTTAATTTAATATACTTCTTTATTCTATCATTATCTAAACTAGTGATAAGCATATATTCCCTCCTAAAAATCTTTCATTTCTTTTCTAATATCTTTATAATCTTTTATATTTTCAGAAACTACATTCCAAAACTTTTTTGAATGATTCGCATATACTAAATGAGATAGTTCATGAACAATAACATAATCTAAGTATTTAATATCTCTTTTCATAAGTTCTAAATTTAAAGTAATATTCTTATCTTTAGTATTACATACTCCCCATCTACTAGTCATCTTTCTAATCCAAAGAGTTGGTTTATCAATTTCTCTAGAAAAATGATTATACCAATAATCTAATCTTTCTTGAAACAACTTTTTAGCTTCTTTTTTATACCATTTATCAATATCTATATTTTTATTTATATATACCTTACTTTCTCCTATGCTAACATCAAATTTATCTGTATAAATAATTTCATATTCACAACCTAAATATAAAAACTTTTCTTTTTCTTTTTCCTTATGTAACTGTTTTTTTATCATTTTATGAATACTATCATAATTATGCTTTAAAACTTCTATTAAATATTCTTCATCTGCTTTTATATTAGTAGTAACATATATTTTTAAATCTTCTTTTACTCTAATATATGTATGTTTAGTAGTCCTTTTTTTCTCTACTACTACATCATACAAAATATCATCAAATTTCATTTGCATAATTATCACCACTAACATCATTATATAACAAATAAAACTATAAGTATATAATTGTAAATATATTGGTAGTAAATTTATGTAAATTATTAGTATAAAATCATTTATATAACTAATAATAAAATAAGGAGGGATAATATGGATTTAAGCATAAGAAAACACATTATTAATAATTTTAAAGAGGACAACAAAGACAAACTAAAAGAAGCCTTAGATGCTTCTATTAAGGAAAAAGATGAAGAGGTTTTACCTGGAGAAGGAGTATTTTTAGAACTTATATGGGAAGATGCAGATGATAAATTAAAAAATAAAATGTTAGATATCATATATAATAGGCTTCAAAAAGAAAAATAACATTTACGTTGTTAAACAGGTTTACTTATTGTATAATATATATAGGAACATTTAATAGTTGGGTGATTGCCTTCAACCGCTTTGATTGGAGGTGATATGATGAGTAAAAAAGATTTTATAATCTTCTTTCTCCTTTTTATCATAATTTTACTTATCTTATTACTATTTGTAATTTGCTTGTAAAAGAAAATCACCTAACCTTTGTTAGGTGAACGAATACATTCGGCAACACCCAACACAGTAATATTGAATGTTCCTTTTTTATTTTATGCAGATTTCTCTTGCATATTCATTATAACATATAGTTAACTATTTTACAAGTTCTACTGATGAGAATATATAATTACCATCTTCTAATTTAAATATAAATTTATAAGTATCGGCTTTATTATAGTATTTATTAGCAATATCTTCCCATTTTATTGCAGCACTTTCTTTACCTATTGAAGATTTTAATCCTTGATCAGTAGCTTTATATACATATACAAAATCTTCTCCTCTAGTTTGACTTAAAATTAAAGATTTTTGATAAATCTCAATTCTATCACTATATTGTAGAGCTTTTTCGTTTTTAGTGTAAATATTTGAAACTAAATCACCCCATTCATTATCCATTCCACGTAATTTATAACTATAATTGGAATTAACTTCCATTATAATACCTTTATCTATTTTTACATATTGTTTTTCAGTTAGAGTATCATTATATTTTATTTTGCTTCCAAAAATACTTTTAATATTTTTACCTAGTTTTTCTTTGTTTATAGTCCCTTTTATAGCTTCAATTTCAAGATTCTCATCATCATAATTAATAGATGGGACTATACTATCTTGAGCATATAAATATATACCTGCAGATAATAATACATTATTGTCTAAATCTTCTATGGTAGTCTTTTCTTTGTCATAATAATTTTCAGAAAAGCCACCTATCTTTTTCATATTTTCTGTTACTAATTTATCATCTATAGATAGTTCTTCTGGTGTTTCTTCTTTTTCTTTCTTTACTTCCTCGTTAGTTTCTACCTTTTCTTTCTTAGCATCTAATTTAATAATACCCTTATCATATAAAATGTATCCTACTAATCCTAGTATTATAAGAATTAATAAAATAAATCCTATTATGACACCTTTTTTCTTTTTTGGTTTTTCTACTATTTCTAAATCTTTTTCATCTTTCATATTTAACTCTCCTTTTTATTTTATACTTTAATTATAATAGTTACCCCCCCCGTGTCAATATTTTGACAAATAAAAAAGTCTACTTGACGTAAACCTAGCTAATATGAGATTAAAATATTAATTCTTATTTAAATATGCTTCTATTCTTCTTACTTGTTTGGAAATAGTATCTTTACAAAAACCATATTTTAAAGATAATTCTTTATAAGTTATACTTGGGTGTTTCTTTTTATATTCATATATTTTAAAATAAGCTGATTGTATAGTAGCATACTCACATTTACTAAAGTCTATTTTTCTAATATCAAATGAATAATATTTTCTTAAAGTTTTATTATTCTTTAGACTTTCTTTTATATAGTTTAAATCACTATATCTGGCATCTATTACAATATATTTCATATTATTCTTTAAAGCTAAAGCTTTTTTTATTCTGTCTATATCTTTTACTTCTTTTAAACTTCTACTATAATGTTTAACATGTTGATAATGATGCATTCCATTTACTTCTATAATAATTTTCTTCTCTGGATCATAAAAATCATAAAAATAATTCTCTATCCACGGCAACACATTCTTTTTTGGTTGATATATAAGATTAACTTTAATCTGTTTAAAGAATTCTAAAATAAATTTTTCAGGATAAGTAACTTTATCACTACAACAAGGACAAGCAATAGAATGATATTTATAAATAGTCCCTATCTGCATAGGGGTTTTTCTTATTTGCTTACAGTTAGGACAGATAGGATATATTTTTTTATTACTTGTTTTTCTCTCAGTATAGATCATAGATTGATCTTTTTCTTGAAAAAAATATATCATCCAAGGTGCTTCACTCATAATATCACTTTTTCCCTTTACAGCAATCTTATTAGAACAATTACTACAAATAATTTTGGATGTTTCTAAAGATGATTCTTCTATCCACCCTTGATAATAACATCTCTTACATAAATATTTATAGAACTTTCTTCTAATATTCCCCCTATATTCCTTTTTTCTTTTTAAGATTACAACATTATTAACCTTCTGAGATATTTCAAAATGATATTTACCAAAAGAAACTATTTTTGATATTTTACCCATTAATAAATTAATATTTCTAATATCATACTTTTGATTATTATACATTACTGTTAAATATCCCATATGATTTTTTGAGGTATACTTTTCTATATAAAGTGATCCTGTTATATCATTAAATGAAAAAGGAATTTCTTTACCTATAGAACCTTTCCAATCATATTTATTATTTTTTATTGGAATATTACTAAAATCTATATAATGAAGTTTTCTATGATTTCCAAAAACAAGTTCTCTAAATTTAAATTGCATCAAATGATTAGTTCTCATTTTCTTAGTTTTATTTTTATATGAAATAACTATATAATTACCTTTTAAATGATTTTCTATTTTGAATTTACCTTTAATACCATCATAAATAAAAGAAACAGTTTTACCCACTGATTTTTCCCAATCAATTATAAAACCATTTCCATATTTTCTTTTTGGTAAACTATTAACATCTACATATCTCATTTATCTTCTTTATCCTTATTTATATATGCTCTTGGATGTGTATGAAAATATACTTCCTTTAAATGATCTGTAGTTACATGCGTATATATTTGAGTAGCTGATATACTTTCATGTCCTAATAATTCCGATACAGCTAGTAAATCACATCCTTCATTTATTAAATGAGTAGCAAAAGTATGTCTTAACATATGTGGAGATATATTTTTATCAATTGTAGTTTTTTTAATTAATCTATCAAGAATATCTCTAACTCCTCTAGTAGTTAAATTACCACCAATATGATTTAAAAATAAATAATCACTATCCTTTTTATTAAGTTTTTTTCTACCATCACTTAAATATAAATCAAGTGCATCTTTAGCATATTCTCCAAATGATACTATTCTCTCTTTATTACCTTTACCCACTATATTAATAGTTAGATTACCTTCATTAATATCGTTTACTTTAATATTAACAAGTTCAGATACTCTAACACCAGTAGCATATAACATTTCAAGTATTAACTCATCTCTTTGTCCAAGAGGAGTTTTTATATCACAACTATTAAATAATTCTTCTAATTCATTATAATAAAAATATTTAGGAAGTTTTTTACTTTTTTTAGGAAGTGATACCAATCTAAAAGGATTATTATTTATATAATCATTATTAGATAAATATTTATAAAATCCTCTTAAAGAACTTATTTTTCTACTAACAGTAGTATTATTATCTTTTTTATCATTAACTAAATAATTTAAATATCCTCTAATAAAAGCATAATCTATTTTTAATAGTTCAATAGATTCTTTTTCTAAATACTCAATAAATTCTAAAATATCACTTTCATAATTAATAATAGTATGATTAGAATAATGTTTTTCATATGTTAAATACTTAATATATTCTTCTAAATATTTCAAAAAATCACCTACTTATATATATGATTTAAATGTTGACATACTGGATTAAAAGTTTTTCTATGTTCTGATACAATCCCATATTTTTCTATAGCTTCAATATGTTTTTTTGTAGGATACCCCTTATTATTTTTCAAATCATATATAGGATACTTTTTATCAAGTTCATCCAACATTCTATCCCTTGTAACTTTTGCAATCACACTAGCTGCGGATATACTAATACTTTTAATATCTCCTTTAATAATTGATTTAGATGGTATATTAAGGTTATCTAATTTCATAGCATCAATTAAAACATAATCTGGTTTTATCTTACTATTTTCAATAGCATCATACATAGCTAATTTAGTAGCTTCGTAAATATTTATATCATCTATAACTTTCTCAGATTTTATCCCAATAGAAACAGAAATAGCTTTGTCCATGATAATATCATAAAACTCTTCTCTTTTTTTCTCACTTAGTTTTTTAGAATCAGTTAGTCCTTCTAATTTAAAATCATTAGGCAAAATAACGCATGCGGTAACTACCGGACCTATTAAAGGACCTCTACCAACTTCATCTATACCTGCGATATATTTATATCCTTGATTTATTAATTTATCTTCAAAATAGTGATTATTTATACTACAGATAGCAAGTTCTAACTCTTTTATCCTCTTTGTATATTTATCACTTTTTTTTCTTTCTTCTTTTAATTCTTTTTCTAATTTTTTTAATTCATCCATATTTTTAAAGAAGAAGATTATTCATCTTCTTCTGTTTCCTTTCCAATTAATACTTCTCTTGGTTTAGATCCATTTTGTGGTCCGACTACTCCTCTTTCTTCAAGTAAATCAACTATACGAGCAGCCCTATTATAACCTAATTTAAATCTTCTTTGAATAAGTGATGTTGAAGCTTTTCTTTGTTCAACAACAAAATTAACAATATCATTATATAGTGGATCATCATAATCATCATTATCATATTTTCCAACTGTGGACTTTGATGTATCTATCGGTTGTAAATTCATTAATGAATCATCATACTGAACTTTTTGTTGCTTTATGGTGAAATCTATAATTCTAGCAATTTCATCATCATTAATGAAAGATCCTTGAATACGTGTTGGAGCATTAGTACCTATTGGTAAATATAACATATCTCCTTTACCTAAAAGTTTTTCTGCACCAGTCATATCAAGTATTGTTCTAGAATCAATTCCCGATCCAACAGTAAATGCTATACGTGATGGAATATTTGCTTTAATTAAACCAGTAATAACTTCTGTTGAAGGCCTTTGAGTAGCAACAATCAAGTGAATTCCTGCGGCTCTTGCCTTTTGAGTAATTCTTAAAATTGAATCTTCAACCTCTTTAGCTGCAACCATCATTAAATCAGATAACTCATCGATAATAACTACAATAAATGGCATTCTTGGTTTCTTTTCTTCATCAGGTTTATTGGCATTGTATTTATCAATATATTTATTATAAGTTTCTATATTTTTTGTTTTAGTTTGACTGAAAGTTTGATATCTATCTTCCATTTCTTGAACCATTTTAGCAAGAGCGATAGAAGCTTCTTTTGGATCAGTAACAACAGGTCTAAGTAAATGAGGAACTCCATTATACCCAGATAATTCCACTACTTTTGGATCTACCATTACTAATTTAACTTCATCTGGTCTTGCTCTCATAAGAATTGAACAAATAATACCATTTACACATACAGATTTACCTGAACCAGTAGTACCTGCGATTAACATATGAGGCATCTTATTTATTTCACATACACCTATATCACCCATGATACTCTTTCCAAGTGGTATCATTAATTTCTTATCCATATTATTCTGCATTAACTTACTACTGATAATTTCATAGAAACTAACGGGAGTAGCAACTTCATTAGCAAACTCAATACCAACTGTATTTTTACCTGGGATTGGTGCTTCTATACGAACATCTTTCTTTGCAAGAGCCAATGCTATTTCTCTATTAATACTAGTTATTTTATTAACTCTAGTACCACTAGCAATTTCTAATTCATACTGAGCAACTGTAGGCCCAATATGTACTTCTACTACTTTTCCAACTATTTTAAAATCTTTTAAGACTCTTTCTAAAATTTTAATATTCTTTTCAATAGTCGCACTATCTGTACCTTTTTTATTTTTCTTTGGTTCATTTAATAAACTAAGTGGTGGTAATTGATAATTATTTGAAACAATCATTGGCTTAGTCTCTTTAACTTCCTCCACTGGTATTCTCTCAACATCTTCAGATGAAGAAATAACAACTTTTGTCTTCTTTTCTTCAGTTTTAGGAGATTCATCATCCTCTTCTTCATCTTCATCATCATCAACATTATATTCACGTGTACGTGTTGGTAAATGAATATTTTTTGATTTTTCTATTATATTCTTCAATATATCTACAAGTGATAATCCTGTAAATAAGCAGAAACCACTAACTATTAAAAATATAAAAATTATCTTTGTTCCTGTAACAGCAAATAAAGTAGAAAATAATGCAGCAAATGAGCATCCTATTAATCCACCACCACCAGCAATCATAATACCAGTGGTATCAGTTTTATCAACAAAAGGAACACCAGAATTCATAATTGAATTAAAGCATTTCATCAAATCATCAAAAGTATGATCAAAAATCAAAGATGCTTCTTTATAGTTTTCAACATATTTAAAATGACACCATGTTAAAAGACCAATTATTAGCAAATAAAAACCTATTGATTTAGTACTAAAAAACTTAGGATATTCCCCTTTTAATACTATATATGCCCCTATAACAAGAACAAGTATCAAAAATATATTATACCCAGTACCTGTTAGAAAAACAGCAAATGCTGATATAAGCTTACCAACTGGTCCATAATGACCAATTCCTAATATAGATATTAGTATTAAAACTATACCAACTAAAGCTGTTATATCTTTAGATTGTTCTCTACTAGATTTCCTTCTTTTTCTTTTTGCCATATATGACACCTCTTTACTATATAAAGTATATCATAAAATAAACTTAAACAAAATAAATTACATATTTATTTACAAAAAAAGACAATATTTCTATTGTCTAAGTTCTAAGATAATTAACTGCTGCTGATGATTCTTGTTCCCAATTACTATCCCAATTACTGGATACATAACTACTTGTATTATCTATATTTATTGTTTGCGATGATGTCCATTCATAGAAAACAGCACCACCCATATTTGTTACACTATTTGGTATTGTTATATTGGTTAAGCTACTGAGATTTCGAAATGCAAAAGACCCTATACTTGATACACTTGTTGGTATAACAAATGAAGTAATGTTTACACATTGTGAAAAAGAAGAATTACCTATGCTTGTAATACTATTTGGTAAAGACACTTCTATTAGGCTTGTACACCCAATAAATACATTTTTTTTAATGCTTGATATATTATCGGTTGCTGTAATTCTTCTTAATAATTGATTTTGTATATATAAACTAGCCCCATTGTACAAAGGATTAGAAAATTCATTACTAAAATTTATATTACACCAATCATTTAGTGTTCCTAGAAAATCTACTGTAGTAATATTTGTCATACTAAAAGCAAAGTTCCCTACACTAGTTATAGTGCTTGGAATTTTAACATAAGATAATTTTTTAAAATCTTTAAATTGATTAACTCCAATATTAATAATTCCATCACTAATCTCTACTTTTTCAATTGTATTAGAAGAAGCCCACGGAACATTTATACTACTCATCGACCCAGTGCCACCTAAATATAATTCTTTATATTTTGGACAATTAGTAAATGCAGATCCTGAAGAAATCCAAGTTGTTGTACCAGATATATATACCTTTTCTAAATTTGTGCAGTTATTAAATGCATATTGCTGCAAATCTGTAACACTATCTGGAATTGTTACATCAGTTAACCCTGTACATCCTCCAAAAATATAACTAGGCAAACTAGTAATACCATTTGAAATTGTTAATTCTATTAATCCAGAACAGCCATTAAATACATCAGTACTAATACTTGTTAACGTTGATGGTATTGTTAATGATGTTATTCCTATACAGTTTTGAAATGCAAATATTCCTATACTTTGTAATGATGATATTTTAACATTATTTAAACTACTACAATTTGAAAATGCACAGTCTCCTATACTAGTTGCGTTATTTAATATATTTATACTTGATAGATTACTATCACTTTGGAATGCATTACTTCCTATTGTCCTTACTGCTGTATTTACTGCTAATTCTTCTACATTTGCCATATTGCTTACATTTGTTGTTCCTGATTGTGTTACTGTTGCTAGATTTGTACATCCACCAAAGGCACTATTTCCTATTGTTGTTGTTCCTGATCCTAGTTTTACACTTACTAAACTTGTACATCCATTAAATGCACTTTCTGATACTGTTGTTACTCTACTTGGTATACTTATACTTGTTAGACTTGTACAATTTTGAAATGCGTATGTTCCTATACTTGTTAAAGAATCTGGTAATTGCACATTATTTAAACTACTACATCCTTGGAATGCATTATTTCCTATTGTTTGTAGATTTGATGATAAATGTATACTTTCTAGATTTCTACAATATTGAAATGCATTAGCTGCGATCGATGTTACACTACTTGGAATTACTATATTTTCTATATTTTCATTTCCTGTGAATAATCCTTCTGGTATATTTGTTATTCCTTCTTCTAGTACTATACTTGTTGGTGATTGAGGTTCTGCATTAAAATCATTGTTTGCCTCTTCAACAGCTGCATTTAATTCTTCTGTTGGTTGATTATTGTCTGTATCCCAATATTCACTACTTTGAATGTATGTCATTAAATCATTCATATCTGTTATATTATCTGCTCCATGATCTCCTAATGAGTTTAAACTTTTCTTTATCGTTGTTAACTGTAGATAATTTTCAAAGTTTTCTATCTTTTCTTGTTCAGATCCCATAGCAGTCATAAGCCAATCTACTGGTTGCCCACTCTCTGAATCCATCAATTTATTTTCTTGAAGATATGTTAACAAACTATTCATATCTGTTATTCCCGTTGTATTATAATTATGATCATGCAATATTTGTACTGCTGCGGCAACTGTTAATACTTGTTCCATATCACCGCTAAAATCTTCATCTTTCATTCTATACTCTGTATAACCCATTTCATCTAATACTAGATTATAATTATCTGTTAATCCCTCAGCATAGAATACTAGTGTATCATCTAAATTATCTGGTAATTCTCCTTCTCCCTTTATGACTACACTTCCATCTTTAAATCTATATGCATATATACTTCCATCATTATTCTCTGATATATCTACTTTCTCTACATATGCATTACTCCTTGTCATTCCTGATGTTCCTTTTTCATTTCCTGTATGTACTTCTTCTGTATCTTCATTTGTTTGTTCATAATTTATACTATATCCTAAGTTTACTGTTATATCATTTGCTAATAAATCTTCCTCTTCTTCTATCTCTTCTATATATCTTATCTTGATTATTACATTACTACTACTTCTCTTTGGTAATACATCATTTTCATTTACTTCTTTTCCATCTGATGTATATTTTACTGTGAATTCTAATACCTTTGATTGTACTTCTGTTAATTGTGGTTTATTTATACTTGCTATCTTCGCATCTATATCCCCTTCATTTACTATATCTACTCTATATTCTACTTCATCTCCTGGGACTTTTAACTCTGCATTTATATTTGTTATTTCTACTCCACTACTTGCTATTTCTGGTAGTTCTCCTATTCTGGCTCTACCTTTTATATTTGGTTTGGAAAGATTTGCAAAATGGATATCCCATACTACTGGATCCATTGTTCCTGCTCCTCTTATAGTTAAACTTCTACTTATTGCTGAATATCCTATTGTTAACGTTAATACCATTACTATTACTAATCCTAGTACTATACTTTTTCTTTTTCTTCCTCTTTCCATTTTATTCTACCTACTTTCCTAGTATAATTTTATAATAAACTCAAATATTAAGTCAATATTTTACTTTTCTTACTAACTCTATTTTACAATTGTTGACTTTTATTTTTTGTCAAAAAAAAAAGTTAATTAATAACTTTTCCTATTAAATATGGATATTCATTAGATATAATTTTTACCTTTACTATTTCATCTTTATTAACCAATTTATCAGTTTTAATCAACAAATAGTTTGAAGTATGACCAATAGAATAACTATCTTTTTCTACTTCTACTAACACTTCTAACTCTTTATCTAAAAATTTATTCATATAGTTATTTTCTAATTCATTTGATAGATTAATTAATTTTTTACATCTTTCTTTCTTGATATGTTCATCAATTTGATTATCCATAGTACTAGCCTCAGTATTATTTCTTTTTGAATATGGAAATACATGTATTTTTGATAATTCTAATTCTTTTATAAAATTACAAGTTTTATTAAATAATTCATCTGTTTCTTCAGGAAAACCAACTATGACATCAGTAGTAATAGATATATTTGGTCTAATATTTCTTATACTTTGTATTTTATCCTTATAATATTTAGTATCATATTTTCTATTCATTAATTTTAATATTGCATCTGTACCACTTTGAAGTGGTATATGCATATGATCTACTATAATACTTGAATTTTTAAGTACACTTAAGAATTCATCATCTAATTCAGTTATCTCTATTGAAGATATTCTAAGTCTTTTTAAACCATCTATATTTTCAATTTCCCTAAGTAAACTAGAAAAATTATAATCTTTATCTACACCATAATGTCCAGTATGTATACCAGTTAAAACAATTTCTTTATAACCATTATTAACTAAATCTTGTATTTCCTTTATAACTTTATCTTTATCTTTACTTCTACATCTACCTCTAGTATAAGGAATTATACAATAACTACAAAAATTCTCACATCCATCTTGTATTTTTACAAAAGCTCTACTCCTAGAACCAAATGTAGTTACATTCATATCTTCAAAATCATCATCAAAATTATCATATATTTTTCTTACTTGATGTTTATTTTGCTTATATTCATCGATTAAATCAAGAATATTAGCTTTATCCTTGTTACCAATAATTATATCTATACCATCAATATTATAATTCTTATTAGCTTCTACAAAACATCCCATAACTATGATAATAGCATCTTTATTTTTATTAATTGCTCTATTAATCATCTTCCTACTTTTTGAATCAGCAGTATTAGTAACAGAACAAGTATTTATTATATAAATATCACAGATATCATTAAAATCTCCTATTTCATAGTTATGATTAATAAGTAAATTTTTTATATATTCAGATTCATAAGTATTAACTTTACATCCTAATGTACAAATACCAACTTTCATTAAAATTTTATTCTCTTTTCTATATATTCTACTATTTCATCAACATTAATTACTTCTTGTTTCATTGTATCCCTATTTCTAATAGTAACAGTATTATTATTGATAGTATCATCATCTATAGTTATAGAAAATGGTGTACCAATAGCATCACTTCTTCTATATCTTTTACCAATAGATGCAGTATCATCATAGCTTACCATAAAATATTTTCTTAAATCTTCATATATTGCTTTAGCTTTTTCACTATGATATTTTTTTACAAGTGGTAATACTGATAATTTATAAGGTGCAAGATATGGATGTATTTTTAATACTTCTCTTGTAGTACCATCTTCTAACTGTTCTTCGTTATAAGCATCAAATAGTACTGTAAGAACAGCTCTATCAAGACCACATGTAGATTCTACAATATATGGAATATATTTTTCATTTGTTTCTGGATCTAAGTATTCTAAAGATACTTTAGAATACTCTTGATGTCTAGTTAAATCATAATTAGTACGATTATGCGTTCCATTTATTTCTCCCCAACCAAATGGAAACTGATATTCAATATCACAAGCGGCTTTAGCATAGAATGCTAATTTTTCATGATCATGATAACGAAGTTTATTTGGATCAATTCCTAAATCAACATAAAACTTTTTAGCATATTCTTTAAAATACTCATATAACTCTTCATCTTGACCCTCTTTACAAAAAGTCTGATATTCCATTTGTTCAAATTCAATAGTTCTGAAAGTAAAATTACCAGGAGTAATCTCATTCCTAAAAGCTTTTCCTACTTGACCAATAGAAAATGGTAGTTTAGCTCTCATAGATCTTTGAACATTTAAAAAATTAACATATTCTCCTTGAGCATTTTCTGGACGTAAATAAATTATATTTTTACTATCTTTAGTAACCCCTCTACTAGTTTCAAACATTAAATTAAATTGTCTAA
>CAYRAF010000018.1:0-20610 GCA_964422195.1 uncultured Muribaculaceae bacterium | reverse complement strand
TATACTTTTTTTAGATATACTTTCCATATTACTATCAATAATATAAGCAATATGATATGTATGAATACCAAATACATGATTTATTTGTTCTTTAATATTTTCTAAATCTTTATCTTTAAACTCTATGTACATGCGTGATATTTCTCTAATTATTTTTACATCAAAATCTTTTAATTTATCTTTAATATTATTATATAAAGTATTTACAAAGAAATTTCTATTTCCTTTTTTAGTAGTCATTTCTCCATACTTAATTAATATTACTCTTTCCATTAGTATTCCCACCATTTCCAATAAAATTCGTCTATATTATACATTAATTTTATTTTTTTTCAAACTTTTTAAATAATCTTTATCATCTTTACTAACTCTATAAGAATCACATGATTTACTAACAAACTTATTAAAAGTAAAATCATTTATTTTAAAATTATTTAAATTATTTAAAATAAAGTCTCTATGATTAATTAACATTTCACACATTAACCACGCTATTGCCATATCAACATAGTAAGAATGTGTTTTTATACTATTTATAATTTTTAAAATAGCTTTATTATATTTTTCATCTTTGTAATGTGCAAGTAAACATACTATAGCAAATCTAACTACATATTCTTGATTACTATTAGCATAATTCTTTATTAAGTCTAAATATTTATCCTGTCTTTTTTTAATAATTTTCATATTAGTAGCCGGACTATCACAAACAGACCAATTATCTATTTTTTTAACAAATTTATCTAAATATAAATCAAAATCTTCTTCTTTTAAAAAGCTGATAATAAATCCTTCTATCATCTTTTCTTCAAAGTATTTATCTTTTTTTATATTTAGAAATTCTTTATAATTACCTTTGCTTATTTGTTTAGCTATATCCTTTAATATTGGTAATCTAATACCTAATAATAAAGTTTTTGTAGAGATTAGTTTAGAACTAAATTCTTTATAATCTTTTTCGCTTATTTCTATTAAATAATTTATTAGTTCTTGATAATCTTTGTTATTCCATTTTTCTTTTATAAAGTTCATAGTAAACACCACTTATAGTATAACATAAAAGAGACAATAATTGTCTCTTTATTAAAAATGCATTTTATTTGGATACATTTCATATCTTTTAGTTAATGACTTATTATGGTTAACATCTTTCTTATGTCTTGTTCTTTTTCTAAAATATATTGGTATATTTAGGTTTTGAGCTAATTTTTGTTCAGACTTACTAATACTATTTTCACATAAAATACCTATTGGCATAAAATGTTTGTTATCCAAAAAGTACTCTACCTCATTGTAATCATCTGTTCTTGTTTGTTCCATTAACCCTGATAAAGTATATAATCTCCTTGTTGGAATAAATGGCTTCCAATCATTGTTATTTCTTCCATCAGTGTATGCATCTTCATGATATACTATACCAACTTGTTTTGGATTTAAGTTACCATATACTAGTTTTATTGTTTTATTATGACTATCTATAGAATCAAACCATCTTGTATGGTCCTTATCTTGTACATTTAAAGAAATTTTAATTCTATCAGTAGTTCTTAGCTGTTCTAATAGTTTTTTATAATTACCTATCGATAAATGCGTATTATGCGTAATCAATGGTTGATCAACATTTGTAATATCATAACATTCTATACCATTAACTTCTACTTTTTCAATATTACTTGGATGATTAATAGTTTTACTGTTTATTTCTTGAATAAGCATTTCCTGTTGATTATTCCAATCATCATATAATATTTCCATAAGTGGTATGTCTTTTGTTCTTTCATAAATATTCTTAATTCCAGTTAAATTAAAATTCTTAAAATAAATTAAAAATTCATATATGGCATTACCTGTTAATTCTCTATTATTTTCTTTAGCAAAATTATAAAGTGTCTCTATATCAATCATTAAATTATATGGGCTAGTTTCAAAGTGTCTGCTTATAAATATCCATGTAGCATAATACTTGGATAGTTCTTGATAAAATATATCCTTTGGTATACTGTTAGTACGAAATCTATTATAGATATCATATGTAGCATCTTTTCTAAATTTTGAGTGTATTCCAGAAAGCGCTACTGCTTCATCAACAATATCTTCGGCATTTTCATATTCTTCATATAAAGGTAATAATATATTATTTTTTGTTTCATTCATAATTTTATCACAATATTTTTTATGAGTTTCAAGAAAATCTATAGGTGAACAATGTCTACTAATAAAATATAAATTATAATAAAAATTCTCTACATCTATTGTATTTGATACAGAAGAAATAAATGATTTGTTTGCTAAATACCTACTTGGAATAGTGGTATCAGGCAGATTTTTATCTAAAAACTTTAAATCATCTATAGTTATAGTATGTATTTCAAAAAATCTTTTATCTTCCATTAATGCCTTTAATCCTGAAACGCCATAACCTAAAACTTCAAAATTATAAATACTAGGATATGATAAAAAATAATCTTTAACTTTTTGTAATTCATAAATTCTTATATTTTTAAAAGCATTGTGACCAAAAAATCTTGAAATATGTTTAGCAAAACTTTTCCATTTCATTAATACGCTTGAATCTAGTAGAGATTTATCATAATCCTTTTCTATTGGATATTTACTGGTAATAGCTTTAAAGAGAGTATAAAATGCTTTAGAAGATTGATAGTGATCATAGTTTTCTTTCCAATTAATTAAGCTTTCTGCATGATCATAAACCCAATCATAATCTAATAATAAAGGATTATTCTTCTTACTTGTTGGATGATGTTTGAAATACTCTATTGCTTGTTCAGGATCATCAAATCTATCTAAATCTTCTTGTTTATTAGCTTCTTCACATATAATATCCCAAATGTCCTTTTTCACTAGCACTCACCCCTTTTCTGATTGCTAGTGCATATTATACCACAAAATTAAGAAAAAATCAAAAAAACCATTATATTTCTATAATAGCTTTTCTTGTTCTATAATATTTTTGTCCATATATTTTTATATCATCTTGTTTAATATCGTATATACTTTTATATTCTGTTTTTTCATTATTATTATATTTTTTTAAAAGTAGTTCTTCAGTTACTTCTTCCTTTAAAACTTTTTTATTATCTTTTTTATAATTGTATAAAACTTCTGTGTCTATAGTATCATCATTACATGGTTTTTTCTTTTTCCAATTGGATACACTATATATTTTAATCTTTTTATCACTGAGATTACTATTATATATAAGATATTCATCACATTTTAAAGTTACTATATATTTGTTATTCTTTATATCAATATATGAATTATTAATATCACAATCATTTTTTTCTGAAAAAGGACTACTTAATTCATTAATGATATCATTATCAATTAACTCCCATAAAAACACTCTACCTTCGCTTATATGTGATATTATTGAATAAGCTTCTACATTGTTTTTAAATATCTCTGCTTTATACTTCATAGACTTAATTCTTTCTTTATTAGCAGTAGAAAAAGCAATTGAAAGTAATATACAAGCAAATACTCCACATATGGAAGATATTATTAGAAATTCTAGTCCACTAAACCCCTTTTTATTACTTTTCTTCATATAAATCATAAATCCTTTCTTCTATATTAGGATCAATCAGATTTATTGTATTTAATGAAGTGTTTAAAGCTTGTTCATATTTTCCTTTATAAAATAACATTTGTGCAGAATTTAAACCTCTATCTATATCTTCATAATTATATCTATACCTATTGCCATATACAATAGCCATTTCAGCAAGGCGAGCATTTTTAATCATTTCATTTGTTGTATTATAAAGTTTTAAAACTAAATCTCTAGCAGTATCTACTCTTATATTTAAAGTCTTTATAGTTATAGGCTTTTTTTCTAATTCTTTTACTATTTCACCTATTGCTTCATTAGCTTCAGCAAGTTCAACAAAATAATTATTACTAATTATTGGTAATTTATAACTACGAATGATCTTTTTACATTCTTTTAATAATTGTTGTATTTCATCTAACTGTTCTCTAGCACGTACTTCATCATCATACATGCTACCTAATGTTTTTAATGAATAATCCAATTCATCTTCTAAATCTTTTAAATCAATAGCTAATCTTGAAACTTCTTTTAATGCTTTTGAATATGCTTCTTTTTGTTTCTTTACAACATCTACTAGTTTTTTATACTTAACATTTATAGCTAACAATTTTTCATTTACTTCATTTAAATTTTTTATATCTTGTTCTGTTAAATCATACATTCTTTTAATATCATCCATCTGATTATATATATCTTTAACTACATCATTAACTTTCTTTAACTTTTCTTTAAATATTTTTGTAGTATCATCATATTCTTTTCTTGCCTCTTTTTCTTTAGTAAAATCATTAAATATGGAATCCAAATAATCAAGAATTGTTTTTAATTCAAACATACAATCTTCTAAGTTTAATACTTTAACGTTATCTAGTATTTTTTTAACTCTTTTCTTTGTTTGTAAAACATTATAATCTATTTTTAAATATTCTAAAGAATACCCATCTTTTGTCATATCCTTACTAATTTTAGATATTTCATCTAATCTTTGTGGTATTAAGTGATTAATCATCAACATTAAATTTGGAGTTTCCTTTATAACAATAGACATATGATCAATCATAGTATCTAATGCCCTTACAATATGTACTATTTCATTATATTCGTTGTCTTCCATTACCTTTTCAAAAGCTAAAAATCTTTTTTCAATGTTTTCAAATTGTAATTCTATAGCTTCTGTTGAATCTTCATAATCATTTTTATGATCATTAAATTCTTGTTCTAAAGTCCTATATTTCTTTTTTAACTTAGTTACAATACCACGATATTTTTCTTCACTAACAGTTATATCTTGTATTTCTTTAATAATATTATCTGCTTTTACTTTAGCTGTATATATTTGAAGTTCTGTTTTAGCAATTTTTATTTTTGCTTCTTTCTTATCTAATGTTGAAATAACATCTAGATCAACTATCATATCAGTTATTTTATTAATATCGTTATTTTTAATATCTTCAAATCTATCTTCCCAATCTTTGTATTTTTCTTCCATTTTTTCTGTTTTTATGATTTCTTCTACTTTTTCAAGTTCTGACATAACTGGAGTGGATGATATCAAATTTTTAGATGTTTCTAATTCTTCTATTTTATCTTGAAATTTTTTCTTTTTAACCTTATTTATCAAAGATAAAACTATGATAATTACTATAATTGCAATTATAATAAATGTCGTTATAACTAATGCTACACTCTTCATAATTTCACCTCTTTATTATAGTCTAATATAATTTTACCACATTTTTATTTTTTTTTATAGTATTTTTGTTAAATATATAAAATCTATATTTTTTTAAATAATTGTGCTTTTTCATTGACAAATAACATACTTTTATATATAATTATTAATGCAAATCAACTGATGCAGCATTATTAGAGTTATGTAATGTGTCTATCAAATAAGTAGCAGAATCGCTGATATGTGAAGATATGACTCCCTACATTACGGCTAATAACCTTCAATTGATTGTAAAATAATTGAAAGGAGAGATAAAATGTCAAGATATACTGGACCTAGTTTTAAAAAATCTAGAAGAGTTGGTTTTTCAACATTAGAAACTGGTAAAGACTTAGCTAGAAGACCATATAGACCCGGTCAACATGGTAATGATAGAAGAGGAAAAGTTTCTAACTATGGTGAACAATTAAACGAAAAACAAAAAGTTAGATTTATGTATGGTTTATCTGAAAAACAATTCAGAAATACTTTTGATAAAGCTGGTAAAATGAAGGGTGTTCATGGTGACAACTTCTTAAGATTACTAGAATCAAGATTAGATAACTTAGTTTATAGAATTGGTTTTGCTAATACTAGACGTGGAGCTAGACAACTTGTTAATCACGGTCATATAACTGTTGATGGTAAAAAAGTTGATATTCCTTCATTTAGTGTTAAACCTGGACAAGTAATTGCTTTAAAAGAAAAAGACAAAGACTTAAAGGTTGTTAATGAAGCTTTAGAAAAAGTACTTAAAAGAGTTGAATATATCAGTTATGATGAAAATAAAAAATGTGCTACTTATGTAAGAATGCCTGAAAGAAATGAATTAAATGCTGATATTAACGAAGCGTTAATCGTTGAGTTCTATAGTAGATAATAAAAAAAAGATTTCAAAATTGAAATCTTTTTTTATTGCTTTTCTTTGACTTTTTGTAATATTTTTGAAGTAGCAAGCAATCCATTAGGATTATGATAATTAATATTATCTTCTGATATTATTCCAAGCTGTTGCGCTCTTTGTATTCTTGATATATTAAACTGATCTATTGGTTCTTTAGAAATATTAAATACTTCTAATTGTTGTTCTATTGAGATTGCTTTTTTACCATCATATATTTTAGAAAACTCTCCTTTTTCTAATAATTGAAGAACATATAAAGAATGTGGTATTGAAATAATACCGCTCATTATCTTGATGCCTTCCTCTTTATTTTCAATCTTGTAGAAATTATCAGTTAATAATAAGTATTTATATCCCCAAGAACCATCATTCATAACTTGAATGATTTTATTACTCTTAAACTCACCATTTATATATTGTTGAATCAAAGCGCTATCTTTATATTTTTCCATAATATGATAATGTCCACTAGTTATTAAGTCCCAAGATACTGCTCTTTCAGTAAGTAACAAACCATCCCTACTAGTTATAGCTCTATACACATGATTATCTGGAGTAGTTTTCCTAATCATCTTTTCTCTATAAACACGTGCTTTTCTTTCATTTAAAGTCATTTCATATATTAAAATATTATCTCCATTTTGTTCATATAAATACATAAAGTTTTCCCCCTAAACTGTCACATATTATTATTTCAATGGCAATGAATTTATAAATGAAACATTATTCTTACCATCAGCATATGTCATTTCTTTTATTTTAGCATTAGTATATCCAGTTATATATAACTTTTTATCTTTTTCAATTAAAGAAGTATAAATATATATAGTTCTATCCTTTTTATCTACTTCTTCTTTATCAATTAGACGTAGATTTAAATCATATACAGCATATATAGCTTTATTATTATAGTATGTAGTAGTATCTTTAGTAAGTTTTTTATTTATATAAGCTTCTTGCCCTACTAAATAAACTTTATTATTATAAATTATCATATCATTCCACTCTGATATACTAGCATCATCACCATATTCAATATATTTTTCCATCTTACCTGACAAATCTGCTTTTATTAAAACTGCAGTAGTTGTCCTATTTTTAGCTTTATTACTTTTATTAAGAGTTCCTGTTAAATATAATTTATTATTAACTAGTATAATATTATTTAAGCCATTTTGATCAACATTGTTATATTCCTTTTGCCACTTTTTATTACCATTTTTATCATATTTGACTATAGCTCCTACAAAATCATCAATACTACCTACTACAATATAACCATCAGAAACTTCTATGATATCATTATAAATTCCATAGTGACTACTTCCATTATATTTCTGCCATTTAATTTTACCCTTTTTATCATATTTTATAATTAAAGCTCCAGCTTTAGCATCACCAGATTCTAAATTATTATATACACTATTTCCTACAACTATATATCCATCCTTTGTATTTAATACTTTCACAAATCTAGATTTAGATAAATCACTATATGAATCTTCAAAAACAATTTTTTTGTTCTTATTATATTTTACTATTAAACCTTCTGTTTCATAGTTATTATGTTCATGATTATCCTTTTCATAGTGACCAACAGCTACATAATAATTACCATCTACAATAACACTATTAAATAAGCCATTAATACCACCTTTATACTTTATTTCCTGAACTATTTTATTATTTTTATATATAGCTATCCTTGGTTTTTCTTTTTCTCCACTTTTTTTATTAAACTTACTATATTTAAAATTACTACTTCCCGCAATAATATAACCTTGATCAGTATTAACTATCTCTTTATTAAATTCTAATAATTCTTTATTCATATAATCATAAGTAGATTTTATTATTACGTAGAAAAACTCTAACAATAGGGTTACAAATATAGTAATAATTATTAATTTTGCTATATATTTATAATTAATTTTTTTACCGGTATTTACCTTATTTTTTTTCTTTTTTTGCATTATAATCACCTTTTATGATATTTTAATACATTTTTTAGAATTAAAAATGTTAATTAAACTTAATTAAGTAGTATTTTTTCTTTCCTCTTCTTATTACAACATATTTATTATTAATAGCTTCTTTTTTACTTACTATATATTCTAAACCAACTTTTTCTCCATTTACAGAAATACTATTATTACCTAAAAATTCTCTAGTTTCTCTTTTAGATGAGCAAATAGTGGCTTCTACCAGCAAATCAACAATATCTTTATCATCATTTAATTCATAACTAGGAACATCCTTGAATGCTATTTCTATTTCTTTTTCTGTTAATTCTTTTATATTCCCACTAAATAACGCTTCACTTATCATTAATGCTCTTTCATATGATTCTTTTGAATGGATATCTGTGATAATCTCACGAGCAAGTGTTTTTTGACCAATTCTTAAATGAGGAGCTTCATTATGTTCTTTCATTACTTTTTCTATT
Organism: uncultured Muribaculaceae bacterium; assembly: GCA_964422195.1. GTDB lineage: Bacteria > Bacillota_I > Bacilli_A > RF39 > UBA660 > CALVUP01. The sequence continues at coordinate 11,972 of CAYRAF010000018.1, read as the reverse complement.
TCTTCTTTAGTTAGGAATGTAAATACTTTTAAATAATGTTCTACCATAGAATCTTCAGTATTAATTAAGTATTGATATAATTCATAACTAGTGGTTTTTTCTTCATCTAACCACAAAGCATTTCCTTCACTCTTACCAAACTTTTTGCCAGTACTATCAAGGATTAATGGCATTGTAAATCCATATGCTTCTTTTCCTTCTATTTTTCTTATTAAATCAATTCCTGTAGTAATATTTCCCCATTGATCAGATCCCTCTACTTGCATAATACAATTTTTAGTTCTATATAAATATAGAAAGTCATAACCCTGCATTAATGTATAAGAAAATTCTGCATACGTAATTCCTGTTTCTAATCTTCTGTTAATAATATCTTTATTAAGCATGTAATTTACATTAATATATTTACCAATATCTCTTAAAAAATCTAAGTAGTTGTAATTCTTCATCCAGTCATAATTATCCACAATTTCAGCTTTACCATCAAATAATTTATCTACTTGAGATTTTATTCCTTTAACGTTATTTTCAATAGTTTCAATAGCAATTATTTCACGTTCTGAAGTTGGTCTAGGATCACCTATTCTACCTGTTGCTCCACCACATAAAAGTATTGGTTTGTGTCCCATTTTCATAAGTCTTTTTGCAGTTACCAATGAACTATAATGCCCAATGTGTAAGCTATCAGCAGTAGGATCTGTCCCCCAATAAAAAGTAACAGATTCATTATTAATCTTATCTTTAATATCTTCTCCTGCGATATCTTTTACTAATCCTCTGTATTCTAATTCTTCCCAATTTGTCATTTTTATTCCTCCTTAATATAAAAAGACCTATCTTACATAAGGACGATTATAATCGCGGTACCACCTTATTTCATAAGATAAATCTTATACACTCTTAACTTTAAAGCAGTTATACTATTAAGCTCCATATATGTAATTTCTTTATAATTTTGTTTAGTTTTCACCAACCACTAAATCTCTATATTCAAAAATATAAAGTTTTTATATTTCATTGCTTTTTCTACTTATATATTATCATATTCTAATATTTATGTAAATAATCTAAAACTTTTTCTTTATTTTTGTTTTATTTCTTTTAATAGCTTTATCTAAATCAAATTCTTCACTACTTAATACTTCATCTGTTATAACACTTGAATCAAAGTCTGACTCTCCATAAGCATTCAAAAAATCAACTATATTATTACTAGATAATCCTTTTTTTATCAAATTATAATCACCCTGTAATATATCAATACCAGCCATAATTGAAATAGCTTTTACAGCTTTCTCATTTTGCGATACCTCTTTTATCATATTAAAGTCATCTTCTGAAAGTTCTAGTTTTGATAGTTTACTCATATTAGAAGAAAGATTTTTATTTTTAGAAAGATCTTTTACTACTTCTTTTTCTTCATATGATAAATCTTTTGCTATGTCATGTAAATCATATTGAACTTCAGTTTTAGCATATCCATTTTCAATTATAACATTATATAACATCTCACCAAAAGCACCAGTTAGTGTTACCAAAAATCCGACTATAGGTATTTTTGGATTATAACTAAAAATGCCAGCGAAAAATAACACTATACCAATTGCAGATATAGTTCCAATAATCCTTTCTGGAATTTTTTTCTTTTTTCTAACTTCTTCGATGCTCATTGGTTCTTTTCCACTTGCTTCTTTCATAAGTAACCTCCCTAAATATGTAAATATACTAACATATGTCACTATTTTTGTCAAAAATAAAAAGAAGCCTATTTAGCTTCTAGTTTTTTTAATACTTCTTTAGTTACTTCTATAGCTTTTTCTCTTACTTCTTCTGCAGCTTTTTCTAATACTGGAGTACCTTTTTCTTTTGCATATGCAAGTAAATCTTCACAAGAATCTTTTAAATCTTTTGCTTTTTTCTTTGCAAGTTTTAAAGCTTTTTCTTTATCTAAATCTTTAAGTTCCTCTGTAACTTTTTCAACTTTTTCATAGAAATTCTTTTTAACTTCTTCTTTATCAATTTCTTTTACTTTTTCAATAAATTCTTCTATTTTATTTTTTAAAGCCTTTCTAGTTTCACTACCTTTTTTAGGAGCAAATAATACCCCAAGAGCACCGCCAATTGCAAGTCCTGCGAATAGTTTTCCTAAACCTTTTTTCTTTTTAGTCTTCGTCATCTTCTAATTCCTCCTCTAATATTTTTTCAACTTTTTTTGCTTTTTTCTTAGCAGCTTTTCTTTTTTTAAAAACATTACTAATAGAGCTACTAATTACATCTACTATTTTATCACTTAATCCTGATAAAGCATCTGTGATAAAATCAACAGCTCCAAAGAATCCATCAAGTGATTTAACCTTTACTTCTACATCATCTACTACTTTATTCATCCTATCAATTGTTTTGATAAGCTTAATAGATAATATGATTAATACTACTAATAATATTCCACCTAATATATATAAAATAATTGGTAATATAGATAATAATGCTTCCATACTTATTCTCCTTCATCATACATAGAATCAATTAAATCAAATAAATTGTCTTCTATTTCTACTTCTTCTTTTTCTTCGTTTTTCTTTGTTCTAGTTCTTGTTTTCTTAGGAGTTGATTCTTCCTCATCAATATCGTCGATTTTTGCAACTTCAGTTTCTTCTTCATCACTACTCTCTTCAATATCATCATTAACTGCAATATCTTCTTTTATATCACTGTTATCATCAATATCATCTTCAATATCAATATCTTCAACTACTTTGTTGTCTTCTTTATCTAGATCTTCTTCTTGTTCTTCTATTTCCTCTTTTTTTGTTCTTCTGTTACTTCTAGTATCTTTGCTACTATCTTTATAATCTACATTATATTCTAACCCTAAATCGTCAAAATATTCCTCAGCATCTCCAACAGTTACTTTATCTACTACTGGTGTCATATTAGTATCAGTCATATCTAAAGTGCTGTTATCTTCATAATCGTCGTCTATATCTGTATCGAAATCTTCTTCTATATCTTGTTCAATATCTGTAGCTATATCATCACCAAAAGCTTTTCTTCTAATACTATCTAAATCTAATTTATCATTTGAAAATGAAAATGATGTAGTATGAGTTTCTTTTTTATCACGAATTTCATCTTTCTTATAGTTTTTATCTAAAACTCCATATATTGGTGAAATAATTGGTGATGGTCTAAAACTTGTTTTTTCATGTTTTTCTTCTTTTAGACTATAATCAACCGAATTAAAATCTCTTGTATAACTATTATCATGAGGTAAATCTCTTTCATCAACATAATCTTCTTGATAACGTTTTTTCTCAATTTTAGGTTCTGATACTTCCGTTTTAGCAGGCACCTCTTCTATTTCCTCATCATCTTCTAATAGATCATCATCAAGTAATACAGGAAATTTAAATTTTGGTTCTTCTTGTTTAGGTTCTTCTTTTGGAGTATAAGTTTCTCCAGCCTCTACTTCTTCTACTGGTTCCTCATCTTCCTCCTTAAATGCCTCTTCTATTTCTCTTTGTCTTTTTTCCTTTTTAGGAGTTTCAACCTTTTTAGCAATTGGTTTTTCCTTTTTAGGTTTTTCTTCTACTTCAACTTCTTCTTCTTCAAAAAACACATTTTTTAATTTGTTTAATAATCCCATGATTTTTTCCTCCTATGTTTTAATTACCAATATCTATCTTGCTTTCTTCTGGGAGTTCACCTTCGGTATCATCATATTTATCATATTCTTCGATATATTCTAAGAAGTTATCATCTTTTTTATCATCATTTTCAAATAAGCTAAACTTCTCTTCAGTATAATTTAATTTATTTTCTCCTACAAAACTATTTATTACTTTTTCATTATACTTAATTGATTTTAAAATAGTTAAAACGTTAACTATAGATTCTTTTAAATCTTTTTTATCTACATACACTTCTATTTTAGCATAATTATATACACTTTTGATAAAATATTGATTATTTTCTTCATTTATTTCAAGATATCCTGTTTTTTTATTGCTATCCAAAAGTATAGATGCATATTTACTAGTATCAGTAATATAATCTAAATTAGCTTTATAATAATATGAAATTACGTCAATATATAAGTAATATTTATTATTGTTAGCTTGTAGAATTTGATTATAGTCATGTTTTTCAATCATTTTCATACCTTTAGGTAAATAATACTTATATCCTTCAAACGATTGATTATATAGTTTTATATCGTCTTTCATTAATATATCTACTAATTCATTAAAATTTTTATTATCAACTCTTACAATACTGCATCCAGTAAATAAGATAATTGTTATCAGTAGTATTACAAATTTTTTCATAAATCACCTACTCTATATAATTATATCAAATTATTAAATAAATTACTATTATTTTTTATAAGCTTTTACTTCATAAATAACATTGCCTTTTTTTACAAATCTATCTTCATATTCTGTAGTAATAATTTCTTCCACATCATTATGTAAATCTAGCTTAATGTCTTTTAGAACATAACCATATGTTGAAAATGATTCTAATGAATATTCAAATAAATGTCTATTATCTGTTCTAAAATTAATTATCTTTTCTGATTTAAAGATATTATCATATCTTTTTAGTAATTCAGGCGAAGTTAATCTTCTTTTACTATGTCTCTTTTTTGGCCAAGGATCAGAAAAATTCAAATATAGTAAATCTATTTCATGTTCAAATACTTCTTCTATTTCATTAGCATCTAATCTAATAATTAACAAGTTTGGAAGTTTTTTTTCGACTTTTTCTAAAGCTCTAGCTAGTATACTATCAAATTTTTCTATACCAATAAAATTTATATTTCTATACTTTTTAGCATTTTCAACTATAAATTTACCTTTCCCTATACCAATTTCTACATATATTGGATTGTTATTATTAAAAACTTCTTTCCATTTTCCTTTATAGTCTTTAGGATTATTTATAAAAGTATCTGAATTATTAATTATTTCTTCTTTATTTTTAACATTTCTAAAGCGCATAATCTCACCAAGAATATTATATAATAAAGTAACAAAAAAATAAAGTAATCATAAACTAAATAGAGAGGAGTTTTAACAATGAATGAGCAAATACCATTTAATCCTATATTTAATCAAATACCAAATTATGATCCTATAACTAATCTAAATATTAGACTTAATCAAGTAGAAAAAAGAATAAAAAATATAGAGGATAGAATAACTAACATGGAAAAATATAGAAATAATAATTACTTGGATAAACAAATTAGTTATGATGAATTTAAAGACGGCTATATAATATAGTCTTTTTTTTTACTTTATTTTTAGTGAAATTTTGTTTATACTAATATTAGGTGGTTAATATGAAGTTAATAAGTAATATTGAAAAAGAAGAATATGAAGAATTTGTTAAAAATAGTGAGTTTAGTCACTTTATGCAAAGCTATGATTTTGGATTAATACGCGAATATAAGCACTTTATTCCTCACTATGTAGGATTAGAAGATAAAAACAAATTAGTCGCAGTTGCATTACTTTTAGAAAAAAAACTACCTATGAAATATTCTTATTTTTATTCGCCTAGAGGTTATGTTATAGATTTTAACAATGAAGAATTAGTAAAACTATTCACAGAAGAAATAAAAAAATACGCTAAAAATAAAAAAGCTATATTTGTTAAAATAGATCCCGCAATTAAATTACATAATTTAGATCAAGATGGAAATATAGTTGGTACGTTAGATAATAAGCACATAGTTACATATTTAAAATCTCTTGGATATAAGCATCAAGGATATAATTTAAACTTTGAAAAAGAACAACCTAGATTTACTTTTAGAGTTGATTTAGATAAAGAATGGAATGAAGTATATAATAATATGCATCCAACTACTAGAAAAATATTAAATAAGAACAATCAGTATAATTTAGATATATATAAAGGAACTATTAAAGATATAAAAGATTTCTATATAACTATGGTAGAAACTTCTAAAAGAGAAGGAATTTTACAAGCTCCAATTGAATACTATGAAAAGTTTTATGAAATATTTAATAAAGATGGTTTAAGTGATTTATATATAGTAAAAGCTAATATTAAAAAAGTTAAAGAAACATTTAACGATATGATTAATTCTGTCAAAGCTGATATTAAGAAATTAAATGAGAATAAACAATCTAATAAAGATAAAACCAAAAATAAACTTAATGATTTAAATAGCAAATTAAATAAATTAGAAAAAGAATTGGATAGTATTAACTCAATTAAAGAAAAAGAAATTGTTTTATCATCGATTATTACTGTAAAATATCATGATATGGTATGGACTGTACATGGTGGGAATAATTCTAAATTAATGAATTTAAATGGTAATTATTTGTGCTACTACACAATTATGAAAGATGCTTATGATGAGGGCTATAAAAAACTAGATTGTTTTGGTACTTGTGGATATGCTAATCCTGATAAAAAAAATCCAATATATGGTATTCATAACTTTAAAAAAAGACTTGGTGGTGAATTTACAGAATTTATAGGTGAGTTTGATTTAGTTACAAATAAATTTATGTATACTGTTTTTACTAAATTAGTACCAATATATAGAAAAATAAAAAGAAAAATAAGTAAGAGGTGATTTTGTGAAATTAGAAACACTTACAGAAGAAGAATTTAATGAATTTTCTTTAAAGCATGAACAATATACTTTTTATCAAAATACTAGTTGGGGGCATTTAAAATCTTTAAATGGTTGGAAAATGCATTTAGTAGGATATAAAACTAAAAACACTGTTATCGCGGGTGCTATGCTACTCGAAAAAAGTACACCCATAAAAAAGAAAATGTTTTATGCTCCTCGTGGTTTTTTATTAAACTACAATGATAAAGATTTAGTTAAAAACTTTACTTATGATATTAAACAATATGTTAAAAGAAATGGTGGCTTTTTTATAAAAATAGATCCATATCTTATATATGAAGAAAGAGATATAGATGGTGAAATTGTTAAAGATGGTATTAATAATGAAAATATACTTAAGACTTTAAAAGAATTAGGATATAAGTATTATGGAAGAAATACTAAGACAGAAAAAGAATTACAACCTAGATGGATGTTTGCTTTAGACTTAGATGGTACTACAGATGAAATATTTAATAATTTTTCTAATGATACAAAAAGATATATTCATAGATGTGAAAAAAATGGTTTAGAAGTTCATGAAATGAAAAATGATGAATTAGATAAATATAAGGCTATCATGGAACATACCGCTAAAAGAAGAGGCTTTATAGATAGACCAATTTCATATTATGAAAGTATGATTAAAGAGTTAGGTAAAGACGTTAAAATATTGCTTTGTACTTTAAATACTACTAATCTATTAGAAAAATTAAATACAGAAAAAGAGCAAATAGAAAAGGATTTAGAATATATAGAAGAAAAAATTAAAGAAAATGATGGCAAAAAAGCTAAATCACAAAAAAAACAAAAAGAACAAGAGTTAAATACAGTTAATAAGAGAATTGAGGATGCTAAAGAGTTAGAAAAAGAATATGGCAAAGAGATTGTAATGGCTGGTTCTATGTTTATTACATCTGGTCCTGAAATAATATATTTATTTAGTGGTTCTTATGATCATTTTATGAAGTATAATCCTCAATATATAATTCAATGGGAAATCATTAAATACGGAATTAAAAATGGCTATAAAAAATATAATTTCTATGGTATATCTGGAACATTTGATAAAAATGATCCTATGTATGGTATCTACTTATTTAAACGAGGATTTAATGGTAAAGTCATTGAATTAATAGGAGAGTTTGATCTTGTAGTAAATTCATTCTATTATCGACTTTATAAGATAGCATTTAGTATTTATCATAATCTTAAAAATATCAAAAATAAAATTAAAAAATAAGTTTCTTACTCTGAAACTTATTTTATTTTTTTTATATCTAAAGTGTAGCCATATTTATCTAATATTTTAATTACTGTTGTTAAAGAAGGAGATATTTTTGCTTTTTCTAATCTCGCAATTGCTGGTTGCTTCATCCCCAGAAGATTTGCTAATTCCTTTTGAGTTAGTCCTTTTTCATTTCTTAAAGCAATCAACTTCATAATAAGATCTAGTTCTCTATTATTAATTTCTACTTCTTTTTCAAATTCTTCTAATGTTTTTTTAATCACATTTACCTCCATTTTTATAGCAATCAATAAACAGTTTTACCAAATCACGATTTACTGATCCTATCTTATATTCTATATCATCATCAATAAATTCATATATAGTATCTGTTTTAACTATACTATCCCTATCCAGGCCATTTTTCTTTGTCATATTTAATAACATATTGCTTTTATATTTTATCTTATATATCTTTGAAGAAATTAAAAAAGCAAAATAGGTTATAGGAACAGCATAGTTATCTTCATCTACAATTACAAAAAGATGTCTTTCTCCTGGAGTACCATCTTCATAATAAAAATTGCTTACAAAAATAATATCACCCACATTATACTTAGTATATTTAGTTACTTGTTCTCCAATATAAAAACTTAAATCATCGTGTGCTAATAAATCTGGATCAGTATATTTTACTTCTTCATATTTTTTTACTTTGCCTTCAGCAATTGCTTTTTTTATAAAATCACGCATATCTATCACCCACTTACAAAATAACATATGTGTTATTACAAGTCAATGGATTTTTTAAAATAAAAGTTGGAAATTATTTCCAACTTTTATTTTTTTAATTTTAGTTTCTTTAATACATTATCAAGAGTACCTTTACCAAATATATTATCTATTAGCTTAAACTTATTTACTAATATAAAGTATATTACAATACCTATTAACGTATATCCCGCTATCAAAGGAATATTTAATATTCTTTTATATGCTACTACTGGCATAAATCTTTGTAATAATAGAATAACAACTAACATAGCAAGAGACGATAATAGTATTTGTAATCCTCTTTGATATGTCTTTTTAAAGTTAACTTGATATTTTTTGTGCAAATAAACAATTAATATTACAAGCCCTATAAAATATCCCATAATTGTTGTAAATATAGCGCCATAATAAGCCTTAAATCCAAGTTTATCAAATAAATATATATTAGGTATATTGAATAATACCTTAAACAAAATGCCACTTATCAAAGATATAACTACCATTTTGTATTCTTTTAGTATTTGAATAATACTTACGGCCATAGTGAATGTAGTATTAAATAAAGCTATAAAAATTGAAAATGCAAGTACTGAAGCTTCATAACCAGAATTACCATAAAATACCATCCAAATTGGTTTAGCAAGTATACTGATACCAATAGTCGCAGGAATTGTAAAAAATATCATCATTTGGAAAGACTTATTAATCTTTTCTCTAACATTTTTCATATTTCCACTTACCATACTTGATGTTAAACTAGGAATTAAAGCAGTTATTATTCCTGTTGAAATAGCAACGATTATCATATTTATTTTATTACCCCATGTTGTTATTACAGATAATACACTTTCTGCTACTTCTGCTGTATATCCTAAATTATTAACTAATACTTTCACTAATGTAACAATATCAACTGAATTATATAAAGGTTTTAATGTATCTATTATTATAAATGGTAAAGCATATAAGAATAACTTACCTATTATTTTTGAATCTTTTATTTTTTTGTTATGTAACTTCTCCTTACTTATTTGTAAAGCTTTTTTATTTTGATTAGTTTTTACCCTAATGTAAATATAAGAAACTAATGCTCCAACAGTTGCGGCAAAAACTGCAATACCTACACCTATTTTTAAAGGTAATGAGAATACTCTAATAGTCAAATAACTTCCTACTATTATGATAAATACTCTTACTATTTGTTCTATTACTTGCGAAATAGCTGATGGTGACATAAACTTATGTCCTTGTAAATATCCTTTATAAATACTAAGTGAAGGAATAATTAAAATAGCTGTTGATATTACACGTATAACGAATACTATATCTGCTTGAGAATTACCTCCTGTTACATTGCCTATTATCATTTTAGCTAGCATTGGTGCAAAAATCATTAATACTAAAAATGAAAATATAGCTAAACTAACTGCAATAATCTTTCCTATTTTAAAGACTCGTTCTTTGGCATAATAATTACCTTCCGTCACATATTCAGAAACAATCTTACTCATTGCTAGTGGAATACCTGCTGAAGATATACCTAAAAATATTTCATATACATTATAAGCATATGCATATAAAGCTCCACCCTTAGACCCTACTACAGAGTAAAAAGGAACAACATAAACTATCCCAAGTATTTTAGTTAATACAATACCAAGAGTTGCAATGAAAGCTCCTTGCATAAAAGAATTTTTTTTGAACTTCATTCTATCACCTATTATTTATTTTAACATATTTTAATTATTTGTTAAATAGGTTTTTGCTTATAAAGAATCATAGCTGAAAAACAAAATATCTGTTCTTCAGAATATACTGAGCAAGATACTTGGTATTTAATATCAATAATTTCTATATCTTCATCAATAAAATCATTTATCTCTTCTTCTAAATCTTTTTCAGATTCAAAGTCAAATATCTTAACTTTCATATAATCACCAATTATAGAATAAAATAAAGTCTTTAAAATTATTGTAGAAAAAAACAACCAAATGGTTGCTATAATGATTTTTTATAAAAAGATAATACACCTTTTTTAAAGTTATCACAGACCTCAGGAGAACTTTCCATTTTATCTCATCTTTTTTATTCTTTATAGCTCTTTTTGTTTGTTCTTTCTTTATTATACTGCTTATATTCATATATAATCATTTCTTATTTAACTACAATATTAACTATTTTATTTTTAATTACTATTACTTTTACTACTTCTTTTCCTTCAATATTTTTTTTGATTTTATCATCGTTTAATGCTTTTTCTTTAACAGATTCTTCACTTTCATCTATAGAAATATTAATTGTTGATCTTACCTTACCATTTACTTGTACACCAATTGTTTTTTCACTTTCAACGGTTTTAGCTTCATCATATTTTGGCCAAGATCCTTCACAGATAGGTTTAAATCCTAACTCTTCGTTTAATTCTTCTGTAATATGTGGTGCGACTGGATTTAGAAGTGTTAGTAATAATCTATAATCTTCTTTTGTAATAGAATCTTTTTCATCATAAGCATTAGCTAAAATCATAAGAGCAGAAATAGCTGTATTAAATCCTAAATTAACTATATCATTTTCTACTTTTTTAATTGTTTTATGAATAAGTGCTTCTAAGTCCTTAGAATATTCATTACCATTTACTACTTTATCTTTTAATCTTATTACTTTATCAATGAAACGTTTACATCCTCTTAGAGAATCTGTTGACCAAGGAGCATCTTGAGTATAATCTCCCATAAACATTTCATATACACGTAAGATATCAGCACTAAATTCATTTACAATATCATCTGGATTAATAACATTACCTTTTGATTTAGACATTTTTTCATTATTTGATCCTAGTACCATACCATGTGATACTCTAGTCCAAATCATTTCTTTATTAGGAACAAGCCCTATATTATATAAGAACTGTACCCAGAATCTCGCATATAGAAGGTGTCTTGCAGTATGTTCCATACCACCATTATACCAATCTACTTTATTCCAGTATTTCATCGCATCCATTCCTGCGAACTCTTTATCGTTATGTGCATCCATAAATCTTAAGAAATACCAAGAAGAACCTGCCCAGTTAGGCATTGTATCAGTTTCTCTTTTGGCATTTTTTCCACATTTTGGACAAGTTGTATTTACCCAATCAGTGATTTTAGCAAGTGGCGATTCACCAGTATCAGTTGGTTCATATTCTGCGACATCTGGAAGAAGTAGTGGTAGATCTTCTTCATTCATTGGTTGCCATCCACAATCTTCACAATAAATCATTGGAATTGGTTCTCCCCAGAATCTTTGTCTTGAGAATATCCAATC
>CAYRAF010000017.1:0-24188 GCA_964422195.1 uncultured Muribaculaceae bacterium | reverse complement strand
GTATTGTCCATTTATTCTTTTCTATAACTCGACTAGATGAAGGTAAGTTTTTATATGCTGCTGGAGTAGGTGCTCCAATATTAGTAAGTCTAGTTGCTATTTCACTAATACCTATGTTATTTGATCTCCATTCAAATATAAGTTTTACATATTTAGAAACTTCAGGATCAGGTATTAAATGTCCTTTATCATTAGGATCTCTCATATATCCATAACAAGGTTTACTACCAATAAACTTACCATCTTTTCTTTTTGAATCTAATACATTTCTAATCTTTAAAGAGTTTTGTTTACTATAATAATCATTACATGCAATTATGAAAGTAGAGGAGTCATTACTAGCTTGATTTTTCATACTATCATAATTTTCAACAATAGATATAAATCTAACTTTATTCTCAGGAAAATATGTTTCTATATAATATCCAGTCATTACATGATCTCTACCTAGTCTTGATAAATCTTTAACAATTACTAAATTAATCTTTTTAGCTTTTATATCTTCTATCATTTTAATAAATCCAGGTCTATCAAAATTAGTTCCAGAATATCCATCATCAACATATTCTCCTACTAAATTAAATCCATTGTTTTTACAATAGGTACGGAGTATATCTTTTTGATTCGTTACACTTTCACTATCTGATTCATACTTTTTATCTTTATCTTCTTGTGAAAGTCTGATATAAATACCAGCATTATAATCTAAGTTTGATAAGTAACTATAATTCATATTTTACCTCCTTTTCTTGTTACTTATCTCCCATAAGACAGCAACAGTATATTAGATTCAAAAAAGAACCGCAAATGTGCGATTTAGTTTTTCATAGTTATTTGTTTTATTAAGTAATTAATAATTATTTCTTTAAATAATTCTTTCTTATCTTTATTCATATTTAAATTTATGATTTGTATTGGAGTGTTATTCATTTGTAACACCTACAATCTCATCTATTAATCTTTGTAATTCTTCTTGTTCCTCTTTCGTAGCTTCAACTTTTCCTATTTTCTTTCCATTCCAATAACCATCTTGATATAAAGGTGGCTCTTTACTTATTCCAATTCCATTTATTTCCAGTACATGTATATAGTTTTGTCTATGTCCTTTTTTATCCACATATCCCTTAGGGATACCTCGTACATAAACATCTTTTCCAACTTTTAAATCTATCTTATTAGAATACTCAATATACATTCTTGCACTAAAAAAGGATAAGTTAATCTTATCCCTTTCATTACTATCTTTATATGGTTCTTTCTGACATATATCAAACCATATATAATCTTTATCAGCTTTATCTCTAATACTAGAAATAGTACCGTGATATTTAATATAATCTACCATATCTTTCATATAAACCTCCTACCTTTAACTAAGGCCTTTCTATTATCTATTTAACTTTTATATTTAATTTATTTATTCTGTTAGAATAATAATTCAATCTAGATAGATTAAATATTCTAATTACATAGAATATTATTACTAACATATATCTTTCTTTTAAAACTTTTAGGATTATTAATCGTTATATAATTATGATCTAATAAACACTTAATTAATTTACTTATTGTCCTAGTAGAACAATTTAATTTATCAGCATAGTACCTATTAGATCCATACGCATAACCTAATTTTTTAGAATTACTTTGTAATATTCCTAGAAGTACAATAGCATTCTTAGGGATATTTACTTCTAATAAAGAAGTTGGTATTTTTATAAAACTTTCATTCATAGATATCCTCCTTTCTTTTATACAACAAAAAAAGAGAGCAAGCTCTCTTTTCATAGTTTTTCCACTATTATAATTATTTTATCACTTGACACTCCCAAAATAAACCCCAACTTTTTTCTTCTCTAAATCCCAATTTTTCCCCAGAGAATTTTTTCTGAGTATAGAGTTTGGGAATCCCAATTTTTTTCATAAATTATCCACTATTATAACAATCTTAACACTTGATAGTGTAGAAATCAATTACAAATTTTGTACACCAAATGTGTAACAATTTGTGTAACTAAATGTGTAACTATTTGTGTAACTTTTAGTATCAAAAACAGTCCAACCTTTAAGCATAATTGCTCTTTTTAAAATGGTAATTTGCCTTCATATACATATATCCAAGAATAATTATTACTTATATTGGTTAAGCCGTTATTAAGATTTACTTTTACTAATTTGTCTTTTATTTGATCATATTGTTTTTTAGAAATAGTCTTTTCTATTATTTTATCTTCTCTAACTTCAAGTATTCCCATACCAGCCCAAAAATCTACCATTGAAGATGAATTAGAAGCTAAGTGAAGCCATAATTCTCCGCCAGCACCTAAACCAAATGATCCAAGAAGTGGAATTAAATTATCTTTTTCAAAATATTCTTTTCCTCTTAATTCATAATCTATATCTAAAAATGATTCATTTAAAGTTCTAGATTCATATATAAATTTCTTTTTTTCTTCTTCTGATAAATTAGTTAAATTCTCTTTACCGTTCCACATAATATTAGTTTCTGCACGTTTTAATCTAATTTCTTTTTCTTCATTAGGTAATGCATCAAATCTTTCTTTAACTTCTGGTAAATAATCATACATTTTTTTAAGCAGTTCGTCTCTATCATAAAAATCTCTAGCTAAAACCACACTTAAATCTATTGGATACTTTACTTTACTGTTTATATAAGTGATTAGTTCTTTAAATGCTTTATTATATTTATCCATACCTTCTTGAGGAGTATTATTCATATATGTTAACGCTACTTCTTCTGATTCGAATTCTATTTTAGTATTTTTTCCCAAAGCTTCAGCAATTGGAAGAACATATTCCATTAAATATTTAATTGTAAAAATTTCTGCCCAATCTGGTTCAGGATAAGTTGGTGTCCAAAAGTGTTTATATCCACCAAAGCAAAAACAAAATAGAAATTCTAAATTATTATTTAAAATGTTATCAACTTTTTCTTCAGTATATTTTTTTGCATCATCATACTGTGCTTTACGAGACCATTTTCTTGAAAACAATCTATTTAATATACTATCTTTTAAATCTTTTCCTTCTAATGGATTAGTTTTGATATTATTGAAATTTAATAATTCATTATTAATATAATCATTTACTCTATTTTCTAAATTATTCATTCTATCAGCTCCTATATATAATTATACCATATAAAAATAATTTTTACTTTTATTATATAAAAAAGAGTTGTGAGGGGATTGGGGATTTTCCCATAATATGTGGAAATTACACTGTGGGAGGAACTTTCCAATGCTTGCTAAGAAAAAGTAGTGTGCCAAGTTGGCACAGTATAATAGTTAAATTCGACAAAATATGATATAATTTTCTTGAAAGATAATGAGGTGATTCATATGAAAGAACTTGAAGAAAAAATTGTTAAATTTGCAGAAGATAGGGATTGGTTACAATTTAATACACCAGAAAATTTAGCTAAAAGTATTTCTATAGAAGCTGGAGAGTTATTAGAATGTTTTCAGTGGAACAATAATTATGATAAAGATGAATTAAAATATGAAATAGCAGATGTTATGAATTATTGTATCCTTCTTTGCCATCAAATAGGTGTTGATCCTAAGCAAATCGTTTTAGATAAAATGGAAATATCCGCTAAGAAATATCCAATTGAAAAAGCAAAAGGTAAGAGTACAAAGTATAATAAACTTTAGGAGTGTTTATGAATAATTTAATTGAAAATGAAAAATATCAAATAGAAGCTATTAATATATTTAATAAATTTACTGAGTGTGTTAATAATCCAAATGATGCATATAAGTTTTTTGATTATGTTAATACTTTATTATCAGATAATAAAAAATACAATGTTCAAGAAGCAAATTATATTAAATCATTAGTTTTTAGACATATAGCTGAATATATAGCTTCTGGTGTATATAGGTGATGTAGATGTTAGTATATGAAGGAATTAAATCAGGCTTTATTGATGATGTTAATTTAAATAGAATTGTTGATAAAATCTATGATAAGTATAGACAATTTTTTGGTAGAACAAGTGAATCTCAATTAAATTCATGGAAGAATTCTATGCAATATATGAGAGGGGTATTAGATGATAAAGAAATACCAGATAATGCTGGTGTTGCTATTGAATTTAATATTCCAACCACCTCTAAGAGAATAGATTTTATATTATCAGGTAGAGATAATAATAGAAAAGATTCAGTAATCATCATTGAATTAAAGCAATGGGAAACTTGTACTGCTGTAGAAGGCAAAGATGCTATTGTATCTACTTTTACTGGTGGTGGAATAAGAGAAGTAGCTCATCCATCTTACCAAGCTATGAGTTATGCTAATTTAATTAAAGATTTTAATGAAACTGTTCAATTAGATGATATAGGATTATATCCATGTGCATTTTTACATAACTATAATTTAAGAGATGACGATCCTATATGTAGTAGTCAATATCAAGAATATATAAAAGAAGCTCCTATGTTTGGAACTAATGATTTTGAAAAACTAAGAAGATTTATCAAAAAGTATATTGTTGAAGGTGATGATAGAGAACTATTATATAAAATAGAAAATGGTAGAATAAGACCTTCTAAAAGATTACAAGATTCTTTAGCTAAAATGTTACAAGGTAATAAAGAATTTAATATGATAGATGAACAGAAAGTAATATATGAAGATGCTATTAGAATGGCTATTGATACAGTAGCAAGTGATAATAAAAATGTATTAGTTGTTCAAGGTGGTCCAGGTACTGGTAAATCAGTTTTAGCTATTAACTTATTAGTTGAATTAACTAAAAGAAATATGACTAGTTTCTATGTAACAAAAAATGCTGCCCCCAGAGCAGTGTTTAAAGATAAGTTAAAAGGCTCATTTAAAATGACATATATTAATAATCTATTTCAGGGATCAGGACAATTTACTGATGCTGAAAAAAATGAAGTAGATGTATTAATAGTAGATGAGGCTCATAGATTAAATGCTAAATCTGGTATGTTTCAAAATTTAGGTGAAAATCAAATTAAGGAAATAATTAATGCATCTAATTTTTCAGTATTCTTTATAGATGAAGATCAAAAAGTTACTTTAAAAGATATTGGGTCAGTAGATGAAATTAAGAAATATGCTAATGAATTAGGTGCAGGTATTAAAATAGTTGAACTTGAAAGTCAATTTAGGTGTAATGGTTCTGATGGATATCTTTCTTGGTTAGATAATTTATTAGAAATAAGAAAAACAGCAAACTTTGATGATATGGATTTTGATTATGATTTTAGGGTGTTAGATGATCCTAATGAAGTAAGAAGATTAATAGAAGAAAAAAATAGAGAAAACAATAAATCTAGAATGGTAGCAGGTTATTGCTGGAATTGGATTAGTGAAGGTAAAAACAATACTGACATTCATGACATAGTAATACCTGAATATAATTTTGAAATGAGTTGGAATTTAGGTAATTCACAAACATGGGCAATTGATCCAATGTCAGTAAATGAAATAGGATGTATTCATACATGCCAAGGATTAGAATTTGATTATGCTGGAGTTATTATTGGTGATGATATAAGATATGAAGATGGACATATTGTTACTGATTATACAAAAAGAGCTAAAACAGATCAATCATTAAAAGGTATTAATAAAATTGCAAAAGAAGAAGGAATAGAAGAGGCTAATAAGATAGCTGATTCTATTATTAAAAATACATATAGAACATTAATGACTAGAGGTATGAAAGGTTGTTATGTTTATTGTGTAGATAAAAATTTACAAAAACATTTAAAAAAAGTGATGAAATAAATTCATCACTTTTCTAATGTACTCTATCCTTGGGTGGGCAAGTATCATTACCATAAGAGTCTTTATCTTGGATTCTGCCATTAAGGCCATGAATTATCAATTCTGATCCTTGATTTTTTGCAATATTTCTCCCATAGTTAATTGCTTCTTGCTTTGTTGGCAATATTTTTGTTGGTTTTGAATTACCAGCACCTAAAACATTCCAACCACCATTGGAATTATGAGTAATGTGTTGATTTTTACCCATGTGTAAAGTATATCCTTTCTGCTAAAAACTAAATCTTTAAAATTTAGAAAGAATATGATATAATTATCTTGTGAGGGAATAACTAATATCACTTTAGCTATTTTCTTTTTTAATGTCTAAAACTTTGAATATTTTTAAGACACTTTAATCTTATCACAAAACCTTACTTATGTCAAATTAGATTATCTAAATTGCGCAAAAAATGCAAAAATACAAAAATAAACTCAAAAATAGTTGATTTATTTTGATAAGATGCATATAATATTATTACAAAGGGGAGATGAATTTTATGTTAATAGAATTTAGCGTTACCAATTTTTTGTCTTTTAAAGAAAAAACTACATTTTCGATGGTTGCATCATCGGATAATAGTTTGGAAGACAATTTCATCAATATTGGAAATGAAAAATTATTAAAAATGACTGCAATATATGGTGCAAACGCCTCAGGAAAGAGTAATTTATTTAAATTATTGGCTACAGTAGGTGGGATTATTAGGCAATCTAACTTTTACAATCCTAATGCTATATTACCAATTATACCATTTAAATTGGATAAAGAGATGATGAATAAACCAAGTGAATTTGAAATCAAATTCTTAGCTGATGGAATTAGATACATATATGGTTTTATGGCTGATTCAAAAAAAATATATAGAGAGTATTTAACATATTATCCGAATGGAAGACCCGTTAAAATATTTAATAGGGAAAATATAAATGATTATTCATTTAATTCAAATGATGAAAAATTTTTGAATGATATTAAAGAAAAAAATGCAGAAAACAAATTTTTCATATCTACAGCTACAAATTGGAATTTTGAAAAAACAAAGCCTGCCTTCGAATTTTTAACAGAAAAGCTTGGTATAGTAATGAGTTATGAACAATTAAATAATTATGCATATACTATGTATTCAAATGATGAGGGTAGGATATTAGAAAAGTTTGCATTAAATTTCTTAGAAAAAGCTGATTTAAATATCAAAGGATACAAGGTTATAAGGGAAAATTTGACAGATGATCAAATTAATACGATGCCTGATATTATACGACCATTTTTTTCAACTAATGCGCCAGTTTATAGAGTAAATACGACTCATATAGCAAATGGAGATAAATATGAATTTGATATTTCTGAGGAATCATTAGGAACCCAAGCAATTTTTTCCTTTATACCTGTAATTAAAGATGTTATAGATAATGGTAAAGTTTTATTTGTTGATGAATTTGATAAAAGTTTACATCCATTTATTGTTAAATATATAGTAGAATTATTTAATGATCCGGAATTAAATAATAAAAATGCTCAATTAATATTTAATACCCATGATACTAATTTATTAGATTTAGAATTGCTAAGAAGAGATCAAATATGGTTTACGGAAAAAAATCCTAATAATGGAGAGAGTGTTTTATATCCACTTGATGATTTCTCGGTAAGAAAATCTGAGAATGTTGAAAAAGGATATTTATTAGGAAGATATGGTGCAGTACCATTTTTAGTAAATAGTTTTGATGACTTTAAAGAGTAAATATGGGTAGCAGAGATAGACAAAGAAATAGAAATAACCGTAAATCAAAAAGAGTAATATTAGTAGCATATGAAGGGAAAAATAAGACTGAAAGAAATTATTTTGATAGTTTTAAAAGTATAGAAAAAGATTACACAATAAGAGCAGTTCCTGGAAACGAAACTGATCCAGTAAATTTAGTTAAGCAAACAATAGAAAAAATAAAAGAGTCTAGATTAGTTTTAGAAGATGATGATAGAGCATTTTGTATATTTGACACAGATGTTGATCCCTCTAAAAACACTCAAATAAGAGAAGCAATAGAATTAGCGCAAAAAAATAATATAAAAGTAATTACTTCATCACCTTGTATTGAAACATGGTTTTTGCTACATTACGAGTATACTACGTCTAATATGAATAATAATAGTGTAATAAAAAGATTAAAAAAACATTATCCAAAATATTCTAAAAATTGTAACATGTATCCAATTATTGTTGATAAAACTAGAAAAGCATATGATAACGCTAAAAAGTTAGAACAATATCAAAAAGATAATAATAAATATATTCAGTCAGTTGAAGCTAATCCTCATTCTGATATTTACCAAATAATAGATGAATTAGAAAAAAATTAGAATATGAAAGACTAGGATTTTTAAAAGCCCTGGTCTTTTTAAATGCAATTGAAAGACTTCAGATTAATATTCTGAAGTTTTCTTTTGTCTTATAGGAGAATTCCTTTATCATTACTTACATCGGCAGGTGGCGAAGGAGCAGAAGTTGTTTATTCTTTGAGGAATAATGATAAATTTGCTAATATGATACTTGATAATATTGGTAAAGCTGGTCAGAAAAAAAGAAAAGTTTATCAAAGAAGGTTACCAGAGAATCCATCTAAAGACTATTATTATATTATGAGGTTAACTGATCCTCTTGAATCTGTATTAATAGAATATGGGTTTATAGATAATAAAAACGATGCTTTTAAATTACAAAATAATTTAGAAGATTATGCAGAAGGTGTAGTAAAAGCTATCGCAGATTATGCTGGTGTGGAATATAGAATTCCTGGTAGTATACCTGAAGATAGTAATATATACATAGTAAAAGCAGGTGATACTTTATACTCAATTGCTAGAAAATATGGTAAAACAGTTGATGAGTTAAAAGAACTTAATAACTTAACTAGTAATACTTTAATGATTGGTCAACAATTAATTATTAATGATGATTCTAGTAATAATAATGATGAATATATAGAGTATATAGTTCAAAGAGGAGATAGTCTATATTCAATAGCTAAACGTTTTGGAATATCGGTTGATCTATTGAAGGATATAAATGGATTAACTAGTAATTTAATTGGTATAGGGCAAATGCTGTTTATACCAGGAAATTCTAATAATAGTGAATATGTATATATAGTAAAAAGAGGGGATAGTTTGTGGAAAATAGCTCAAGATAATAATATAACAGTAGATGATATTATTAATAGAAATGGTTTAACTTCTACAATACTGTCTATAGGACAACAATTAATAATACCTAAGAACTAATAAGTTCTTTTTATTTTTGTCTAAAATAATAACTATAGTATGTTTTTGTGTTATGCAATAACATTTTTTATAACAAATAATTGTATACTTATATATTTATATTTAAATTAAAAAAAATGTTATTGTGTGTTATAATTAATATAGGTGATTTTATGACATATTTAGATTATTCTGCAACTACACCAGTTGATGAAGAAGTATTAGATAGTTTTGTTAAAGTAACTAGAGATTATATTGGTAATCCTAATTCACTTCACAAATTAGGAGTAGAATCTAATAAATTAATCGAAAGTGCGACTAAACAGATAAGTGACTTATTGGGTGCTAGTGATAAAGAAATAGTATATACATCAGGATCCAGTGAGGCTAATAACTTAGCTATAAAGGGAATATGTTTAAAGTATCAAAATAGGGGAAAACATATAATAACAACAGATTTTGAACATTCTTCTATATATGGCCCTATTAGTTATTTACAAACATTAGGTTTTGAAGTTGATTTTGTTAAAACTTTAGACAATGGTTTAGTTGATATAGAAAACTTAAAATCATTAATGAGAGATGATACTATATTAGTTAGTATTACAGCAGTTAATAGTGAAATTGGTATTAAAGAACCAATTGAAGAAATAGGGAAATTTCTAAAAGAGTATCCTAAATGTTTTTATCATGTTGATGCTACACAAGCTATTGGAAAATTTAAAATAGATTTATCTAATATAGATTTATTAAGTTTTTCAGCTCATAAAATATATGGTATTAAAGGAATAGGATGTTTAGTTAAGAATAAAAAACTTGTCATTGAACCAATTATACATGGTGGTAAGAGCACATCTATTTATAGAAGTGGTACACCAACACTTAGTTTAATTGTATCTTTAGCTAAGGCTTTAAGATTAGTTTATGAAAATATGGACAATAATTATAAATATGTTGAATCATTAAATAAAGATTTAAGAAATTATTTAAAGAAGTTTGATAAAGTAGTAATAAATAGTAATGATATATGTGTTCCTCATATATTAAACTTTAGTGTTTTAGGGGTAAAACCAGAAACTATGTTACATGCTTTAGAAGAATATGAAGTTTATATATCAACAAAAACAGCATGTTCTTCATCAGGTGATTACTCAAAAGCTGTATTTGCTTTAACTAATGATAAAAAAAGAGCTAGTAGTAGTATTAGAGTTAGTTTATCTCATAAAACAACAAAAGAAGATATAGAAAAGTTCAAAAAAGCTTTTGATGATTGTTATAAAAAGTTGGTATTTTAGGTGATATATATGAAAATAATAAAGATTAGTGCTATATGGTGTCCTTCTTGTATATTAATGAATAATATATTTAATAAATTAAAAAAAGATTTTACTAATATTGAGTTTATTGAATATGATTATGATTTTGATGAGGATATAGTAAAAGAATATAATCCTGGAGAGATTCTTCCTGTAATAATCTTTGAAAAAGAAAAAGAGTTAGAAAGAATTATTGGGGAATGTTCTTATGATGATATAGTAGCTATTATTAGGAGGTATAGTAGTGAAGAAGATAATTAGTTATATACTGTTATTAATGCTTATATTATATCCTGTTTCTACTTTAGCAAAAACAAGTATAAAGGATAGTTATGAAGATAAATTGATTAAGTATAGTAATGTTAAAGATGATGGAAAAATACACTTTTATTTATTTCATAGTGCTACTTGTCCACATTGTAAACAAGAAAGAAAGTTTATTAAAAATACTTTAAAGGAAAAATATAAAGATACAGTGGTATTTTATGAATATGAAGTTGTTAAAAATGATAAGTATATAGATTTATATAATAAAGCAATGGATGTATATAATCTTAGTGATGCTGAAAAAAATCATTTTCCATTAACTATTATAGGAGAAAAATATTATCTTGGTTTTTCGGATAGTGTTAAGTCTGTCCTAATTAATAGTATCAATTCTAATATTAATGGTATGAAAGAAACAACAAAATATAATTTGCCAATATTAGGGGAAGTAGATGCTTATAATATATCTGTTCCTTTGGTTGGTATTATATTAGGTTTATTAGATGGATTTAATCCTTGTGCTTTATGGATATTATTATTTTTAATAAATATGATGATAGGGTTTAAAGATAGAAAAAAAATGCTTATTCTTGGAAGTGCCTTCTTATTTACTTCTGGTCTTGTTTATTTCTTATCTATGCTAGGAATTAGTTCTATATTATCTTTAGTTAAAAATGTTAGTTTAATTCAGACGTTAATTGGTGTATTTGCCATTGTTGCAGGTATTATTCAATTAAGAAATTGGTATAAAACTAGAAAAGATAATGGATGTCATGTAGTGGATGAAAAGAAAAGAAAAAAGATATTTAGTAAAATGAAAACTATTATGAAAGAGAATAATTTCATATTAGCAATTATAGGTATCATGGCACTTGCAGCATCTGTTAATGTTGTGGAGTTAGCTTGTTCAATTGGTTTTCCTGGAATATATGCTCAAATATTAGCCATTAATAATATTCATGGATTATTAAGAATACTATATATTTTATTATATTGTTTCTTCTATATGTTTGATGATTTCTTTATATTCTTAATAGCATTAGCAACTTTCTCTGTCAAAGGAATTAGTAATAAGTATAATAAGTATGTAAGTATAATATCTGGTGTTATAATGCTATTGATGGGGATATTATTAATATTAAAACCAGAATGGATAATGCTTAATTTTTAGAAGCAATCATGAATTGATTGCTTTTTTTATATAATTATGGTATAATAAGTGAGCGATTTTTGAGGAGAAGATATAAATGTATACTAATAATTATATAACTAAATTAACAAATGAATTATCTAGAATAAAAGCAGAGCAAGCTTCTGCTTCTTTTGTGTCTGCTGAATTATTAGAACAAGAAAGAATTGCTGAGTCTAAATTAATATCTTTGTATTTTCGTTATAATAATTATTCAAAATTTAAAACTGATATATTAGTTAATGCAATCGCAGATTTAATATATGTAGCTGAAGATAAAAAAATGGAACCTTCTATTATCTTTTTTTCTCAAAAATATAAAAATAGTAAGTTAGATTTGAGATATGCAGCGTTGATAATAAAACCTGTTGATTTAGATTTAGAAGTACATTATGGTTCTAAAGAGGAATTTGAAAGTGATATAAGGAATAAGGATGTTATGGTATTACAAGAAGATATAGGTGGTATTGATGAGAAAATATCTTTATTTAGTATAGACGCTGATAATCCTAAATTTAATAGTCATAATCTTAATTTAAGAAATATTCATGGGCTTAATTTAAATATAAATATAGGTAATAGACAATATATTGCAAATTTTATAGAAGATTTAATGCACTATAAAATGGATAATTTTCTTGTAGAAATGGCAGATTATGAGGTGTTTGATATTATGAATAATTATGCATTACATTTAGTGGCAAGAAAGAAAAGAAATAATAGAATTGTAAAAATGAAGAAGTTAAATGAGATGAAAGGTGCATAACGCACCTTTTTCTTTTTAAAACAACTTGAATACCAAAAAAAAATATGTTATACTTGTTCACATAGGGGATTAGTTAAATGGTATAATAATGGTCTCCAAAACCACTGTTGGGAGTTCGATTCTCTCATCCCCTGCCATTAAGAATATTAAAACACTAACTTAATTGTTAGTGCTTTTTTATTTAAATCTTGAATATCCCCACCAATTTGGTACCAATTCTTCCATGGTTATATATGTATAAGTTTTAGTATTAGTTAAAAATTGAATATTTTTAGAATCAATATCTAATTGCATTATTAATTCTCTACAAGCTCCGCAAGGATAATCTATATTTCCTTTAGAATCTATACAAACTATCTTTTCTATTTTGCTTTCACCATTTGTAATCATGTTATGTATGGCATTTCTTTCGGCACATATTCCCAAAGTACAAGCTGTATCTATGCATACACCTGTATATATATTACCTTTTTTAGTTAAAATAGCTGCGGCAACTTGTCCTCCCTCAATGAATGGTGATATTACTTTAAAATTTCTTACTTCTTTTGCTTTATTTATAAGTAAGTCCCAAGTTTCTTTATCTTTCATTTTATCTTCCTTTCTAAATATATTATTAATCTTCATTATCAAGAATCATTTCTGGTCCTAAGTCAGCATCTTTTCTTTCGATAAATCCAAATTTTTTATAAAAAGACTCTTTGTTTTTGGATGCTCCTAAGTATACACGCATATCTGGATTAATAGATTGAAGTTCTTTTATCTTTTCTAATAGTTTGTTCATAATCATAGTACCTATCTTTTTATTTTGATATTCAGGTTTTACCATAACATCATGAATATACATAAAACAAATAGTATCTCCAATTAATCGTCCATAACCAATTATTTGATTATCATCATATATACTAATAGAATAATATGTATTATCTAAGGCTACTCTTGTTATATTCTTATCATATGATCCCCAACCAACCGCATCATATAATAGATTAAACTCATCTATATTTTTAACATTTTCTTTAATTGCTATCATAAAAACACCTATTTATATTATTTTCTTTTTTTTATCTACATCATCACATTTATTATATCATAATGACTAAATTATTTATATAATTTAAAACTTGTTTCATACTATTTACTGTGATATTATAAATATAAGTTCTTAATATGGGCTTTTTTCTATGGTTATAATCTAGGAGGAGAAAATGGGTTTAATTATTAAAAATTATGAAATAACAACTAATAAAATAAATAAAGATATTTCTATTTGTTTACTTACTGATCTTCATTTAGGTAATAATACAAAAGAACAAAGTTTAATAGATATATTGGAAAATATTAAGATAAAGAAACCAGATTATATATGTATATCTGGAGATTATATTGATTGTGTTAATATTTTAGATAATAAGAATATATATAAACAAGCAAAAGAATATTTAAGACAATTAGCAAAAATAACAAAAGTTATATATACGTTGGGTAATCATGATGTTGTTGAAAAGAAAAATTTAAGAGAAAGAATATATGGTATACCTGAAAAATTTATAGATGATATCAAAAAAATAAATAACGTAATTATTTTAAATAATGATAAATATATTGATAAAGATATAGAGTTTTTAGGATATGTACCAGATCAAAAGTATTATGGTAAATTATCGGAAAAACAAAATATTTTAATAGAAGATTATCCTAAAAAAATTGGAATAATTGATAATAATAAGTTCAATGTATTATTGTTTCATTCTCCTATAAATGTTTTTAAGGATAGTACTTTTTCTTTAATGCCTGAACTTAGCCAAATAGATTTAATTTTATCTGGACATATGCATAATGGATTAGTACCTAATTGGCTTGATAAAATATGGAAATCTGATAGGGGATTTATTTCTCCTTTAAAAACATTTTTTCCTAGGTATGCTAGAGGCATCAAAAAAAAGACAATAAAAGAGAAAGATATTTATTTAGTTGTTAGTGGAGGAGTAACAAAAGTTCATGGACTGGCACCTTTGGCTTTACGTTTTTTAAATTATTTTTATACTCCTGAAGTAGATTATATTGTATTAAAGAATAACTCTATTAATAAAAAAGGGATTTAAAAATTTCTTTTTTTTGTGTATAATTAGTATAGAATAAAATAGAGGTGGTATAAATGAGCGAATTAGAAAGAATAAGTGCATATTTTAGATTAGCTAATTATTTATCGGCATGTCAATTATACTTGCTTGATAATCCTTTATTAAAAAGACCATTAGTTAAGGAAGATATTAAGCATAAAATAGTTGGCCATTGGGGAACTGTTCCTGGTCAAAATTTCATTTATACGCACTTAAACAGAATTATTAAAAAGAATGATTTAGATATGATATATATATCA
The DNA here is from genome assembly GCA_964422195.1 of uncultured Muribaculaceae bacterium. Lineage (GTDB taxonomy): Bacteria > Bacillota_I > Bacilli_A > RF39 > UBA660 > CALVUP01. The sequence continues at coordinate 9,182 of CAYRAF010000017.1, read as the reverse complement.
GGACCTGGTCATGGTGGAAACTTTATGGTCGCTAATACATATATAGAGGGAAGTTATACAGAAAAGTATCCTGATATTACTATGGATGAAGAAGGACTTAAAAAGTTGTTTAAGCAATTTTCATTTCCTGGGGGTATTCCATCTCATGTAGCACCTGAGACTCCTGGGTCTATTCATGAAGGTGGAGAACTTGGATATTCCCTAGCACATGCATTTGGAGCAGTACTTGATAATCCAAATTTAATCGCAGCATGTGTTGTTGGAGATGGTGAAGCAGAAACAGGGCCTTTAGCTACTAGTTGGCATGGTATTAAATTTTTAAATAGAAAAACAGATGGAGTGGTACTTCCAATACTTCATTTAAATGGGTATAAGATTAGTAATCCAACACTATTTTCTAGAATGAGTAATACAGAACTTGCTTGTTTTTTTAGAGGGTGCGGATATAAACCATATTTGGTTGAAGGATCTAATTTAACAAGTATGCATAAGAAAATGATGGCTACTATGGATAGAGTAGTTGAGGATATAAAAAAATTAAAAGAAAGTGATAGAGTTTTATATCCAATGATTATTCTTAAAACACCAAAGGGATGGACGGGACCTAAAGAGGTTGATGGCAAAATAATTGAAGGTTCTTTTAGAGCACATCAAGTACCTATTTCTATGGAAAAAGAAGAACATTTAGAAATACTAGAGAAGTGGCTTAGAAGTTATAAACCAGAAGAATTATTTAATGAAGATGGTAGTATAAAAGAAGAAATTAGAGAGCTTTGTCCTAAAGATAATAAAAGAATGGGTTCAAGTTTATATGCTAATGGTGGAATATTAAGAAGAGATTTAATTATGCCAGATTTTACTGAATATGCTGTAGAGGTAGATTCTCCAGGAAATGTAAAGGCACAAGATATGTTAGTAGCTAGTTCGTTTATAAGAGATATATTTAGATTTAATAAGAAAAACAAAAATTTTAGGATTTTTGGCCCTGATGAAACTATGTCTAATAGATTATATGATGTATTTGATGCAACAAAAAGGGATTGGCAATTAGATATAAAGGAAAATGATGAAAATTTATCTAAAGATGGTAGGGTAATGGATTCTTATCTATCTGAGCATATGTGTGAGGGAATGTTAGAAGGATATTTGCTTACAGGTAGGCATGGATTCTTTGCTAGTTATGAAGCATTTATTAGAATAGTTGATTCTATGGCTGCTCAACATGCTAAGTGGTTAAAAGTATGTAGGGAAATTCCTTGGAGAGAACCTATATCATCACTTAACTTTATATTAACTTCTAATGTATGGCAACAAGATCATAATGGATTTACTCATCAAGATCCAGGATTTTTAGATCATATTGCTAATAAAAAAGTTGATGTTGTTCGTATGTACTTACCTCCTGATGCTAATTGTTTACTTTCTTGTATAGATCATTGTTTAAAAAGTAAAAATTATGTTAATGCGATAATAGCATCTAAACATCCATCATACCAATGGTTAAATATGAAGCAGGCTGTAGAACATTGTACTAAAGGTATAGGTACATGGGACTTTGTTGCTAATGATGAAAATCCAGATATTATTATGGCGTGTGCAGGTGATACTCCTACAGTAGAAGCAATCGCAGCAACAAAGATTTTAAAAGAATATTTACCTGATTTAAAAATAAGGTTTATAAATGTAGTTGATTTAATGAAATTGGATTCTACTACTAATCATCCACATGCTTTAACTGATAGAGAATATGATAGTTTATTTACAAAAGATAAACCAATTATATTTGCTTATCATGGTTATCCTACATTAATTCATGAATTAACTTATTTTAGACATAATCATAATATTTATGTTCATGGTTATCATGAGGAAGGTACTATTACTACTTCATTTGATATGAGAGTTAAAAACAAATTAGATAGATTTCATTTAGTAATAGATGCAGTAAAGACTATATACATTGATGACGATGTAAGAAAAAACATTATTTCTGATATGAAGAAAAAATTAAAAGAACATGAAAAATATATAGTAGAAAATGGAGAAGATTTAGAAGAAATAAGAAATTGGAAGTTCTAATTTCTTTTCTTATGAATAAATAAAAGATTGTTTGCTTACAATTATTATGATAAAATTAATATAGTTATTTAAAGGAGTAAGTTATGTTAAAGAAATATATTATTACATTTTTAATATCTATGGTTCCTATCATTGAAATAAGAGGAGCAGTTCCTTATGCAGTTGGTATGGGACTTCCTGAAATTAATTCTATAATAGTGGCTATTATAGGTAATATGGTACCAGTACCTTTTATATATCTTTTTGCAAGAAAAGTTTTAAACTGGGGTCAAGATAAAAAAATAATAGGTAAGTTTTGTACTTTTTGTATAAAAAAAGGTGAAAAAGGTGGAAAACAATTACAAAAGAAAGCAGGAAGAGGTTTATATTGGGCATTATTCTTGTTTGTAGGTATTCCACTTCCCGGAACAGGAGCTTGGACTGGAACACTTGCAGCATCTATTCTTGATTTAGATTTTAAGAAAACAGTTATTGCAGTTATATTTGGAGTATTACTAGCAGGTCTTATTATGATGGCAATATCATTAGGTTTGTTTAAAATTATATTATAGGTTGCTCACTAGTAATCTTTTTTTATTGAAAAAAATTAAGGATTGTTGTATAATACTACGTATTAGTTGAAAGAGGGGTGAGGTATAGTGTATATGATAGTTAAAACAGAAGACTTTTCTATTAATAGAGAAGAAAACGGAGAATATCAGTTTGTAGTAACCCGTGCTTTTTTAGAGAAGATTGATAGGATGGATACTGTACCTTATCATGTTTTACCTATAAGAATACAAAAAGAAATGGATAATAAAGACTTACAATCATTTACTTTTGATGAAGAAGATTTTAAGGTGATTTTAAAAAGTTTTTATTATTGTGTGAATAATCATATAATGTCTTTTAATAGGGATAACTTAGAAAAAAAAGAAGCATTGGATCTTGAGTTTATGACTTTAGAAAAAAAAGAAATAGAAAGTGATAAGTATTATAACATATCTCGTTATTTTGAACTTGGGTTTATGATTTTAGAAGATGCTAATCTTTTCTATTACCGAAGAGATCTTACACAGTATTACAAAGGTATAATGAATGATCTAGAGCCTTTATGTACAGATGAAGAGTATGAATATTTTGCTACTATGCTTCAAAATAAGAATTATAATTTGGAAGATATGAAAAAAGTTGTTTCTATGGCTTACAATAAAATAAGAACAGATTGGGGTGAGAAGATAACAGACCCTGCTACTTATAAACCAGGAGATCCATTCAGATTTATTGTACATTCTACAACTAATACTGAGTGGGATGATCGTAATGAAGTATTTTTCCCATCATCATCTTTAATTACAAACAATTCATGGGATACATATTCATCAAAATATGGTTTAATACTTGATCCTAAATATATTGTCGCAGCTTCTAGTAAAGATTTATATACAAGAAATAGAGAAAAAAAGGAAGAAGATATTTTTGATACATTATCACTTCCTCCGTTACAATCTATTACGAGGGTAGAAAATGAATTAGTAGAGATAAAAAAAGGATTGAGTTATAATTACAATGTTTATAGTGAAGTAGTAACAAAAGGATTTAATCCAATAGGAGTGTTTTGTATTACAAATGGAGCGCATTTAGGTGGAGCTATAGATAAAACATATCAAAAAGCCAAAAAGTTGCATAAGTGCTTTCCAGAATTGCCATTTATAGAAATTGATAAAACATTGTATGCTCGATGTGAAGATGAGAAGTGTGACAATCTTTCTGAATTACTACATGATTTAATAAATGATACTGGGGTATCTCAAGGAAAATTGACTGCTAAATATATGCCATTGTACGAATATTTTATTGAATCAAAAAAGAATGGAACTTATGATAAAGAAAGTCTAAAAAGAGAATATATTAATATGAGTCTTGAAAACAAAGTAAAAGTAAAGTAAAATTATAGTTAGATGTGTAATTATAAAAAAACTAATAACTAATTTATGCGAAAAAGTATAAATAACGATGAGCTATGGAGGTAATAAAATGATAAAACCAGAAAGATTACAAAAAGGAGATAAGGTTGCAATTGTTAGTCTTTCTAAAGGAATGTTAGGTGATGAACAATTTATTCACAAATATTATATTGCTAAAGAAAGATTAGAAAATGATTTTGGATTAGAAGTAGTAACTATGCCAAATGCCTTAAAAGGAACAGAATATCTTTATGAACATCCAGAAGCAAGAGCTAAAGATTTGATGGATGCATTTAGTGATAAAAGTATTAAGGCAATTATTTGTGCGATAGGTGGAGAGGATACGATTAGATTACTTCCATATATAGATTATGAGGTTATTCATAATAATCCAAAAATATTTATGGGTTACTCTGATACAACAGCTAACCATTTAATGATGCATAAGGCAGGAATTGTTTCATTTTATGGTCCAGCTATTATCACTGATTTTGGTGAATATGTTAAAATGTTTGATTATACTAAAGAAGCAGTTGAAAACGTATTATTTAAAGATTGTGAAAACTATGAGATTAAATCTAGTGATACTTGGACTAAAGATTTTGTACTTTGGGATGAAAAAAATATAAATGTTGCTAAGGAGTTGATACCTGAGGAACACGGATATGAAATCATTCAAGGAAATGGAGTAGTAACAGGAGAACTACTTGGTGGATGTTTAGATGCTTTTCCTATTTATAATGGTACAGAAATTTGGCCTAAGAAAGAGGAATGGAAAGATAAGATTTTATTATTAGAAACTAGTGAAGAAAAACCTAATCCAGGATTAGTTACATTCTATTTACGTAATTTAGGTGCTCAAGGTATATTTGATCAAGTAAAAGGTATAATAGTTGGTAAACCTCAAGCAGAAGAATATTATGAAGAATATAAAGATGTTTATAAAAAGGTCCTTCATGAGTTTGGTAAAGATGATCTTCCAGTGTTATATAATGTAAATATTGGTCATTCTTTGCCAATAGGAGTATTACCATTTGGAACAGATGTAAAAGTAGATTATGATAATAAAACTATTCATTTAGTAGAAAGTCCAACAGTTAAAGTTTTAAAGAAATGAGTTCACATTTGTGGACTTTTTTTGATTTTATCATATATATAAATTAGACATAAATTGATTGTATTATTATATTTTGTTATAATTAAAAAGAAGTGAGAGTATGGGTAGTAAAAAGGTATTTGCGCAGGGTTGGTGCTTTGAAAAAATATTTTGGATATTTGTAATTTGTAGTATATTTGGTGCTTTTTGGGAAGAGGGAATAAACCTTATACGCCATTTGATTCGTTATGGACAGTTTTTTTGGTCACCCAGGAGAGGGGTTTTATATGGACCTTTTTCACCAATATATGGTATGGGTGCAGTAGTAATGGTATATCTTTTGAAAAAAGGTAATGATAAATGGTATACTATATTTTTTAAAGGGGCATTAATTGGTGGTATATTTGAATACTTAATATCGTTTTTACAAGAAATGTTTGTAGGAACATCTTCTTGGAATTATTCTAATCAATTATTTAATATTGGTGGTAGAACAGCTCCTATTTATATATTATCTTGGGGATTTCTTGCTGTGGTTTTAATGAAATGGTTTTATCCTGCTATAACAAAAATGATTGAAGGTTTCTCTTATGATTTTGCAGATAAGATTACAAAAGTTTTACTTGTTTTTTTGATTTTTGATTGTTTAATTTCTTGGAGTGCTATATTAAGATGGACGCTTAGAACACATGATAATGCTCCTATAACACCAGTTGGTAGATTTTATGATAATGTATTTAATGATAGTTATATGAAAAAACATTTTCCAAATATGAAAGTAGTAAAGTAGGGATAATATGATAGATTTTATAAAAATATTTGGTATAGTTTTGATACCTATATTAATTCTTCTATATTTATTAAAGAGTTTATTTATGAAAAAAGAGAGTATCAATTTAAAAATAGAAAGTAAAACTCCAAGAATTGCTTTTTTGCTTCCAGCAAGGAATGAAAAAAAAGTAATAGGGGATCTTTTAGATAGTATAAATAAACAAACATATAAAATAGATATGAAAAATGTATTTGTAATAGTTCAAGATAAAAAAGATAAAACAGGAAATATTGCTAAAAAATATGGAGTAACTGTTTTATATAGAACAACAGATATAAAAACAAAAGGGAAAGCTTTAGATGACGGTATTAAGCAAATTCTAAAAAAACAGCATTTTGATTTATATTATATTTTTGATGCTGATAATGTCTTAGATAAAGACTTTGTTAAGAATAGTTTGAATTCATATTATTTAGGATATGATTTAGCACTTGGTTATAGAAATACTAAGAATGGTAACGAAAATGTAGTTGCAGGTGCTTCATCATTAATTTTTTCTTTAGTTAATACAATTATTAATAAAAGAAGGAAGAAGAATAATAAGAACTTAGTTATTTCTGGTACTGGTTTTTTTATTAAAGGAAAATGGATTGATAAATGGCAGGGATATCCTTTTCAAACATTAACTGAAGACTATGAGATAAGTTTATATGCATCACAAAATGGATTAACCACAGATTATGTGGAAAATGCTATATTCTATGATGAACAACCAACTAGTTATAAACAAACTGTTGTGCAAAGGAAAAGATGGATCAAAGGATATTTTGATTCTACTAAATTATATTTAAAGAATAATAAGGGTAAAGGGCTTATCAATGTTTTTCCAATAATTGCTATGTTATGCATTATTATTTCATATATTATTCTAGAATTTATTATTCTATGTATAAATAAGAAGGTTATTTTAGCATTAGGTATATTATTTACAATTATAATATTTATATATATGTTGTTGTCAATTATAACTATATATATATTATGTAGGGAAAAAGGAAAAATTAATATAAATAAAAAGATGGGTATAAAATTAGCTTTTTATCATCCTATATTTTTATTTGGTTATGTAGAATGTGCAATACTATTATTATTTAATAGAAATGTAGAATGGAATAAAATTGAACATAAAGCTAAAATGAAGAAATAAAAAATATGTAAAGTATCAATGAATACTTTTTATTTTACAAAAATTATAGATATGATATAATATAGATTAATAAATGTTACGAAAGGTGATCTTATGGATAAAGATAAAAAGAAAACGAGTAGTAAAAAAGAAGAAATTGAATTATTAACATTAGATGAAGAACCTATTGTTGTGAAAAATAAAAATGAAGAAAAAAAGAGTGATAGTAATAACAAAGTAAAAAAGAAAAAAGAAACTTCTAATAAAAAAGAATCAAATAAAAAGAAAACTTTAAAGGAAAATAATAATCCAACCAAAAAGATTAGTATTAAGAAAAAGAAAAGTAGTCCAAAAAAAACAAAAGAAGATAAAAAGAAGATTAAAATATTAATCATCGCTTTTTGCGCTTGCTTTGTAATATTATTGGGTGTTTTATATACAACAGCATTTCAAAAAGTTTTAGTTAAAAGTGAGGTTAAGCGTTTAGAAGTGTTAGTATCAAAAAACAGTGATACTAAAGAGATAGATAGTACTTTAAAAAGAACTGTTTCAACTGGAAAATATAAAAAAGCTGAAATTGTTTATAAAAAGTACATAAAAGATATATTGGTTGTAAGAGAAAAAATAAATGATATAGTTAATAAGGATAATCTTTCTTATATTTTATCTGCGGATAATTTAAAGGCAGATGGTCCAAAATTTGTGAATACTACAGCTTATTTGGAACATGTTAAAGAGGAATTATTCCAACAGTTTGATAGATTAATATATTTAATGAGTAATGAAGGAGCTTTAGAATATGTTAAAGATGAAAAACTCTCTCCTTCTGTACTAGCATTTTACAAAAAATTATCTATGACAAAAGATGAGAATATGATTGATATGAAAAACAGTTTAATTAAGAGTAAAGATTATTATAATGAAATGTTAGATACATTATATAAAGCAATTACATTTTTAAAAGGTAATAAGAATTGGAAAATAGAAAAGAACGAGTTGATATTTTCAACAAATAAGGATTTTAAAAAGTATAATGAGATAATAAAAAAATTGCCAAGTAAGGCTCAATAAATTGGTCTTCTTTTTTTGACTTGTAAAATATTAAAAATAATAGTATAATGAAAGTGGAAAGAGGCAAAGACATGGATGGATTAAAGATAGGTAAATGCTATCAAATCCATAGTTACAAACATGATGGAAATATTCATAGAGCCTGGGATGAAGCTGTTCTTTTAGAAGTACATGATGATTATTTGGTTTTTGGTAACAATAAAACAAAAGTTATAGAGTCAGATGGTAGAACATGGAGAACTAAAGAACCTGCTATTCTATATTTTTATAAAAATAAATGGTTCAATGTAATTGGTCAATATAAAAAGGATGGTATATATTATTATTGTAATATTGCATCTCCATATGTAATAGATGGAGATACAATAAAGTATATTGATTATGATTTAGATTTAAGGGTATTTCCTGATGGATCTTTTAAAGTTTTAGATAGAGGTGAATATAAGTATCATAAACAAAAGATGAATTATTCAGATGATTTGGATAAAGTTTTGAAAGATGAGCTTACGGATTTGATTGAATTAGCTAGAGCTAAAGAACATCCTTTCCAAGTTGGAATGGTAGAGCATTATTACCAAATTTATAAGGAAGAAAAGAATAGATTACAAAATGTATAAAAAATGTAATCTATTTTTTTTATTTGCATATTATATTATTGTAGCTAAAAACACGAAAAAAACCTTAAAATACACGTTTTTTTTGAGAAAATAAAAAAAACTAAAAAAAAACAAAAAAAGGTGTTGACAAAATAAGACAATGTTTGTTATAGTTAATGAGCGTGCTTGAAAAACGCACAAATCTGTAAAGTTACATTTTTATTAAAAAAAAATAAAAAAATTGTTGACTTTATAAAAAAGATTTGGTATAGTATTAAAAGCAACCGAGAAAAATGGCAACAAATGAAGAAATGATCTTTGAAAACTGAGCAAAACGTCAATTTTGAAAGCTAGGAAAATTAATTAATTCAAACTAAAAATATTTTTATTGAGAGTTTGATCCTGGCTCAGGATGAACGCTGGCGGCATGCCTAAG
>CAYRAF010000016.1:0-24559 GCA_964422195.1 uncultured Muribaculaceae bacterium | reverse complement strand
TATGCAAACATTTTAAAGGAACTGATTTGCTTGAAAAGAATATATATAGAATTGAAAATTTAGGAGTTAATGGTTTAGATATAGATGAATCATTAATTACATATACTGGTGATGGTGAGTTAAGAACTGCTACTAATTTGGTTGTTTATAGTAATATTTTTCAGGGCAATAAATTATTCTGCCGTGAATATAAGGATATATCTGGAGAAATATCAGATGAAAAGAAAGCAATGTTTAATCAAACTATAAAAGTACAACCACTTACTGATGAAGAAATATCTATAATTAATAGTGAAGAATTTATTGAAAATAAAAAAGAATTGGTTGCAAAAAAATTCTCTAAAAAAATGTAATAAGAATTATCTAAAGGATAGTTGTTTTTTTATAAATCTCATTCGACTTACTTTTTGACAGCCACCACAAGAAATAATCAGTTCATACAGATGGATTATTTAATAGAGTATATGAACTTTATGATAAATAAAATTCCATTTATAAAAAATAAAAGGAACATATTATAAGAATATAAATATAATATAGTGTACATGTTTACATGTTTTAACATAGATGGAGGCAGGGGATCTGCTTCCTTTAATTTACTTCAATATGTGAACTATGATATACTAATAATAGGATGGTGATATAATGTTAGGACTTAATATAAAACAAAAACCTGATTTAAAACAAGATATCAAGATAGTTAATAATTTAAGAAGTTTATCTATTGATATGATAAATAATGCTGGTAGTGGACACCCTGGGATTGCTTTAGGAGCAGCCCCCATTATATATACTTTATATGCCAAACATTTAAAGTTTAATAGTAAAAATCCAAGTTGGTTAAATAGAGATAGATTTATTTTATCCTGTGGTCATGCTTCGAGTTTAATGTATGCTAATTTATACATGACTGGATATGATATTAGTTTAGATGATTTAAAGAAATTTAGAACACTTGATTCTATTACTCCAGCACATCCTGAATATAGGTTAACTCCTGGTATAGAGGTTACTACTGGTCCTCTTGGTCAAGGTGTAGCAAATGCTGTTGGTGTGGCTATAGGAGAAGCGTATTTGAATAAAGTGTATGAAAAAGAAAATATGATAGATTTTTATACATATTGTTTATGCAGTGATGGTGATTTAATGGAGGGTGTTAGTTACGAGGCCACTTCATTAGCGGGAAAACTTGGTTTGAATAAATTAATATTGTTGTACGATTGTAATAAGATATGTTTAGATGGAAAAACTGATGATACTTTTATTGATGATATAAAACTAAGATTTAAGTCTATTAATTTTAATGTATTAGAAACAGATGATGATATATATAATATAGATATGGCAATTACTAGTGCTAAAGAAGAAAAAGAAAAACCTAGTATCATAATTATTAATACTACTATTGGTAAATATTCTTTTAATGAAGGTTCAAACAAAGTTCACGGTAATACTTTATCTGAGAAAGATACAATTCAATTAAAAGAAAAGTTAGGGACTATTGTTGCTCCTTTTAATGTATCAGAGGAAGCTGTTGTTTCATATAAAGAGCAAATAGATTCTAGAAATATCTCTATGTATGAAGAATATATGAATAGATATAATGAACTTGACGATGATGTTAAAGAATCATTAGAAAAATTAAACAATATAAATAGTGAGCTTGATTATAAAGGATTTAAGTATGATTATCAAGATGAAAAAGAAGAATCTTTGAGAGTTGCTTCTTCTAAGGCTTTAAATGGTATAGGAGAAATATCAAATTTAATTATTGGAGGTAGTGCTGATGTAGCCTCTTCAACAAAAGCATATTTAGATAAATATGATGATTTTTCTAAAGATAATCATTTGGGAAGAAATATACGTTATGGTGTTAGGGAACACGCGATGGGAGCAATTTCTAATGGTTTAGCTTTAGTTGGCTTAAAACCTTTTGCATCAACATTTTTGGCGTTTAGTGATTACTTAAAACCATCTATTAGAATGAGTGCAATGATGGATTTACCTGTCACATATATTTTTACACATGATTCGGTGACTATTGGTGAAGATGGGGCTACTCATCAACCAGTAGAACAATTAGTAGCATTACGTTCTATTCCTAATTTGGAAATATTTAGGCCTTGTGATGTTAATGAGGTTATAGGTACGTATAAAACTATATTTACTCATCCTACTGCTATTGTATTAAGTAGAAACAAAACAAATATTTTGAGTTCTAGTAGTATAAATGATGTTAGTAAGGGTGGATATATATTAGAAAAAGAGAATAATGAATTACAAGCTATATTAATTTCATCTGGTGAAGATATGGATTTAACGTTGGAAGTAGCAGAATACTTTAAAAATAAAAATATTGGTATTAGGGTAATTAGTATGCCATCAATCGAGAGATTCTTAAAACAGGATGATGAATATAAAAAAGAAGTGTTGTCTAATGGAATACCAATATTTATAATTGAAAGATCTTCTGCATATTCATGGTATAGATTTGAAAATAATGATAAACATTTATTTACAATAAATAATTTTGGTTATTCTGCTAGTAAGAAAGATATTGATATTAAAACAAATTTTACTGTAGAATATATAACAGAAAAAATAGAGGAAGTATTAAAATAGATTATTGACATTATTATATAGAACAGTAAATAGCATTGTGTTATTATTTATCGCACTTGATTAAAGGAATTTAATTCCTTTTTTTTATATTTTTTTTTAAACAATCATATTATTTATTGGTGATATTATGTTTGTTAAAAGAATTGATTCCAGAATTAAAATGGTACTATTAATATTAATTATGCTATTTATATTTATAATTGCACGTGTTTTTTTTGTACAAGTTTTTGAATATAAAAAATTAAGTAATTTGGCTAGTGATTTATGGAGTAGGGAATTACCTATAGAAGCAGATAGAGGGAGAATACTTGATAGAAATGGTAAAGTTCTCGCAGATAACTTAACAACAACTTCATTAGTTTTAATACCTAATCAAATAAAAGATAAGGAAACTGCTTCTAAAGAAATAGCTAAAATTTTAAATGTAAGTAAAGAAGAAATGGATAAACATATAAATAAAAAAACTTCTATTGAAAGAGTTCATCCAGAGGGAAGAAGATTATCATATGAGGTTGCAGATAAAATTAGTAAATTAAATATAGATGGGGTATATTTAGTAAAGGAATCCCAAAGATACTATCCATATAAAGATTTTTTGTCACATGTTTTAGGATATGTTGGGATAGATAATCAAGGGTTATCTGGAATAGAGTTAGAGTATGATGATGTTTTAACTGGTGAAGATGGTGCGATTAGATATTTTTCTGATGCCAAAGGAAATAAATTAGAATTATCTGATATATATGAATCAGCTACTTCTGGTATGGATGTACAATTAACAATAGATTATGATATACAAAAGTCTATAGAACGTGAAATGAATAATATCGAAGATATGTTTTCTCCAGATATGGCTTTAGCAATTGTTATTGATCCTAATAGTGGAGAAATATTAGGTATGGGATCAACTCCTGATTATGATCCAAATAATTATCAAAAATATAGTGTTGAAACTTTGAGTAGAAATTTACCTATATGGGCTAGTTATGAGCCTGGTTCTACCTTTAAAATAATAACAACTGCGGCATCAGTAAATGAAGGGATTGTAGATTTAGCTAAAGATACTTTTTATGATAGTGGTAAAGTGAAAGTAAGCGGGGCAACTATCAAGTGTTGGAAAGCAGGTGGGCATGGATTACAAACATTTATGCAGGTATTACAAAATTCCTGTAATCCAGGATTTGTAAAACTTGGTCAGATGTTAGGTAAAGATAGATTATTTTCATATATAAATAAATTTGGATTTGGTGAAAAAACAGGAATAGATTTAAATGGTGAGGGTAAAGGAATAATTTTTGGACTTAACGATGTTCATGATTTAGAACTTGTTACTACGGCTTTTGGGCAAGGTGTTAGTGTAACTCCAATTCAGCAAGTAAGTGCTGTTTCGGCAGTTGTTAATGGAGGAACTTTATATCAACCATATATAGTTAAAAGCATAATTGAACCTCAATCATCTTCAATTGTTTATTCTAAAAAAAAGGTAGTAAAAAAAGAACATGTGATTAAAGAAGAAACTTCTAAAACAATGAGATATGCATTAGAAACAGTAGTAGCCTTAGGTGGTGGAAGAAGTGCTTATATAGATGGATATAGAGTTGGTGGTAAAACTGGAACAGCACAAAAAGTCAAAGATGGAGCATATTTAGTTAATAATTATATTATGTCATTCATGGGAATAGTTCCTTCTAATAATCCTAAAGCTATCTTGTATATAGCAATAGATAATCCTAAAAAAACAGCTTTACTTTCTAGTTATACAACAACTCCTATTGCTAGACGTATATTATTAGATATTATAGATTCATTAAAAATTAAGAAACAGAGTAATGCTATTGAAAAGGATTATGAATGGAATGATGATATTTATGTGACTGTTCCTAATGTTATTGGAATGAATGTAGATGCTGCAAAAATAAAATTAAGGGAATTTAATATAGAATATAGTGGTACAGGTAATTATGTAGTTGATCAATCACCATCTTCTAAAGAAAGAATTCCAAAGCAAGCCACTATTAGGTTAATGTTGGGTAATAAGTAACGTTAAATAGTGTAAATTAGAATTTATTTTAAGTTGCCTAAATAAGTTATGTTTGATAAGCTTATAGTATAAATAGAAAAGAGGTTTTAGTATGAATAATGAGGAAAACAATGATTTAATGAATATAAATCCACAAGATAATTTGCAACCTAGTAATAATCAAACGCCAACTTTGAATAATAATCAAGAATTGAATAATGAAGTAGTAATACCTAGTGTTCCAGAAGAGCCAACAATTCCTACTTCAATACCAGAGAGCCCAGTTGCATCTGTTGCTCCTGAAATACCAGCAGTGAATTCAATGCCTTTAGATAATTCGGTAGCATCACCTACAATTTCAGAAAGTCCAAATGTTTCTACAGAACCTGAAGTGCCAACTACACCTGTAGCTGATACTTTTGTTCCACCAGTTATGGAAGAGATTAATACGATAAATTCTGGTGAAGCACCTACTAATAATGTTACGCCTAATATGACAAATGATATTCCAGTTGTAACACCAAGTATTGCTCCAGTTGAACAAAATTCTGTAGAAGGTGTCGTGCCAAATGTTAATGCTGTTAATAATATACAACAACCAATGGCTCAAGCAACAACAACTATACCTCCAGTTATGGGTGCAACTACACAGAATGATAACATGAACGTAAATGCTCCTAATATTAATCAACAAGTAAATATGCAACCAATCCCACCTATGAATAATACAATTGGTAATGCTATGAATAATAATCCTAAAAAGGGTGGGAAAATAGGAATATTTATAGTTTTAATTGTTGTAGTAATTGTTGGTTTAGCAGCTGCTTACTTATTATTTGGTGGAAAAACATTAAGTTGTACATCTACTGAAGATATTAGCGGAATACCTATGAAAGCTGATGTAAAAATAAAATTTGCTAATAATCAAGTTAAAACAGTTAAATATGTTATAACAATTGATTTAGGTGATACATATAAAGAATCTAAAGATGAAATGATAACGCTACTTGAAACAAATTACGAGGAAATAAAACAAAAAGGAGCTAAAGTTAATATAACTTCTACTGATACTACAATAATAGTAACTGTTGAGGCAGATAAGAAGAATATGAGTTTATTAGAAATAACTAATAGTAAGTCAAATACATATAGTGCAATAAAGAAAGATTTAGAAGAACAAAAATTTACTTGCAAATAAAGGCTTGGTGGTAGTATGGATAGTATAGATAGAAAAATAGAAAGTGTTAGAAGAGTAGAGGACTTTCAAGAAAAAAAGAAATATGATACAACAAAGAAAATCTTTCAAGATTATATGAAAGGCATGAATCAAAAGTTAAAAAAACCGATGCTTAGAATTGCTCAAGTAATGATTCCTTTTGATATAGGAGGAATAACTACAGCAGCTGTTGGATCAACACTTGGAGAGATAAGTAATGAGTTAACATTAAATGAAGCCTTAGAAATAGTTGGAAAAGTTGGTGCCGTTGAAGTTGGTGCTACTTTGGGCTTGGTTATTGCAACCGTTGCGGCAGCTAATGCTAGAGAGGGTATTAGATTTGTAAATGATTATATATCTTATCCAAAAAATAAGGAACAATTAGAATTATTTGGTTTGTATTATAAATATGAAGAAAAACAACGAAGAATGAATTCATTTCCAGAACACAAAGAAGGTGTTAGAAAATGAAATATGAAGGTTTAATCTTTACTCTTGCAGATGGTAGTGAATATATGGTAATAGAAACTGTAGATATAGATGGTAATATTTATGCCTATTTGACTAATGATAAAAATGATGTCGATTCATTTTTTGGAAAAATAGTAGATAATAATTATGGTTTATCTATAGAAAATGTTTCAGAAGAAGAGTTTAGTGAAAAAGTATTACCAGGATTTATTTCAAAGAATTACGGAACTGCGTAATTCTTTGTTTGTCTGTAAATAAATGTCTAAAAATGACAAATTAGGTGTTTTTGATATTAAAAGTTTAGAATTTATAGTATAATTTATTAACAGAAAAGAGGTTTTTTTATGCTTACATTAACTAAAGCAGTTTTTACTGTTATGTTAGGTTTTTTATCTTCAATCTTTTTAGGATTATTATTAATACCTATATTAAAAAAGATGAACATAGGACAACGAATTAGCATTTTTGTTGGTGAAAATCATAAAGATAAGCAGGGAACTCCTACTATGGGTGGTTTGATTTTTATTTTACCAACTATCATTATAACGTTACTTCTTGTACTAACTCATAAGTTAGCCTGGCATTGGTCATTATTCTTAACATTAGTTGTATTTGGATTTTACGCTTTAATTGGTTTTTTAGATGATTTTTTAAGTATAAAGCGAAAAACAAATGAAGGTCTTAATACATATCAAAAATTATTTTTACAGTTAATAATTGCAATTGCATTTTTCTATATTTATATTAAAAATGGTGGATCTACTGCTTTAGTAGTAAGTACATTACATATAAATATTGAAATGGGTTGGTTTTATGGATTATTTATTTTATTCATTTTAATAGGATGTTCTAATGCTGTAAATTTAACAGATGGACTTGATGGTTTAGCTGGGAGTTTATCTGCAGTAGCTCTCGTTGCATTTGCAATGATATCATTAATGGTTGGTTATGAAGATATAGGTTATTTTTCATTAATACTTACAGGAGCGCTTGGAGGATTCTTAATATTTAATATGCATCCTGCTAAAGTATTTATGGGAGATACAGGTTCATTAGCCCTTGGTGCTGTTATGGCATCTATTGCTATTATTGTTCATAGAGAAATAACATTACTTGTAGTGGCTGGAGTATTTGTTGTAGAAACTCTAAGTGTTATTTTACAAGTATTTTGGTTATTTGTATTTAAAAAGAAATTATTTTTAATGACACCACTTCATCATCATTTTGAAAAACTTGGTTGGAGTGAGGTAGACATAGTAAAAGCTTTCTTAGTAGTTGGATTAACTCTTGCTATGGCAGGAATATTCTTTGGAGTATGGTTATAAAGAAACATGTAAATGTATAATTGGAATATTATACATTTTTTTTTATAAAATTAAATAGGTGAGAAAATGAAAAAAAGATATGATCTTATCCTCTTTATATCCGTATTATTAATAACTATTTTTGGCATTGTAATGATATATTCAGCATCTTCAATATGGTCATTATATAAATTTAATGATGCTTTTAAATATGTAAAAAACCAAGCTATTTTTGGCGTTATAGGTACTATCCTAATGCTCTTTATTAGAAAAATTAATTATAAAATATATTTTAATAAATCAAATATGATATTATTTATTTCTATTATTTTATTAATACTAGTTTTAATCCCTGGAATAGGTAGTATTAGAAATGGTAGTAGAAGTTGGTTTGGTATTGGAGGATTTGGTATCCAGCCGAGTGAAGCAGCAAAAATAGCTCTTATTATTTTTACAGCTAAATATTTAGCTAATAGTAATAAATATGTTAAAGATCTAAAAAGGGGTATTATACCAATTCTAATAATATTATTTTTAGTCTTTGGTCTTATTATGTTACAACCTGATTTTGGTACAGGTATGATTATAATTATTAGTGTTATTGCCATGTTATTTATAGCTGGTGTAAATATAAAATTCTTTTTAATTGGTGGTCTTATGGGAGTAATAGGTATAATAGTTTTAGTTTTAATAGCTCCATATAGGATGGATAGAATAACATCTTTTTTAAATCCATGGAGCGATCCTTTAGGTACAGGTTTTCAAATTATACAATCTTTGTATGCGATTGGGCCAGGGGGACTTTTAGGTGTAGGGTTCTTAAATTCTAGACAAAAACAGTTCTATTTACCAGAGCCTCAAACAGATTTTATATTTTCAATAATTAGTGAAGAACTTGGGATATTAGGAATTATGATAGTTGCAGTTTTATTTATTATGATACTTTATTGTGGTTTTAAAATTGCTTTAAAAAGTGAAAATTTATTTGCTAAATATTTGGTATTTGGATTAACGTTTCAAATGTTAATTCAAGCAATTCTAAATTTAATGGTAGTAATTGGTATGATACCAGTAACAGGAGTTACTCTTCCTTTTTTATCTTATGGTGGTTCTTCTCTTTTAGTTAGTATGGCATCAATTGGAATTATTTTAAATATTGATAGAAGTAATAGTTGATAAAAATATACTAGATATCCTTTTTAAAATAGGAGAGTAAAAAAAACGTTATCATAATAGTATAAAAAAACAAACATTATAGTTTGTTATTTTTTACTTGTTTTTTCTTGGAATTTTTGTAGGGCTTCTTTATTGTATTTTTGTGTTGCTTCAATTATTTTTTCTGGTCCAACTTTTTCTATTAGTTTAACAATTGATTTTTGCATATCTTCTTCTGTACCAACTTGTCTTTGCAAATTAATTTCTTCTTTTAATTCATCACTAACATCAAGATTTTCTAATATGAATGTAAGGTGCTCATCATCTATTTCTTGTGATGCTTTCATGCGTTCTTGATCATCATTTAATTTGCTTTCACTATAAGCGTGTGGTTCATTTGAAATACCTTTTTCTAGAGCTAATTGCCTTAAAAAATTTATCATCTTCATACCTTCATCTTCAACATATCCATGACCATTAACTGTATATGTATCATAACCTAATAATTGAATAGCTTTTCCTACAGCTTCTATTTCATCTCCTTCATATACAAATATACGAAATTTACTTAATTCTTCTATTAATGAACTATCTTGTTGCATTTTTTCAAATTTTTCTTTTGATATTACTATACTTGCTTCTTCTGAAAGAATAATATCATCGTTAAAATATGTATCATTTCCACGTAAACCAATTAATGATTCTCCGTCGATATGGTGCGATAATGGTTCAATAATTATAAAATCTCTTTCCTCAAAGTTTCCATATCCATGTGAACCAACGCGACCATTAATGGCAAAATGGACAGTGCTTCTATAAGTTGGAAAGAACACTTTAAACCCTTTTTCCATTTCTTCTATAGCTAGTTTTCTTTCTAAATAAGATAAATTAGGTTCTATTTTATCAATATAGTCTCCAATCGCATATGCAAAATAAGATGATGATTCATAAGAATATGCATGTGCATTTTTAGGTGTTTGTACAATTCTATCATGAGGAAAGTGAGCTGTTGTACGTACTAATACACAATCATCAATAGTATATGATTCTTTATTTTTATGATACGTTTTAGTATCTTCATTTATATAAGTTATATTCATATTATCACCTATTATCATTATATTTTTTTATATATAAATTGTCAAACACAGTAGTTTTGTTCTTTTATTAATGATATACTAATTATGAGGTGTTTGCTTATGTGTAAAATTGCGATAATAGGTGGAGGAGCTTCTGGCTTAGTATGTGCAATAGAAGCTTTAAAAAATAAAAATGAAGTGATTATTTTTGATAAAGAAGAAAAGGCAGCTAAAAAAATATTAGTAACTGGCAATGGTAGATGTAATTATTTTAATGAAGATATGTCTTTAGATCATTTTCATTCTACATCTGTTAATATGAATAAGTATATAGATAAAGATTTATTAAAAGAAGTGATATCATTTTTTGAAAGTATTGGAATTGTTCCTAAAATAAAAAACGGATATTATTATCCTAATAGTAATCAAGCTAGTAGTATACGAGAAGCCTTATTAATAGAAGTAAAACGATTAAAGGGACAAATATTAACAAATAGAGAAGTAATTGATATAAAAAAAGATAAGGATAAGTATTTAGTAAAAACTAATGCAGGGGAGATATTATTTGATAAAGTTGTACTTGCTACTGGAACACATGCTGGTTTAAAAACAAAAACAAATGGTTATGACTTAGCTAAAAAGTTTAATCATACTATTGTTGATGTATTACCATCACTTGTTCAATTACAAGCAAAAGAAAAGTTTTTAAATGCTTGGTCTGGTATTAGAAGTGATGTATGTATTCATCTTTATGAAGATGGTAATTTAATAAAAGAAGAAACCGGAGAAATACAACTTACTAATTATGGTATAAGTGGTATATGTGTTTTTAATTTAAGTAGCTTTGTATCTAGAGGATTACTTAATAAAAAACAAGAACATGTTATTATAGATTTTTTACCTAGTATAAAAGTTGATTCTATAAATGATTTTATTGAGTGGATTAACAAAAGAAATGATTCATTAGTGGATAGAAGTGTTTTTGAATTATTTGAGGGAATACTTAATAATAAATTAGTAAGTGTTATATTAAAAAGAAGTAAAATTCAAAAAGAAAAACGTTGGTATAATTTAACTGTTGAAGAAAAAAGAAATCTTGCTAAAAATATAAAGTTTTTTCCATTAGATATTACTGGAGTTAATCCTTATTCTAAAGCTCAAGTTTGTAGTGGTGGAGTAACATTAGAAGAAATAGATTATAATAATTTTGAATCAAAGTTAGCAAAAGGATTATATATAATTGGTGAAATGTTAGATATAGATGGTGATTGTGGAGGATATAATTTAACATTTGCTTGGATTAGTGGAATGAAATGTGGTAGAAGTTTATGATAAAGATAAATGGTATAAAAGTATTAACAGATGAAATTCAAGATGAACAAATTAGAAAAAAAATAAAGAAAAAACTTCGTTTGAAAGAGAAATTTAATTATCAAATATATAAAAGAAGTATTGATGCTAGAGGCAAACCAGAAATATATTATGTATATGAAGTGTTAGTTGAGTTAAATAATGAAAAAAAATATAAGGACATGAAAGATGTTAGTATTTATGAGGAAGAAAAGTATGAAATAAAAAACTTTGGAGATAAAGATTTAAAAAATAGACCAGTAATTGTTGGGAGTGGTCCAGCAGGTTTATTTTGTGCATATATGTTAAGTTATTATGGATATAAACCTATTATTATTGAAAGAGGTAAAGACTTAGAAGAAAGAGTAAAAGATGTAGAAAACTTTTGGAAAGATAATAAACTAAATACTGAAAGTAATGTACAGTTTGGTCTAGGTGGGGCAGGAACTTTTTCTGATGGTAAATTAAATACTTTAGTAAAAGATAAAAGACATATTGGTAGAAAAGTATTTGAGATATTTGTAGACTGTGGAGCACCAAAAGAAATTCTTTATTTAAATAAGCCTCATATTGGGACAGATTTATTGAGAAAAGTTATAAAAAATTTAAAAGAAAAAATAGAAATTCTAGGAGGGAAGTTTTTATTTTCTACAAAACTTACAGATATAAAATATGAAGGTAATAAAGTTAAACAAATAGAAGTAAATCATAAAGAATTAATAGATTGTGAAATATTAGTACTTGCATTAGGCCATAGTGCCAGAGATACTTTTGAAATGTTAGTAAATAAGATAAAAATGAAGTCTAAACCTTTCGCAGTAGGTCTTCGTATTTCTCATTCACAAGATATGATTAATGAAAGCCAATATGGAAACAATAAAAACTTACCACCCGCAGATTATAAGCTTACATGTGCAACAAAAAACAATAGGGGTGTTTATAGTTTTTGTATGTGCCCTGGAGGATATGTGGTAAATGCCTCTAGTGAAGAAAAAAGACTTGTAGTTAATGGAATGAGTAATTATAAAAGAGATAGCAAAAATGCTAATAGTGCAATTGTTGTTACTGTGTCAGAAGATGATTATGGTACTAATTTGCTTGATGGAATGTACTTTCAAAGAAAGTTAGAAGAAAAAGCTTATAAATTAGGAAATGGTAATATTCCAATACAATTATATAAAGATTTTAAATTAGATAAAGTTACAAAAGAATTAGGAAAAGTAAAACCTATTTTTAAAGGTAATTATACTCTTACTAATTTACAAGAACTTTTTTCAAAAGATATATCTAATTCTCTAATAGAAGGAATAGAATACTTTGGTACTAAGATAAAAGGTTTTAATAGAGATGATGCTATACTTGCAGGAGTTGAATCTAGAACATCTTCACCAATAAGAATATTAAGAGATGAAAAGTATGAGACTAACATTAAAGGAATATATCCTTGTGGAGAAGGTGCAGGATATGCAGGAGGTATTACTACTGCTTCAATAGATGGTATAAAAGTTGCAGAAGAAATTATAAAGATATATAAAAACAGCTAATACTAGCTGTTTTTATCATAATCTATTTTACTATTATCAAATTCTTTTCCAATTAAGAATTCATGAATTATTTCTTCTTCATTTTCTACAGAAATATCTTCTATTCTATCAACTCTACATTTAGTACTTAAAAGAATAGCTTCTATTTTTTTAACTGCTGTATCCACTTCATCATTTACAACTACATAATTATATTTTTGTATTTGATCTATTTCTCTATAGGCAGTTTTAAAACGATCTAGTATTTGTTCAGGGGTTTCTTTTCCTCTTTCAATAATTCTTCTTTTTACTTCACTCATAGTAGGAGCCATTATAAAGATTAAAATTGTTTCAGGAAACATTTCTTTTATTTGTCTTGCTCCTTCTACATCAATTTCTAAAATTACATCTTTTCCTGTTTTTAATAGTTTTTTAACTTCTTCTTTTGGGGTACCAAAATATTCTCCATATCTTACTTTAGCATATTCTAAGAATTCACCATTATCAATCATTTCTTCAAATTTTCCTCTTGTGATAAATTTATAATCAACTCCATCTACTTCTCCATCTCTCATATCTCTTGAAGTATAAGAAAGTGACAAACATAAATTATTATTTTTTTCTAATAATTTCTTAATAACAGTACCTTTACCTGCACAAGTAGTTCCAGATATAATAATTAATTCTCCTTGTTTTTTATGTTTAACACCAGCCATAAAAACACCTCATTTCTCAACTACATTATAACTTTTTTTATTAATGCATGCAATAAATAGTTCTTTTTTAAAGCTTAAAAAATATTCTATAGTAGAGTATTAATTTATCAAAATATTGCATAATAGAAGGTGAAATATGTTTTATAAAATTGCTTTGTTCTTATTTGGTTTTATGTTTTTGATTATTGGGTGTACTTATATTATTTTATATTTAAATTTACTTACTATTGGATATAGTTTTAAAGAATATATTATCTTTATATTAACTCATACTGAATGTTTATTAAGTATATTAGGAATAATTTTAATATTAATATCAATATATAAAAGGAGAGATAAAAATGATATACATTTATGATATATTACTTAATTTTTCAAATAATAGAATATATGATTTTTATGAATGGAAGAAAGATGATAATATTGAGCATATTAGAAAAATAAAGCTTATTAAGGTTGATTCAAGAATAATGGATGATTTTGAATTATATGATATAACTATTAAAGATGAGTTTAGTAATGAAATAAAAAATGGTATGGAATTGTTTAAAACAAAGGAAGTAAAACCAGCTATATTATTAACAGATGGTTATAGAGTATTAGCTGTTTTATTTAATGATAAGTTTAAGAGTATAAAAAAATCAAAATTATTATTGGAAGAAGAATTAGATGTTATAGATATTTCTCATAAATTAAAAGAAATGGCTATTAATTATAAAAAAACAAATAAATCTAAGGAAGACTTTTTAACTAGAAGAGAATTTGCAGTTAAGGAAGGATTAAAAAAGGAATTAATAAAATCTTATAAGAATAAAGAAGTTGATAAGTTAAAATACATTTATATGGAATATTTTGAAAAAAGTATTGATAATTTAGATGATATTTATAATGATCTTATAAATAGTTTAAACGATATAAATGAAAAACATATCAAAATATTTGATATGTTAAACTATAATTTAAATAGATAATTATCTGAAATAATAGTTATTATAATAGTAAGGATAGTTGTTATATGGCATTGGATAATATGGGTATGATGGATAATAGAATAATGGTCTATTATTGTTTCCAACAGCATATCCAACGGCACCTCCAAGTAAAGCAGGTACTAAAAATCCTCCAGCAAATCTATCATCATTATTATTATTATTTGTTGGTCTATTAAATCTTCTATTATTTGATATATAATAATTATTAGGATACATATAATTACTCCTTTCTATATATTTTATGAAAAATGTAAAAAATAGTGAAATTGAAATATTAATATTGCCATAATGCATAAAAAATGATAATATTAAGACAGAGTAGGAGGTATTATAAATGGCAGAAACAAAAAAAACAGCTACAAAAGCTACTAAAAAAACAAGTACTACAAAAAAGGCACCAGCTAAAAAGACTACAACAGCTAAAAAAGCAACAACTACTAAGAAAACTACTACAAAGAAAACTCCAACAAAGAAAACGACAACAAAAAAAGCTGCACCTAAAAAAGTAAGTACTGCAAAGAAAACACCAGTTACAAAAATAGCAAATACTATTGAAGAAAAGAAAGTAGTAGGATTAGATAAGAAAGAGGAAATAAGAGAAGAATCATTAGACGCTGATTTAAAGACAAGATGTTTGGCATATGCACTTATTTTTATCTTATTAGCAGTAGCGGTATTATTATTAGTAGTTGAATAACTACTTTTTTATTTGCTTTTTTTATTCAATATAGAGTACAATATAATTGGTGATATTTATGAAAAATGTAAATAGTATTGTTAAATTAAAAGATGAGGATATTAATAAGTTAAGAGTAGATTATAATAAAGAATTAAAAGAAGAAGTTTTTAAAAACTTTATAAATTACTATAAGATTAAAGATAGTGTTGGATATAAATATACTTCATCATTAAAAGAAGCTTGTTGTGAGAAAAACAATTGTAAAAATTGTAAAGGATTACTTGAATGTAAGAATAAGGTGGAAGGTTTTTGTTATACACCATTTATAAATAATAATATAATTGATTTTTCATATGTATCATGTAAATATGAGAATAAGTATTTAAAAGATAATAAATATCAAGAATATGTCACTTTGTTTGATATCCCAAAAGAAATAAAAGAGGCCTCTTTAAAGAACGTATATAAAGATGATAAGAATAGAGTTCCTATATTAAAATATATTAAAGAATTTATAAATAATTATGAAAATAGTTCTGATCAAAAGGGTTTATATTTATCAGGTAGTTTTGGATCTGGTAAAACATATTTATTAGCCGCTATGTTTAATGAACTTGCTAAAAAAGAAGTTAATAGTATTATTGTATATTTTCCTGAATTTTTAAGGAAATTAAAAACATCATTTAGTGAAAATACTTTTGATGATAAATTTGATTTAATAAAAAAAGCTGATTTATTATTAATTGATGATATAGGTGCTGAAAACTTAACTGCTTGGGGTAGAGATGAAGTTTTAGGTGTAATACTTCAATATAGAATGGATGAAAAATTACCAACATTCTTTACTTCTAATTTATCTTTAGATGAACTTGAAGAACATTTATCATTAACATCAGGTGGTGTAGATAAAGTAAAGGCAAGAAGACTTATTGAAAGAATAAAACAGTTAACTGAAAATTTAGAGTTAATTAGTAAAAATAGAAGAAATTGATTTTTTATAAAAAAATACAAGATTTTTAGAATTAATATACTTATAATACTAATGAAGATCAATAACAGATAGAATTTCTATTTGTTATTTTTATTATGTAAGAAAGGAGATTATATGAATTATTATAATGAGATAAAGAAAGAACTAATAAACAATGAAAATTATAAGAAAGTAAAGGATTATTCTAAAAATAAACATGATTTATTAACTTGTTATAATGTAGGTAAGTTATTATTAGAAGCAGGAAAACATTATGGAGAGGGAATAATAAAGGAATATTCTACAAGTTTAACAAATGAACTTGGTAAGGGATATACACCTACTAGATTAAAATATTATAGGAGATTTTTTGTTGTTTTTTCAAAAAGTCCGACACTGTCGGACCTTTTGACATATTCTCATTATTGTGAAATTATTTGGTTTAATGAGAATAAAATAAATTATTATATAAAGATTTCAATAGAAGAAAATCTATCGGTAAGAGAATTAAGAAAAAGAATAAAAATGCATGAATATGAGAGGTTAGATGAAAAAGCAAAGGAAAGATTAGAGAATAATAATAAAGAACATATAGAAGATTATATTAAAAATCCAATATTAATAAAAACTCCAAATAAAAATATAGATGTATCTGAAAGAGTATTAAAGCAATTAATATTAGAAAATATAGATAGTTTTTTGACTGAACTGGGAACAGGTTTTTGTTATATTAAAAATGAATATAAAATAAGAATAGGAAATAGATATAATTATATAGATGTACTTCTTTTTAATATTAAATTTAATTGTTACGTAGTAGTAGAATTAAAAGTAACAGAGTTAAAGAAAGAACATATAGGTCAAATAGATGTATATATGAATTATATTGATGAACATATAAAAACAATTAATCAAAATAAGACAATTGGTATTATTATTTGTAAAGAGAATAATAAATTTATATTAAAGTATGCATCTGACAAGAGAATATTTGAAACAACTTATTTAGTACGCTCTTAACAGTTTACGTCAAGTAGACTTTTTTTATGTCAAAATATTGACACGGGGTGGGTAAATATTATAATTAACTTAAGAATAGGAGGAATAAAATGGAAAATAAAAGTAATAAGGGATTAATAGGTTTGGTTATAGTTTTAATCATTATGGTATTAGGACTGGGTGGCTATATAGTTTATGATAAGAAATTCATTAATGAAAGAGAAAATAAACAAGTTAAAAATCAAATTGAAGAAAAGATACAAGAAGAACAATTGGAAGTAGAAATTCAAGATAATACATGTGCACTATATAGCTTTAATAGTACATATCAATTGACTGATAAGGATAAAAATGAAATCAAAGAATCAATAGAGGGTATGGAGAGTATAGGAAATAGTAAAGTTGATATAAATACAATTAGAATTACAGGTAATTCATCTTATTTTCTATATATAACATTTGAAACTGTAGAAAAAACTGGTAATTATGAGCTTGGATCTATAGTTTTTAAAGTAAATAATAAATTTAAGAGCTATGGTATAGGTAGTGGTTATGATAATAAAGACATTAAACAATTAGAGTATACTTTTTCTAGAATCTGTAGTTAAAGAATAAAAATACTAGCAATAGTATTTTTTTTTGTTTATAATAAGCTTAAGAGGTGAT
Organism: uncultured Muribaculaceae bacterium; assembly: GCA_964422195.1. GTDB lineage: Bacteria > Bacillota_I > Bacilli_A > RF39 > UBA660 > CALVUP01. The sequence goes on along the minus strand of CAYRAF010000016.1, from coordinate 6,797 downwards.
GATATGGTTGTTGGTGTACTTGTTGAAATTGCTAATAAAAACGTAGATAAAATCTTTGACTATGTTGTCCCTAAAGAACTTGAAGAAAAGGTTAAAGTTGGAGTTCGTGTAAAAGTTCCTTTTGGACATATGGAACTTATAGGTTTTATATTAGATATAAAGAATAATAGTGATGAAAAAGACTTGAAGGAAGTTATTGAAGTATTAGATAAAGAAGTTATTTTAAATAAAGAATTGTTAGAACTTGGAAAAGTTATGCATAAAGAATTATTATGTACTTTAATTTCTTGTTATCAAGCTATGCTTCCAAAAGGATATAAAGCTAGTAGAAAAACAAAAGTTAATGCTAAAGTTAATACTTATGTTAAATTAGATAATTATACTAGTATAAAATTAAATGATTCACAAGCAAAAATTGTGGATTATTTAGAAAAAAATAATAATGTACTTAAAAGTGACGTTAATAAGATATCTAAGAGTAGTGTAGATACTTTAATTAAAAAAGGTGTTTTAGCTACTTATGAAAAAGAAGTATATAGATTAGAAGATAATGGTATTTTTGATGGTAAAAAGTATGAGTTAACATCTGATCAAAAACATGTAGTAGATGAAGTTATTAATAGTAATAATAATACTTATTTGTTACATGGAGTAACAGGATCTGGTAAAACTGAAGTATATATGGAAATAATAGATTATTATTTAAAACAGGATAAAAGTGCGATTGTGCTTGTTCCAGAAATATCTTTAACTCCTCAAATGGTTAATCGCTTTAAAAGTAGATTTGGTAGTGATATCGCAGTACTTCATAGTGCTTTATCTGATGGAGAAAAGTATGATGAATATAGGAAGATTGCTAGAGGAGAAGTTGATATTGTAATAGGTGCAAGAAGTGCGATATTCGCACCACTTAAAAATATAGGAGTTATTGTGATAGATGAAGAACATACATCTTCTTATAAACAGGATAATAATCCTAAATATAATGCGATTGATATTGCTATTAAAAGAAGTAAATATCATGATGCTAAAGTAATATTAGGATCAGCTACTCCAAGATTAGAAGAATATGCTAGGAGTAAAAAGGGTGTTTATCATCTTTTAGAACTTCCTAATAGAATAAATAAAAAAGCTCTTCCTAAAGTTGAAATTATTGATATGAATGAAGCTATTAAAAAAAGTAAGAATGGTTTTTCTATAGAATTAATAGATGAAATTAACAAAACTCTAGATCGAGATGAACAGGTTATTTTACTTCTAAATAGAAGAGGATATTCGTCATTTATTACTTGTTCATCCTGCGGATATGTAGAAAAATGTCCTAATTGTGATATTAGTTTAACTTATCATAAAACATCTAATATGCTAAGATGTCATTATTGTGGATATGCTACTAAATTGAATAATACTTGTCCAAATTGTAAGGAAGAATCAATGAAGCAACTTGGTACAGGAACACAGAAGATAGAAGAAGTTATTGAAAAACTTTTTTCAAAAGCTAAAGTTGTTAGAATGGACTTTGATACTACTAGTAGGAAGGGTGCGCATGCTAGAATAATAGAAGATTTTAAAAGTAAGAAATATAATATATTACTTGGTACGCAAATGATAGCTAAAGGTCTTGATTTTGATAATGTAACATTAGTTGGAGTAATTAATGCAGATACATCTTTAAATATACCTGATTTTAGAAGTAGTGAAGTTACTTTTGAACTTCTAGATCAAGTCGCAGGTAGAAGTGGAAGAGGAAAAAAGATAGGTAAAGTTATTATTCAAACATTTAATAAGGAACATTATGCAATTAAGTATGCAAAAGAACATGATTATTTAGGCTTTTATAATACAGAAATGATGATTAGAAGAGAACTTTCTTATCCTCCATATTATTATTTAACTTATTTAAAAGTAATTAGTAAGGATTATGAAACTGCTAGGAATGAAGCAACAAATATTGGTAATTTATTGAAGAAAAAATTAAATAATTCTATTATTCTAGGTCCTTCTGTATGTAATGTGTTTAAGGTTAATAATACTTATAGATTTGGTATTATCATTAAATATAAAAAAGAAGATAATTTATATGAAACATTAGAATCGATTGATGAACATTACAAAAGTAATGCTAAAGTAAAAATCGATATTGATTTTAATCCTAATAGTTTATAGAAAACTTCTTCTATTGTTTTTTGATAAGAATTTATTTTATATGTCATAGTTATTATGATGTAGATATCAATTACTTGCATAAAAGTTAACAATATGTTATAATGAATATGTCAAGGAAACTTGCATAAAATATAAAAGGGAACATTCAGTTTTTGCATGTTGAATGTCTACCCAATTAATTATTGTTTAGACATTTAAGTCTTATGACTTAAGTGTCATTTTTTTATTACAACTATTATCATCAATAGAAGGAATAAAATTATGGCTAGTAGGAGTAAAACTTTACAAACGTATTCACGTTTTTTCACCATAACACCTCCTTTCCTTTTGAAAATAGAGGTAGACACCCAACGACTAAATGTTCCTATAAATATTATACAATAAGTAAACAGTTAAAACAATCGAACAAAGCTAATTATTTCAAAAAAAATTTATAAGTAAATATAGAATTATTTAGTAAATTAGTAATGTTTGATTTTTGTTATAGTTTATAGTATAATAACTGTCATCAGGAGGTATTTATGGAAAGTATTGGGACAGTAAAAAGATTATATAATGCTTATAAAAGGATTTATAAAGAAACAGGTAGGAAGGAAGCACCTGAAGTGTTATTAGCGTTGCAACTTTTAGATCATAAAGATGACTTTAGTGATACTACTTCGCATACAGTTGCAGAGTTTTATAATGAATATCAAGATTCTATAGATAAATACATAAAGAAAGTAGAAGATGATTTCCATTTTACAAAAGCTGAGTATGTAAAAATCATCTCTGAAACTGATGGATATAATCCAAATAAATTTGAAAACAAAAAAATAGGGAGCTGTTATGGAACTGCTATAAGTACATTGTATTGGGGTATAACTAAACATAGCACATATAGCTCAGAATGGATGTTCATTCATGGAAGAACTTTAAGCGTTTTAGCAGAAGATCCTTTAATGGATAAGAACTTTATATTTGTAAAAACTTATGATAGTTTAAAAAGATTTATGAAAAGTGAGGATTATTTTGCTGATGCAGGTACATATCTTTATGAACCTACATCTGTTACTATAACAAGTGTAGAACTAGATAGTTTAAAAAAATATGGTAATTTAACAATTACAAAAGGAGTAGCTGCACCTATTGAAATAAAAGTAGAAGATCAAAAAGTAAATAAGAAGACAAAGTAGAATTAAGGCTTGAAAAAATTCAAGTTTTTCTTTTGTACTTCTTTTTTTATTTAAAAATTTATAGTATACTTATAATGGTGATATAATGAATAAAGATATACGTGTTGTTTTTATGGGAACACCTGAATTTGCAGTTCCAATACTTGAGGGATTAATAAATAATTATAATGTAGTTGGCGTAGTATCACAACCAGATAAAGAAGTAGGTAGAAAAAAGATACTTACTAAAACTCCTATAAAGGAAGTCGCAGAGAAATCTAATATATTAGTTTTACAACCTAGTAAGATAAGAGAAGATTATAATGGAGTACTTGATCTAAAACCAGATATTATAGTAACTTGTGCTTATGGACAGATTATTCCAAAAGAAATACTTGATTGTCCAAGACTTGGTTGTATTAATGTACATGCATCACTTCTTCCTAAACTTAGAGGAGGAGCTCCTATTCATAAAGCAATCATTGATGGCTATGAAAAAACTGGTATTACTATTATGTATATGGATGAAAAGATGGATAATGGAGATATAATCAGTCAAAGTGAAATAAAGATTACAGATGATATGACTACAGAAATACTTCATGATAAATTATCAATAATGGGACGTGAATTATTGCTTGAAACTCTACCTTCTATAATAGATGGTACAAATGATAGAATAAAACAAGATGAATCAGAAGTAACATTTGCGTGGAATATCAAAAGAGAAGAAGAAAAGATAGATTTTTCTAAGTCTGCTAGAGTTGTTTTTAATCAAATTAGAGGTCTAAACTCATGGCCAGGAGCTTATTGTTATTTAGATGATAAAGTGTTAAAAATTTATGATGTTATATATAATGATTATGTATCAGAAAAAGATCCAGGAACTATTATTGATATAGATAAAAAAGGAATAGTAATTGCTTTGAATGGCGGTTCTATTATTATAGTTAGTTTAAAGCTAGAAGGAAAAAGAAAAATGAATTTTAAAGAATTTTTAAATGGTAATAAGGATATTTTAGGGAAGGTATTAAAATAGGTGTAGTATGGAAGAAAAAGAAAATAAAAAGAAGAGTAAGAAAAAAATTAATTTTAAAGAATTAGTTACAGATGAAAAGCAAAGAGCAAGATTAATATTAGGAGCTTATTTCATATTTTTTGTAGTCTTAATTATAGCTATGAGAACTAGTAGTGTTCCAGTTGATGAAGAAAATCAATCATATACTGGTGGTTATACTGAAAAACTAAATATGAATAGTTATGAATTTAAGTATACTGTGACTAAAGGTGAAAATAAATATATTTATGAAGGTAAACACTACAATAATAAAGAACTATTTAATTATAATAATAATACTTATTATAAAGAGAATAATGTTTACATGATAAAAAAAGGAAATGAATATGTAATGGTAGATAATCCTTATGTAGAGTATAAATATATTGATTTAGTTAACATAGATAAAATATTTTCTAAAAGTAAGTTTATAACTGATAAACGGGATGATGATGGTTCTATAGAAAATTCATATAATATGTATATAGATGGTAAAATCACTGATAATATTCTTAAAATTAAATCTAAGAATGATAAATTAGTAAAAATAGAAGAATTATTTGATGATAAACATATCATTTTAGAATATTATAATGTTGGTAATGTTGTTGACTTTAATGTTAGATAATAAAAAAATTAAAATAATTATTGCCAAAATAAATAAGATATAGTATGATAAATCTTGCAAATAATTTTAAGAGGCGATGTTATGAATATATATGATGATTTAACTGATAAAACAATTGATAAGCGATTAAAAAGAATATTAGAATTATCTAAAGAAGCAACTGCATTAAAGAAAAGACAAAACCTAGATAAAATGAATGTAAAAATAATTGAATCTAGAATAAAACTAATATATAAGCAAATTTCAGCGGCTAACGATGAACTACAGGAGTTAAATAATAAATTGTTAAATGAAGGAAAAAAGAAAAAAAATAAAAGACAAATTACTGATAAGACAGAAATACAAAGTAGAATTCAAGATTTAAATGCATCTTTAGAAGAAAATAATAAAGAATTAGAAGCTGCTAAAGATGAGTTAAGTAGTTCTATTATGGTAAGAGATGATAATTTAGTTAAATATAATGATTTGTGTTTTGAAATTAGAAATTTATGTCAAGAAAGAAGTGCTAAAGCTACTGAATTATTAGTTGAAGATGAATCGCCAGTTTTAGATTTATCAAAAGTTAAGGGCAAACGATTAATAAATAGTAGTAAACATTAATTTGACAGCAAAATTTAAAAATAATATAATTACTTTATAAGTGTGATGATGGATTGGAACCCCGGAGCAGTATATTAATGAGAGATTCTTCTAGAATAAATAGGGTGGAACCGCGATTAATTCGTCCCTATAATTTTAGAAGTTTTTTGTTTAAAGGAGGTTAATATGGTAATAAAAGAACCAGAAAAAGTTATATATGGTACATTTAAAAAATTAACAATAAAAGAAAAAAAAGGACAACAGTTATTTTTAATCAAAGGATTTAACTATGATGATAGTCAACAATATTCAATAGTAAAAAATGCTAGTTTTGATTATTATAACCATCTAAAAAAAGAAAACTTTAGTAATGCTTTTTCTATAATTGGGGGATTGTTATTAAAACATGAAATTAATAGTATTAAACTAAAGAAGAATATTGTATTAGTCTCATTAATAAATAGTGGAACAATAAAAATAGATTTGACATCTAGTGAACTTGAAAATTATCAAAGAGAATTAATAGACTTAATTACAAGTACTTATAATAAAGATAGGGCAAGAAATGTTAATGAAACGTTAGATAATAATAAATCGATTATTAAAATTTCTGGTAATAATTATAGAAGTTTTTATGATAAAAGCAATAATTCAATTGCTATTGGTATCATTGTGACAGACAGAGGAGTAGATTTTAATTTAAGTGAAAAGGAGTTTTTTATAGATATACTAAAAAGGGCTATAGGTAGAAATGAAGCTAGTATTGAACAAATTTCAATTAAAGATCAAGTTATTGATAATACATATACTCATGAATTTATTAATATAGAAAGCAGAGGAACTAATATAGTTTTAGAAGGTTTACCCTTTGAGTATAATAAATTAGCATATAGTATAGTAAATGAAAATAATATTAAAAATACTGATGCCAATAGCAAACAATATAAAAAGGAGTTGAATAAAAATGGATATTAATATGGAAAAGATGGTTAATTATTGTAAACAATATGGTTTTATATTTCAAGGAAGTGAAATATATGGAGGTCTTGCTAATTCATGGGATTACGGACCTTTAGGTAAAGAGTTAAAAGAAAATATTAAAAGAGCTTGGTGGAAAAGATTTATCCAAGAAAATCCGTATAACTATGGTTTGGATGCGGCAATACTAATGAATCCTGAAGTTTGGGTAGCATCAGGTCATGTTGCTTCATTT
>CAYRAF010000015.1:0-25109 GCA_964422195.1 uncultured Muribaculaceae bacterium | reverse complement strand
CTTCCATAAGCATGATTAGTAGAACATAAAGCGCTAAGTATTTCTAAATATTCATCATTAGAAATATTAGTTCTAAATTCTTTTTCATTCATACAAACCTCCCAAAATGATTAACAATAATTAAAGTTAAATTATATAATCATCAATATCATCCCTATTTACAATGTATCATATATAAATAATAAATTCAATTATTTTCTATCTAGCATTTTAATTAATTTTATAGGATCAACACATTCCTTAAATAGTTGCATATTATTACCATTCCTACCCATACTCATATTTAATTTTTCTATATTAGTAAACAATATTTTATTATCTTTAGTATATATAACATTATTTGAACTCATCCCACTTAAATTTATACCATTCTTAGTAAAAAATTCAATATTATCTAAGGCTTCCATATAAGCATCATTAATTTGACGTAATGATGCTTGCAACACTGATTTACCATTAATTATATCTTCAATACTATCACTATCTAAATAATTATAATAAAAACCTACTGTTGCTAATGGATTACTTTTAAAAGTTGATATTACCTTACTATTAGGTACTAAAATGCCATGTTTTTCTAAATGATAATTTTCTATCAATCTAACAATAAAATTAAAATCTATCATATCAGGATTTTTAAATATTTTAATTCTTCCTTTATTAATTGGTAATTCATATATAGTATGTTCATCATGTTCTTTAATAACTGGTAAATTACCTATTGTATTGTTATCAGTAACTAACATATTCATAAATAACTTTTCCCCCTTACTTGTTTAACATTTTTTATCACAACTAGCATCTGCAATTATTATCATTTTATCAACGTAATAATTATAAAGCTCATTAATTTCCCCTTTTTGTAATTCAATATACCCATTTCCATTATTAATATGTGATGCCGTAGTTCCTTCTCTAGTAGATATTATTTTACCTTCTTTTACAAAAATGACAAATGGCATAAATATTCTTTTAATATTAGTATCAATATAATCATCATCATTATTTAATATATAATTATTTAAATGTTTATCTAATATTTTAACCATTTCTAAATAATCATCACTAGCTTCTCTTGTATTAATAACTTGTCCATTTTTCACTTCATAAAAATCATATTTCTTAGTTAGATCCATATAATATATTTTATCAATAGCAGTAGAAGAACTAGCATCCAATAAAACATTAATAGCATTTCTACTCCAAGGATCAGTAGGACTACCAAAAAAGATTATCCCTGTGCCACTTTTCAATAATTTAATTATTTCTTTACCAGTTGCATAATACATAGGATTATTTTTATCGATAGTAACAGTAGGATATACATATCCATCATCTGTTTCTATATTATTATATTTTTCATATTCTTCTTTAAATTTTAATCCATCTGGATTATCTTTACTTCTATTTAAAATCAAAAATATAGATATAAATATTACTAATATAATAACTATTACAATGAATAATTTACGTTTCATAACTACTCCTTATTTAATATCATCTAAATAATTAATTGCATCATCAATTCTTTTTACTTTAATCACTTTTATCTTATAATTATATTTTTTCTTTAATTTAATTGCTTCATTATAATTACTTCCACTAGGTACAAAGAAAATATCTGCTTTATGTTTTACAGCACCCCTTAGTTTATATTTAACGCCATCAATAGTGCCAACATTACCTTCGCTATCGATTGTCCCAGTACCTACTATTTTTAATCCATGAGTTAAATCTTTATCAATTAATTTATCATATATAGCAAGAGCTGTCATAAATCCTCCAGAAGGTCCTTCTTCACTTCTAGAAAAATTAATATCAATATCTGGATTTGTATTATAATCAAAAGTTTTATAAATACTAAGTCCTATCATTTTTTGACCTTCAATATTTACAACTTTCGCTGTAGCATTAACTTCTTTATCTTTTCGTTTTACTTTCATCTTTAAAGTATAACCAATATCTTTGTCTGTTATATATTTACTATACTCTTCAAGATTAGATAACTTTTTACCATCAAATTCTAAAATCATATCTCCTACTTTTAAAGTAGTCTCAGCCTCTTTATCAATATATACAACATTATAATAGCTATTAGTTATTTCATAAGTTTTATTAGCCTTATCATATGCTACTTCAATAGCTGCATTATTAGCAGTAGTAAGCTCTAACTTACCACGAGAAGAAATATCACTAGCATCTTCATCATTGTTATATGTATAATTCTCAATATTTTCTAAATCCCAATTTGGCATAATATAAGTAAGCAAATATGTAGGCAAAGTTGCTCTATAACTACTAACATAAGCTAAATTATAACTTCCTTTACTAGGATTCTTTTCCTTAACAGATATATATTTATCTACATTAATAATTCCACCCGTTGTATTAACATAATAAGGAAGTGGTATTATCAATATTAATATCACAAATATTTCAAATAGAATAAATTTATAATTTTCTTTTAAATAATCTTTAATTTTTTCATATAATTTACTAAACATAATATCATCCCTATTACTAATTATAACAGAAAGAAGCCTAAATATGAAAAAAAATATACAAAATTTTACGATACTATTTTTCTTAATAATAATTCTATTAACTATATTAACTAATTCTAAAGATGTTATTACTAGTGCCATCTTTTCTTTAGAAGTATGGAAAAATAATATTTTTCCTTCTTTATTTCCCTTCTTTATAATATCAGAATTACTTATTAATTATGGTTTTGTAAATTTTATAGGTAAAATATTTAGAAATTTAGTAAAGAAGATATTTCACTTGCGTGATACATGTTCATTCATTATTATTATGAGTATTTTATCAGGTTTTCCATCAAGTGCTAAATATATTACAAGATTATATCAAGAAAGAATAATTACAATAGAAGAGGCAAATCATTTAATAACATTTACTCATTTTTCTAATCCTTTATTTATTTTAGGAACTATTTATACATTAATCCATGATAAAAAACTATGCTTTATAATAATGATATCTCATTATTTTGGTAATATTATAATTGGTATTATTTTTAGAAAAGAATATGTATCTATTACTAGTAAAGTAAATATCCAAAGGAAAAGTTTAATAAATTGCTTAACTGAGGCAATTAATAATTCTATTAATACACTGACTTATATCTTAGGAACAATTACTATATTTATAATATTTTCAACACTAATATTTAAGTATATTTATATATCTGATTTATCATCAAGTATACTTAGAGGCATATTAGAATTAACACAAGGGGTTAAATATGTTTCTCTTTTAGATGTTAATATATACTTTAAAGGACTATTAATTACTGCTTTTTTATCTTTTGGTGGTATTAGTATTCATATGCAAGTTATGGGAATACTAGAAAATATTAAAATAAAATACTCTAGATATCTTTTATCTAGAGTATTGCATGTTTTTATTAGTAGTATACTTTATATAATAATTACCTTATTATTTGTTAACCATTATATCTAGGATAGACAGTAATCATTTGAATTATCAGGTTTAAATATAGATGTTATAACTATACTATAATCATCTTTCTCATAACTTATAGGAATTATTAGTTTAAATGTTTTTGTATTGTTTCCTAATGAATTTTCAAGAATATTAAAATATCCAGTAGTATCTTTTTTCTTCTTCGATATATATGTAAAATCCTCTATTTTTGAATCTTTAATAGATAATTTATATGTATTATTCTTAATTTCATTTCCAATAGTAATACTATTATTAGAATCATCTATTATTATATCATCATATTTTATAGAATCTGAATCTAATTCATCTTCATAATATACTAACCTAGCTTCTTTATTTGAATTTGATAAGCAAATATGTCTAATACCATATTTAATAATATTTTCTTCTATATCAATTAAAACTTCATTCCTAAAATCTGAAATTTCTGCTTTATTAGATATTTGAATTTGTTTATTCTTAAAACCCAATATTACTCCAAAAATAGGTAATATAATAATTGCTATTAGAGAAATTCCAACCATTAATTCAATCAACGTAAATCCTTTATTATTCTTCATATAATCACCTATCTCATTAGTTCAATACTACCACAGTATAATTTATCATCATCAAGTAATGTCATACATGCAATAATTCTATAATATGAACTTTTAAATTCATATCCTAAAGTATAACTTTTCATTGATTTTATATATTCTTCAGTTTGTGTTAAATAATTAATATTATTATTTGAACATTCGTCAGTACAAGTATAATTATTATTTGCTACTTCTGTTTTTAAACTTTTATAACTATCTCCTTCTGGCGTATATCCATCATTATATTTACCAACACCATATCTACTTATATAAAGAGATTTAATATCATAAATTTGATAGACTTTAGACAATGTATTATCATCTGTAGTATCACAAGTATTATTATAAAAATGTATTTTATTATTATTATAGCAATAAAGTCTTGTTAAGCCATCATTATTGACTTTTGTTTTAATATTAGTCCATGTACCATCATCAAACTCTAATATAGATTTTCTTATATCATATAAAATATACTTAGTTTCAACTGTATCATATCGTTCTTCTTTTTCATAATCTCCAATTAAAGGAATTACATTAACATATAAAAATGTAAATAATGCCGATGTAAAGACTGCGACAACTAGAAGCTCAATAAGTATAAACCCCTTATTATTTTTCATAAAATCACTTTCCTTATTGATTATATCTTAAATTTATTATATAATAAATTATGAATAAATACTAGAGTAAAAAAATAAAAAGGGAGATAAAGTATGGTACAGTATGATTTTTCTAAAATTCCTATAGTTGATTTAGTTGATGATATATTAGTATATGGTGTAAAAAATCGTGCGAGTGATATTCATTTTGATCCAGTTGAAAATGGATTAAAAATTCGTATGAGAATAGATGGTCAATTAGCAGATCATACATTGGTACCAACTTTATATCATAAAAATTTAGCTACACGTATTAAGTTGATTGCGGGTATGAATATAACTGAAAATAGATTGCCACAAGATGGTGCTATTAAAGGAACTATAAAAGGAATAGATGTTGATATGCGTGTATCTTCACTTCCTACTAATGAAGGTGAAAAAATTGTAATTAGAATTTTAGATTATTCTATGAGTTTAGAAGGTATTGATTCTTTAGGCTTTTCTAAAAATAATTTTGAAAAACTTCAAAAAATGATTAGTGTCCCTAATGGTATTATCTTGGTTACTGGGGCAACTGGTACTGGTAAAAGTACAACTACCTACTCTATTTTACAACAATTAAATAAGGAAAGCACAAATATAATAACTGTTGAAGATCCTATTGAAATGAATATAGAAGGAATTAATCAAGTTCAAGTTAATAGTGAAATTGGAATGACATTTGCTTCTGCTTTAAGAGCTATTTTAAGACAAGATCCAAACATTATTCTAATTGGTGAAATTCGTGATTCAGAGACAGCAAAAATAGCCATTAGAGCTTCAATAACAGGTCATTTAGTATTATCGACTGTCCACACCAATAATTCGCTTACTACAATTGAAAGACTATTAGATATGGGTGTAGAAAGATATTTACTCTCAACTTCACTAACAGGTATTATTTCCCAAAATCTTGCAAGAAAACTTTGTGATAAATGTAAAATAAAAAAAGAAACCACAGATTATGAAAAAATGGTTTTTAAAAAAGTTTTAAAAAGAGATGTTAATGAAATATATACTGTTAATACTGCTGGTTGCAATGAATGCCATGAAGGATATAAAGGAAGAATTGCTATTCAAGAAGTATTGCTTTTAAATGATATAGTAAGAGAAGCTATTAATACTGATTTAGATAGAGATGAACTAAAACGTTTAGTATATAAAGGTGATGTAACTACCCTACTACAAGATGGTTTAGAAAAAGTTCTAGAAGGATTAACTAATTTCGATGAAATATATAGAATTATTGATATTGATGATGAATTAGATGATGAAAGTGATATATATAATGATAAGGATAATTTTTCTACTAATACTAATGTCAATGATCTAATTGATTCAAATAAAGAAGAAATTATAGAGAATACTACTAATAATAATCAAACAATTGATATGCCAAATGAAGATAATAATGCTATTAATAATGAAAATAGTTTAAATATAATTGAAACACCAATTGTAACTGAAGAAATAATTAGCAATGAAGAAGAGGTTATATAATAACCTCTTTTTTTATTCTATAATATTATTATTTTCATCAAATGGGACTTCTAAAAATTTTCTACTAGCAAGATAGTCACACATATGCACAAAATTTTGATATTTAGTGTATGGCGCTTCTAAGACTTCATTATCATTAAAATCTTTGGTCCATGGACCCATATGAGTCTTTATACAATCTCCAACAAACTCTATTTCATCATCAGTTAAATTAATATCATCCATGTGTTCTTCAACAAATTCTTTAGCAAGAATCGGATGATCAAATCTAGTATATTTTTCCCTATCAATCCCTAATTTTAATCCATCATGTAATAAAAGTGCCATCAACATTAAATCTTTTTCATCAGATGTATATTTACCACCTATACTAGGATTATTAAGTAATTCTTTTGCTATTCTTAATGCTGCTTTCGTATGTCTAAGTAAACCGCCATTTCCTAAAGCATATGAAGGATGATATTTACCAGTTGATGAAGCTGCTATTTCAAAAAAATAATCAGGTAAAAAACTAATTAGTGTTTTTAAATCCTCCCTATAAGAATCTTTTTTTATATAATTAAGCTCTCTTTTAAAATTATCTATCTTTTCCATTTTTACCTCCAATAAAATTTAATAATATCATATTAGATACATATAATTTATCTTTTGGTATATATATGTATCCATCTTTATCTATTAATAGTTTTTTATTTATTAAATCTATTATATCAAATTTATCTTCAATTTTCACACCAAACTTATTTTTAAACTCTTTTTTATTAACTCCTTCTATTTTCCTTAACCCTAGTATCATTTCATAAGTCATTTTATCATCATTACTTACTATTTCTTCTTCAAATTTATAATTATTTTTCAAATACTGAGTAATACTTCTCGTATTATTAATTCTCACATTATTAATATACGATGCAGCAGATAATCCAAATCCATAGTATTCTAGATTATTCCAATATGTAAGATTATGTTTAGAATAATAATTATCTTTAGAAAAATTACTAATCTCATAATGATTAAATCCAAATTTTGAAAGATAATCAATAATATAATAATACATATCATTATCTAAATCATCATCTATACGATTATATTTATTTATATATAATTCAGTATTTTTTTCTATTATTAAAGAATATGTAGATATATGATTAATATTTAAAGAAATAATTTTATCCAAATCCTCTTTAAGATCGTTAATTGTTTGATTATTAAATCCATACATTAAATCTACATTAATATTATTAAAACCTAAAGATTTAGCAAGTTTTATTTTTGAATAAATAATATCATAATCTTCAAATCTATTAAGATCTTTTAAAAATTTTTTATTAAATGTTTCTATACCAAAACTTAAACGATTTACTTTATATTTTTTTAATAGTAAAAGCTTTTCTTCATTAATAGAATCAAAATTAGCTTCAAAAGTAAATTCCACATCGCTAGATAAATTAAATTTTGAAATAATACTAAATAATTTATTTAGTTGATCAATATTTAAAGAACTTGGAGTACCACCACCAATATAAATGGTATTAATTAATTCCCCTTTATAACGTAATTTAATCTCATTTTCCAAGCAATCTAAATATTTGTTTACTAATTCTTCATTATAAAACAACTTAGAAAAATCACAATATGAACATATATGATTACAAAATGGAATATGAATATATATACTTTTTACCATAATATTACCTCATTTTTTATATTATCAAAAAAAAGAACTAATTAAAAGTTCTTTTATAAATGTTTAGATAATATTTTAATAGTTGCTAGATTACTATCTACATTAATACCAGAAATATCATCATTAATAATTAAATTATCTTCTTTTACAATATTTAAATCTTCTAAAAAACTACTATCGCCATTCAAAACTACATTAGTAAACGAGAAATCAACTGTTCCTTTCACATGGAAATTAGTATTAATAAAAGTTATATTACTAAACGTAGCTGATCCTTCTCTTATAGAAGCTTCAAGCGAAATACTAGCGTTATTTTCATTACCATCACTATAATCTGGATCATTAAAAACTTCTAAATTTTTAACTCTATCTATAATGATATTTTGCTCATTTTCTTCATATATTCCTGGATTACAAATTTTAATACTACTAGCATTTACTATACGCATATTACTTAAATCACAATTAGTAAACGATATATTATCAAAATATATATCTTTAGTATAACTTTGATTATAAATTTTAGCTATTTCCTTTAAACTAGCAACCATATCCATAATAGCATCATTATCTTGATATGCATAATTATTATCATTCACATAAGAAAATGAAGATAGATATACTAAATTATTAAGGTTTTCTAATTTAACTCCTGTAGCGCTTAATCTATATATAGATTTATAATAATTAAGATCTACTGTTTTATCATGATAAGCAATATTTAATGATTGTAATTTATTTAAATCAACTATACTTTCATCAAAATCAAAACATTTATATAGTGATAGTCCAAGTGGCTTTATATTTGATAGAAAGTCTGAAGAAATATTATTAAAATCAATATTTTTAAACTTATAAGTAGCAATCATATAATCATAAGAAATATTCTCTAAAAACTCATTTACCGCATTTTTTTCCTCATCACTAATATAATCGTTATTTTGAGTGATTTCTAATTCTAATTGATTATTATCATTTAATTCATATGAAATAATATAATCACTATTATAGGCATTATAAGTATTAATTAATATTTCTAAGTCATTTAATTCATCTATATCATAATTATATCCATGTGTAGTTACTTCTCTTTCAACTTCAGTTGATATTTCAGAGATAACTTCTTCTTTAGAAGTATCTTCTACATTTTCTGTTGTTTCTTCAAATAACTCAGTTTCAAATTTTTCTTCTGTAGTTGATTCTAAAGTAGTAGTAGGTTCACTTAATACTAATTCATCATTACTATTTTTACAACTTGTTAACCCTAAACCAATTAAAATTGATAAAACTACTGATGTAACTTTTTTATATAATCTATTCATAAAAATCACCCTTCTTTGTGTCAATTTCTTTATTATACCAAAAAAGTTGCAAAAAGCAACTTATTTATCTTCAACTTTTAATACACTTAAGAAAGCTTCTTGTGGTACTTCAACACTTCCAACCATTTTCATTCTCTTTTTGCCTTCTTTTTGTTTCTCTAAAAGCTTTCTTTTTCTTGTAATATCTCCACCATAACATTTAGCAAGTACATCCTTGCGCATAGCCTTAACATCTGTTCTTGCAATAACATGTGAGCCAATTGAAGCTTGGATAGGTATTTCAAATAACTGTCTAGGAATAATCTTTTTTAAATTTTCTACCACTGCTTTACCACGATTATAAGCAAAATCTTTATGTACAATAACAGATAAAGCATCAACAATTTCTCCATTTAAGAGTATATCCATTCTAACTAAATCACTTGGCATATTACCAATAAATTCATAATCAAAGGATGCATAGCCTTTTGTATATGACTTAAGCTTATCAAAAAAATCATAAACTATTTCTGATAGAGGAATCTCATACTTAATATTTACTCTTGTTTTAGAGACATAATCCATTGATTTATACTTTCCTCGTTTATTTTGACACAATTCCATAATAGGACCTATAAAATCGCTAGGTGTGTATATATTTGTTAAAACATATGGCTCTAATATTTGTTTAATTGCCTCTTTTTTAGGCATTTTTGTAGGAGCATCTACTAATGTTATACTTCCATCGTTCATATGAACTTCATAGATTACTGAAGGAGAAGTTGCAATTAAGTCAATACCAAACTCTCTTTCAATCCTTTCTTCAATAATTTCCATATGTAAAAGTCCTAAAAATCCAGTTCTAAAACCAAAACCTAAAGCTTTTGATGTTTCAGGCTCAAATACTAATGAAGCATCATTTAATTTTAATTTTAATAAAGCTTCTCTTAAATCTTCATATCTTGATGATTCAATAGGATAAAGTCCACAATATACCATAGGTTTCATAGGTTTATAACCAGGCAGCTTTTCTCCTGTAGGATTATCTTTTAATGTTATAGTATCACCTACTTTAACATCAGATATATCCTTAATTGAAGCAAAAATCAAACCTACATCACCAGCACATAACTCATTTACTTTTTCTTCTTTAGGAGTATTTACAACTAATTCAACAACTTCATATGAAGCTTTTGTTTCCATCATATAAATTGTATCTCCTACTTTTACTTTACCATTAAAAATTCTAGTTGATATTGCAACACCACGATAAGAATCAAATAAACTATCAAATATTAAGGCTTGTAATTTATCATTGTTATCTCCATTTGGTGCAGGAATTCTGTCTATAATAGCTTCAAGTAATTCTTTAATTCCTATTCCTTCTTTAGCGGAAGTTAAAATAATTTCATCTTCGCTAAAACCAATAGTATCAATTAATTCTTGCTTAACCTTATCAACATCAGCATTAGGTAAATCAATTTTGTTTATAACCGGGATAATAACTAAATCATTTTCTAAGGCTAAATAAAGATTAGCTAATGTTTGTGCTTCAATTCCTTGAGCAGCATCTACAACTAAAACAGCACCTTCACAAGCAGCTAATGAACGAGATACTTCATAAGAAAAATCTACATGACCAGGAGTATCAATTAAATGTAAAATATAATCTTTATTATTATATTTATAATTAAGCTTAACTGCATTTAACTTAATAGTAATTCCTCTTTCTCTTTCAATATCCATACTATCAAGTAATTGTTCCTTCATCTCTCTTTTAGATAAAGCACCAGTTTCTTCTAAAATACGATCTGCTAAAGTACTTTTTCCATGATCTATATGAGCTATTATCGAAAAATTTCTAATATTCTTATTCATTTATTTCACCTAAATACAATTATACATTAAAAAAAGTATAAAAAAAAGAGAAAACTATTCATCCATTGAGTTTTCTATTGATTTAAATACCATAACGACCATCTTATTTACAATATTGCCCAACCCCTTACTAATCTTATAGGTAATTATACTTATTCTATTTGAATTATCCTTTTCTTTTTTTATATAGTTTTTTATATCAATATCCCTACCATCTTTTATATCCTTTTCAAATTTATCTATAGATTCTTCAGTTATTCTTACTTGCTTTCTATTTTGATATTCCAAAAAACCAGTATAGTTCATTATAATTAGAGACAAAAATAATGTAATTACTAAAATACCTATAATTTTTACTATATTCCTTTTCATTTATCATCACCTATATATTCAAAAAATAGTTCACTTAAGACATTAATTGTATTAGTTACTTCCTCTATAGAATTTTCTTCTCCACCTATTTCTATTAACATAACATGCTCATCAATATCTTGATTATATACACCATTTACACCCTTACCTTCTTTTTTATATATACCTCTAGATAATCCCTTATATTTCTTATTTATTAAATTATTAAACTTCTCTGTAAACTCTAAATTTTGACGATAATTTTTATTTTCAAGACCAATTATAAATAGTATCTTAGCATAATTAACATCATTAATATTAATATATGACTTATTATGTGAAACAGAGTCTCTATGAATATCAATAAAATATTTTAATGATGGATATTTTTCTCTCGCAGAATTTATTAACATTCTAGTTACATCATAACTTTTATAATATTTCCAAGAATTAATTCTAAGTATTTCAGATACATCTGTTGTTTCTACAATAGTAGGCACAGATAAATTATTTAATTTTTCTCTAAAAATATATGATGCCATTAATACATTAGGAACAACATTATATTTTTCATATTTTTTATATGAATATTCTTCTAATTGATGCGTATTATATAAATAAACTTCAGGAGAATTAATTGTTTTGTTTGGATAAGGATCTTCTATATACTTACTATTAATTTTTTCTACATCTTTTTTTTCTTCATATTCATCCTTAATAATACTACTAGGATCTGTAAAAGTAATATTAGTTAAGAATTTAACTATATTTGTAGTTATTTTTTTATAATTACTCTCATAACTAATACTATGATTGGAGGAATATAAAATATACTTTATAAATTCTTGATTATTAATCTCTATTTTATTATTTAAGCTTTTTATAGTTAATGTAAAAGAAGATACTAATAAAAAAATAAAAATATAAATCATAAATTTTTTCTTTTTCTTTGACTTTTTTAAATTCATTCTCTTTTTCATACTTCACCCTCTTATAAATATAATAAAAAAATATAGACTTATTTTTTGTCATTTTTTAGTTTAAAACATATAGTAATATAGGTGATTATATGTGTGCAATACTAGGATGGATAAATAATAAAAAAGATATTAGTAGTAATATTCCAAAATTTAAAGAAATGTTAAAACTAATGGAATATAGAGGAAATGATCAAAAAGGTTATTATTTTTTAAATAATATTTTGATTGGACATAATAGATTATCAATTATTGACTTAGAAAATGGGAAACAACCTATGATATTTGATAACTTGATAATTACATATAATGGAGAGTTATATAATACTAAAGAGATTAGAAATAATTTAATAAAGTTAGGATATAGCTTTAATACAACATCTGATACTGAAGTATTATTAAAAGGATATCATTACTATAAAGAAAGAATATTAGATTTAATAGAAGGTATATTTGCTTTTGCAATATATAATATAAATGATAAATCTATTTTTATAGCTAGAGATAGATTTGGGATTAAACCATTATATTATTCAAAACAAAAAGATAATTTTATATTTTCATCTAGTATAAAGTCTATATTAAAAAGTGGAATAATAAAACCATTAGTTACAAAAAAAGAATTATCTGAATTATTAGCATTAGGTCCATCAAGATCAAAAGAGAGTTCCTTATTTCATGGCATTAACCAATTAAGGCCTGCTCATTATATAAAATATAAAAATAATAGGATTAAAATTAAAAGATATTGGAAATTAAAAAGCAAGAAATGTAAAGATAGCTTTGATATTGCAGTTAAAAAAGTAAGAAATCTGCTTACTGAGTCTATAACTAGACAAACAATATCAGATGTACCTATAGCAACATTATTATCAGGAGGGTTAGATTCTTCAATCATCACTGCCGTTGTTGCATTAAATCAAAAAAATCAATTAACAACTTACTCTATAGATTATGAAGGTAATGATAAATACTTTAAAAAGAATGATTTTCAAGTATCACAAGATAAAGAATATATAGAAGAAATGTCTAAAACTTTTAATACAAATCACATTTATAAAACTATAACTCAAGACGATGTTATAAAACTATTGAAAGATACACTTTTCTTTAGAGATTATCCAGGTATGATTGATATAGATTCTTCTCTATATTGGTTCTCAAAAGAGATAAGAAAAGATCATAAAGTAATATTATCAGGTGAATGCGCAGATGAAATATTTGGTGGTTATCCTTGGTTTTATAGAGATGATTTAAATAATAGAAAAGCTTTTCCTTGGATTAATAATATTAATGATAGGAATAAGCTGTTAAATCCAAAATTAAGAAAAAAATTAAAATTGAAAAAATGTATAAAAAAAGAATATAAACATACTATAAAAGAATTATCATATAAAGATAGAAATGATAAATATAAAAGACTATTTTATATAAATATGACTCATTTTATGACTACCCTACTTGATAGAAAAGATAGAATGACAATGGGAGCCACTTTAGAAGCTAGAGTACCATTCGCAGATACTAAATTAATTGAATATCTATGGAATTTACCTTTTAATTATAAATATAGAAATAGTACTGAAAAGTATTTATTGAGAGAAGCCTTTAAGGACATAATACCAGAAAAAGTATTATATAGAAAGAAAAATCCTTATCCTAAAACACATAATCCTTATTTTAAAAAACAAGTAATAAAACTTCTAAAAGAAAGATTAAAAAATAAAAAAAGTATTTTATATAAATTATTTGATATTGATAAAATAAATAGTTTATTAAATAGCGAAGATAACTTACTTCCATGGTTTGGTCAACTAATGACAACCCCTCAACTTATTGCCTATCTTTATCAAATAGATTTATGGGTAGATGAGTATCATATAGATATAAAAATATAACATAAAAAAAGACATCATTTCGCATGTCTTTTTTAATTTATCTTATTTCATATGGGCTATTTTCTGTACCATTACCCTTAGCATACATTATATCAGCAGATAAAGTAACTATCGGTCTTATTGAATTGCTATCATTAGTTTCAGTTGAAATTAACCATTTAGAAATCATATAAACTGAATATGTATTTTCAGAATTAGGAGTAATAGTCCAGAATGAAAATGGTACACGTAAATAATTATAATTTACACAAGATTTTGCTGTTGTATATGTACATTTTTCATCAATACTAGCTTGCATATACTCATATGCAGTAAGAGTAGTAACATATTGATCAGCCAAAGTAGCAGCACAATCAGCTTCTTTACCTCTACTTTCATTTTCTGATCTTGATCCTATACATACAGTCATCGGAGAAAGCATTGCTTTATATTTTTTACTTGTAAAAAATAAATCAGTATTATATATTTCATCAAGAGTTTCTTTTAATCTACTTTTTTCATATGTATTATATCCATAACTATTTTTTATATCAGCATTATATCTATTATCCCAATTATAAGATCTTTCTCTATAATCTTCTTCATAAATTATTTGAATGGTATTATCGCTATTTACCTTCATTATTCTAAAAATTTTATTATCAAATTTTAAATAGTTATTTACTTTTTCTCCTCTAAATATATATTCATTATCAAGCTTATATAATCCTTCTTTTTCATTAACTGTGCCACTTTCAATAATCTTTTTATACATTTCTTTAGTTTGATATTCTTTACCACAATCTAAGTATGCCACATATCTATATTTTTTTTCATTTAAAGTAACTACAACCTTTCCTTTGCAGGAACCATCTTTGATAAGTTTAGACATTGGTTTCATATACCCCTCATCACTCAACTTAGAGTCTCTAATAATAACTTCCCCACCATCTTTTTTTGGAAGTAAATTTGAATTTTCTTTATAATAATCCTTAGCAGCAGATACTAATCTTTTTTCAACTTCTGTATATGATAAATTTGAATTCTTAATCTTATACATAACTATAGAAAAAATAATAGCTATTATAGCAATAACCACTACAGCACCTAAATAAATTAATAATTTCCTATCTATAGATCTTAGTGCTTCAAATACCTTTTTCATTTATACTACCAACCTTTCTATATTCATTATTATTATAACAGGAAAAATTTTATGTGACAACAATTCTTTAAAATTTATTAATAATCTTTTATATATTGCTAAAAATAGTATTAGGTGATATTTATGAAAATACGATTTGGATATGTATCCATATCTAATACTATTGGAATGACTACTTCTAGTACTATGACATACACAAATTTTAAGAAGCAAAACTATCCATATAATAAGTTATATGAAATAATTAATAATAATTTAAATAATTTAATAGAAATATTAAAATACAACATTAAAAATAACATTCATTTTTATAGAATGACATCTAAATTAATTCCTCTTGCTACTCATAATCAAGTAAATTATGATTATATCATTCCTTTTAAAAATAAATTTGATATAATAGGCCAAATAATAAATAATAATAATATAAGACTAGATACACATCCAGATCAATATGCTGTTTTAAATAGTATTAATAGTTCTGTAGTTAATAATACAATAGAAATTTTAGATTATCATTATAAAATATTAGATGCTTTAGGTATTAAGGATAAATTAATTATAATACATGTTGGTAGCTCTAATTTTGGTAAAAAAAATAGTTTAACTAGATTTATTAATAATTTTAATAAATTACCAAAATATCTAAAAAAAGTTATTGCTATTGAAAACGATGATAAAGTTTTTAATATTAAAGATACTCTATATTTAGCAAATAAATTAAATATTCCTTTAGTCTTAGACTATCATCATTTTTTATGTAACAATAATAATGAAAAAATAGAAAATGTTATTCAAGATGTTTTTAAAACTTGGAAACAAAAAACTCCTAAAATACATTTTTCTTCTCCTAAAAGCAGTTTAAAAAAAGACTTTAGAGCGCATCATGATTATATAAATTCAAATACTTTTATAGATTTTATAGAAAAAATTAAATTTATAAATATAGACTTTGATATAATGATTGAAGCAAAAGCAAAAGATGAAGCCTTATTTAGATTAGTTAGAGAATTAAAGTATAAAACAAATTATAAATTTATTGATGAGACCACTTTCATTATATAGAAATTTTAGGTATTTGCTATAGTAAGCATTTAAGATTAATAATATTATATAATGAAAGGAGAAGGTAATTATGTATAACTATGGATATCCTTATTATTACCCTTATTATAATAACAACTCAAATTCATGGTGGTGGATTATTATAATTATATTTGTAATATTCTTTATTTTTGGATTTAATAATAATGAAAATCATTGTTAATAAAAATAATAAAACCCTTGATATACAAGGGTTTGTTTTTGTATGGTGCGGGTAACAGGAGACTTTCCATACGTATTTAGCAAAACCTTTATTTTTTAAGGAATTCGTTGATATATAAAGGAATAAGTCTAATTTTTTACTCCTGTTTGTCAAATGTATTTATTCGTAGAAATGGGATATATTTGACAAAAACAAGACTAAAACAAGACTAAAATTATATATGTCTCCTTTCATTAAGTTTAATAATAAAAATTATTTTACATAATTAAACACTCTATTCTATTATTTTCTAATCAGTCTATATATTATTATTTAAAAATATGATATTATTTATATAAAGATTGGAGGAAAATATGGAAGAAAAGAAAAGTAATAAGGGATTAATTGGTTTGGTTGTAGTTTTAATCATCATGGTATTAGGTCTTGGAGGATATATAGTTTACGATAAAGTATTAAGTACTGAAAATGAAACAAAAAAGAATAATGTAGAAGAAAATGAAGTTGAAAAATCAGAATTAAGTTTTGATGAAGCAAAAAAACAAATAGAGAAAAAAATGGAGTATATAATGAAAATGGATGACGATTTTGATTCTCCAGATTTTGAAATTTACTATAGCAAGGATAAAGTAAATGTTTCAGATTTGAGTAATATAGACAGATTGTTTTTAGCATTTAAATCAATAGAACCAACTGAAATTCCTGAATATGATGAAAAACATCTTACAATAAAGGATAATGAAATAGACACTGCTATGAAAAATCTATTTGGAGAAAATGTAAAATATAATCACGAAAGTGTCTGTTCAAAATATACAGGTATATGTAGGAAATATGATTTGGCAAAAAAAGAATATGATATATATAGTCAAGCCATTGGTAGCAGAGGATTTAAAGCAAAATATAAAATTATTAATTATACACAAGATAAAAATAAAATATTTGTATATATTAAATCTGCAGTTATAGCTCCAAATCTTGCAGAACCACTTGCCAATATGACTATTTACAATTTCCCATGGCATCAAACAGATAATATAATTGATTCAATTAGGGTAGATGATATTTATGATTATGATCAAATTAAGTTTGATAACTATTTGGATAAAATTAAAACATATAAGCTTACTTTTATAAATGAAAATAATAATTATATTTTTGCATCAATAGAAAATGAAAAATAAAATACTAGCAATAGCATTTTATTATGCAAACAAGGCCTAAACAAGACTAAAAACAAGATTAAAAAAAATAAAACCCTTGATATACAAGGGTTTATTTTCATGTGGTGCGGGTAACAGGAGTTGAACCTGCAAGGGTTGCCCCGCTAGATCCTAAGTCTAGTGCGTCTGCCAATTCCGCCATACCCGCAAAAAAAATGGTGGACCCTATAGGACTTGAACCTATGACCGCCCGGTTATGAGCCGGATGCTCTAACCAACTGAGCTAAGGGTCCGCAATTGGTTACTTAATAATAATAACATAAACATCTATATTAATCAACACTTTTTTTAAATTTAATATAAAAATAAGCATTTAATAATGCTTATTTTTGTAACATATTCAATAAATTAATTTTAAACATATCCTTCTCAGGATTTGCTTTAGAAACCATAACACCTTTATAAGTAGTTAGCTCAGCTCTATGACCTTCTTCCAAAATATCTTCAGGTGTTATGTTAGTAAGTAATACAATATGTTTATCAGTATAAACAGTATAATGTAATACCATTTCACCATGAACTTTTGCAAATAATTTATCTGTTGGTAATTTTAATTCATAATTAATATATTTTTCTTTTTTATTTTCTTCAACTATTTTTCCTAAAAAATTACCATTTCTAATTTCAGGATAATATTCAAAAGTCATTTTTTTATATGCTAACATATTATATTTTCTAACTGATCTTTCTTTTTTTCTAAAATCATTTTCATTTTGATACTCGAATATATATGTTTGTTTCATAATACTCAACCCCCTATATTTAACCCCTCTTATCCTTAACTGTGTAAATTATATCATATTTGTACAATTTTGTCAACTTTTTTTGATTTTACCTTGTCTTTACTTTGAACAATGGATAATGTTTCTAAATTACTATTAATATTTTCTAATGTCTTCATATCACATATATTATCAACCATTTTTAATTTTTTCTCTGGGAAAGGAATAATATACATACGCTCATCAGATCCTTCTTTTTTATAAAAGTCTACACTATTACTTACACCATGTATCATTGGTTTTAATATTGTATATATACCATCGTTTTTATATTCAACTCTATTCTTATAAATAAAATCTTGCATTACTCTAGTATAAAATTTTGAATATGCTGAGATAAATTCTTCTGTATTACCATTTAATCGCATATTTATCTTAGCTTGATTAATACTTACAATCATTTTCTGATACTCTTTATACACTCCAATAGCTTCTTTATCATCCATAAATAATAGTTCTGCAAATTGCTTTACGTCATAATTTAAATGTTCATAATCATTAGCTAGTTTATTTGTATAACTAAATATTACTCTACTTACATCATAAAAATCAGTATCTGGATTTACATCTAAAGTATTAGTATTCTCAGTTATATTATTTGTAGTATAATTATAACAACCTAATCTTAAAATTTTTAAATATGATTCAGGAATTATAAAGCCACGATATTCTTTAACACTTTTCATAATCCCCCTCCTATTCTAACTCATTACAGTTGCATATTGTAACACATTTAACATATTTTGTCAAATAAGAAAAGAGATATTGCTATCTCTTATCTCTTAATTAATGATTTAATATTAGAAACTGTATTTTTTGATAAACCATTAAATATACTAGAAATTTTACTAAATGATATTCTAACCATACCTGCGATTACATTACCATTTTTATCATATATAGGTCCATCAAAATTAGTATCATTGTTACCATTTTCATCTTCTTGTGTATGATCTTCATCAATTACTACATTGCCTGTATTTCCATCTTTTACATCATAATTATCATATGTATTTCCATTTTTATCTATTACTTTGGCATCTTCATTTTTCTTTGAAATTTCTTCATTTGCTTTTTTCTTATTTTCTTTACTTTTTTGTTTTGCTTTTTTCTTAGCTTCTTTCTCAGCTTTTTTCTTTTTCTTAGCATTTTCTTCTTTATATTTTTTAGAAATTTCTTCTTCTTGCTTTTTAGCTTCTTTTTCTAATTCTGGATAATCTTTTACAAGATCTTCTCTACTACTATATGACTTAGTAGTAGTTTTACTACGCGAATAAGAACCAGAACTAATATAAGCAGATGCTTGAGTAGTTAATTCATCTACTACTTTTACATTAAAAGGATATATTGGTAAAGTAGATAATTGATCACTAATATAATACTTCTTATTAGCTGTTAATTCTGCAATCGCAGCATTTCTAATAATTTCATATTTAATATCAATTCCTGACTCAACAGTAGCTTCTGTTGTTGTTTCATTTGTAGTTTCTTCGCCAGTTATTTTATTACTATTTAATATAACTCTAGCAGTTTCTAGTTTATTCAAGTTTTCTTCTATATTTGCTTTTATAGTACTACAATATCCATCACCATTAATTTCAACAACTTGACTTTCTTTCAATTTGCTTGGAGTATTTCTCATTATATCAGCTGCAGCTGATATAATAGGTACTACTGAAGCTTGAGATCCTGAAATATATACATCATTTAAGCTACCAAATGATACTTCACCATCATCATTTAAGAAATCAGCTTTAATATATGATTTCATTTTCTTACAAGCAGCTTCAAAATTTTCTTGTGCTTCTTTTGTACCAGACTCAATATATGAAAATCTAGCTTTGTTAATGCTAATTAATTGATTTTCATATTTTAAATAAAAATCTTTAGCTTCTTTTCCATTTATTAATGTATCAATACCTGTATTATTTTGAAGTCTCAAATATGCAGGAATTGACATTGTAGTGTAATTTGTAATTAATTTTTTTAATGATTCTGAATTCATAAGTTCATAATCATCAAACATTTCATACATATCAGTAGCTGTAAAATTATTATATGCAAGACGCATAGCAATTGCTGTATCCCAAGTAATTTGGAATTTATGATCTTGATCACCATCTAATTTTAGGCTATCTGCAAAATTTCCATTAAAGTTATCTAAAAAATTATAAACTAATTGTGCATTGTCTTTTTTTAAACCAGCTTTTAATTGTTGCATAAGCTCTGTAAATGTTAATAATGCAAGTTGATCATCAGTTAAATTTAATTTATTATCCGAATTATCTTCTTCTTTTTTATCAGTAGTAGAACAAGCACTAAATGATCCAGCAACTACCGCACCTATTGATAATACTGCTATAACCTTCTTCACATCAAATTTATTAAATTTCATACCATTCACCCCTAACTACTTTTCTTTCTTTTGACCAGTATATGTATAACCATTATCTAATAAAGATCTATCATTATAATAACTCCATTTTACATCTGAAGATGTAGAAGTAGATAATGTACGTTTTCTTTCACGATAATATTTAACATAAGCATATGCAGGTTCTTTTCTTTCTACTACATCATAAACTGTTACATTTGCATAGACAGGTATTGTTTTAGAAACAACATCACTACAAGTAACATCTAATTTATAATCAGTAGATGATCTATAAGTACCAGCCTTTTTTAAAGTTCCACCAGTATATGTATATTTTTGATATTTATATTTTGGTAAAGTTGAACATGTTTCAGAACAATCTGAATAATCTGCACCAACTAATACATATCTTACAGTTGCACTGTCTGATGGTGGTGTTGAATATGTAGTAACACTACCTGATTTAGACCAAGAACCACTAGTTGTTGAATTATATCCTGAAGTTGATCCAGTAGTATAATAAATTGTACTTCCATATACTACATAGTTATAACTCTTACAATATTTTGCTGTATATGAAGATAATTTTTGTGATTCTTCTCTAGATTTTTTATAATATTTTGTATATGTACCTACTTTTTCAAATTCTTGTTTTGTTTGAACTTCTCTTAAACAAGTAAAATCTTTTGCATCACATGTAATAGCTTTAATACCATCAGCATCTTTATAAGTTTTCCATGATGACCAATTACCCCATTTATAAGTAGTTATTTTACTTGCTTTAGCATACTCATATAAATAACTCTTACTTGGAGTATCAGGTGTAATATCTTCATCTTTATCTGTATAATCATTTACATCAGACTCAGTAGATACTTTTTTGATTATTTTTTTAATTTTTTTGATTATAGTTTTAGTAGTAATCTTGCTAGTAGTAGTTGACTTATTAGTAGTTGTTGTAATAGTTCTAGTAGTTGTAACCGGTTTAGTAATTGTATAACGTTTAATTATTCTTTTTGCAATTCTTCTAACACCATTATTAGATTGGTTGCCATTTACTCTATAACTTCCCTTAGAACCACCATAATATCCATAACCATACCCTTTACTTGAATAATCATCAGTATATGAAGAAACACTTGATTCTTTTTCACATACATTATTCTCATTAGTACAATATGAATAATCTCCTAAATGAATCAATACATAATCTTCTTCTTTACCACATTTAAGATTAACTTTCATTAAATATTCTTTTTCTTCTCTAGTTACACTAGCATAAGAATCTGAAACTGCACAAGCGTTACCATTTTTGTCTATTCTTTCAGTCAATAGACCTTGATCATATAACTCTTGTAAAGTTATTTTTGTAGTATCTCCTACTTCTACAGGTAACTTATCCTTTGTAAAATAATCTCTAGCTGCACTTTTCATTATACTTAAATTATCACTAAAAACTTGATCTGTAGTAACTACATTATCAATTTCTTTAGTATTCTTAGTTGATTTAACAGTAAATTTTGGCACAAGCCAAACTATTAATAATACAAAAATGATTATTAATATCACTTTCAATAGAAAATTTCTTAATAAATCTCTTCTATTATCATCATAATTTTCACTCATATATAATCCCCCTCCAAAGAATGATGTCTAATATACTAGCATAAAAACTCATATTTGTCAATTTTATTTTAAATTAAGTTCAACAATAGTTTCACCAATATTAAAATTATTAATTTTGTATTTAATTACGTGTTTATTAACTTTTAAAGTTTGTTTCACCGTATCTTTTAAAATACCTTTTCCAATACCATGAATAATCCTTATATACTGATACCTCATCTTATAACTTTCCTCAATAAATTCATTTATTAATACTCTAGCAATATCCCTAGTATTCCCATGTAAATCAATACTAGGAAGAGAATTACTATTTAGATAATGCATCATATACTTCCTCAACTTTATTATAATCTGGGATAGAATTTCTTCCACCGATTTTACCTACTGATAGTGCCCCTGCAATATTAGCTTTTTTAACTGCATTTTCTAAATTAGTATCATTTAATAGAAAATATCCTAAAGCTCCATGAAATATATCACCAGCTGCGGTAGTATCCTTAACATCTACTTGAATTGATGGAATTATTTTATAATTATCTGATTTTATAAAGCACCCTTTATCTTCAAGAGTTATTAATATTATATTATTAAAATCTTGTTCAAGTTTTTTATGAATACTAATTAAACTATTAATATCATTAAAATCTATTCTTATATTGGTATATTCCTCAGCAAAATCCTTAGAACATGCTAGTATTTTAACCTTTTTTGCTAATTCTAAAGTTTCTTCCTTAATACTTCCGGCATCTAAAATACTAATAGCAGTTTTATTATTATTTAAAACTTTACT
The DNA here is from genome assembly GCA_964422195.1 of uncultured Muribaculaceae bacterium. Lineage (GTDB taxonomy): Bacteria > Bacillota_I > Bacilli_A > RF39 > UBA660 > CALVUP01. Next base: position 1,603 of record CAYRAF010000015.1, on the reverse strand, counting down.
GGCAAAATCTTTTTCATAACCATCCAACATAATTAAATCATATTTTTCATTATCGTACTTTATAGATATTTTTATATCTTTTTTTCTATTCTTTAATATAGTTCTAGTATTATTATCGATTGCAGTTATAATGTAACTAACAGGTGTAATAGTAGCATCTTTAATATCTAAATATTTTGTATTAATTCTATCAAATTCATCTTTAATCTTATTACCATAATAGTCATTACCAATAGTGCCTGCAAAACTAGTATCTATTTCCCATTTTTCGAGTAAAATAGCACAATTAGAAGCAGATCCTCCTCCACATTCTATCTTTTCTTTAATATTTGCTCTTTGATTCTCTATAGGATAACTATCCATAATTAATGTAATATCATATGCTGCTTGACCAATACATATAGCTTTCATTTTTTTCTCCTTTTATAAATTTAATTCTATTAATATAATTAGTTATAATAGTTGCTAAAAGCATTCGTTTACCATGCATTACTGTATCATAATACCCATTATTTAGGAAAAAATGAACAGAAATTACACATAATAATCCAAATAATCACCTAATTCTTATTTATAGTCGCATTAATAGTTTTAGTACATTTCTGATTATTTAATATATAATCACTAGGACATGTATATATTTTGTTGTGTAATGGTAAACATTTGTATTTAGTAGGTTGTCCAATAGTAATAACTGAAACAAAACCATATCCACTAGGACATGAATTACCATTTATTTCATAACCTTCATTTAAATTAACACAGTATGTATTACTAGGAATACCTTCATTAGAATAATCAGTCGTATTTTCTGGACATTTATAGTTTGCGTTAATTACACTAATACATTTTTTACCATTTAAACTATATCCACTTGGACATGAATAAGTAATTGTTTGTGTTTTATTTTTATTAGACTCTTTTGTATTTGTTTTAGGATTATTGTTATCAGTTTTATTATTACTCTTTTGTTCATCTTTAGATTTTTCTTTATTTTTATTTACATTATTTTGGTTGCTATCATCAGTATTTTTTTTGTTATTATAATTATCGTTATCATTGGTATTATCATTTTCTTTATTATTACTAGTTTCTATCGATGTGTTATCATCTGAATTATTTTTATCTTTTATTCTTGATTTACAAATAAAAACACCAAATATTAATAATAATATTATCATGGCACAAATTAAAGATATTATCTTTTTTTTCATAATATCACCTATATCAATTATAACATAAAAAAGACTAGTTTTATCTAGTCTTTTAAACTTTTATTATTTGTTGCTTCCTGCATTAATTGCAGCTTGTGAAGCAGAAAGTCTTGCAATAGGAACTCTAAATGGAGAACATGATACATAATCAAGTCCAATGTTATGACAGAATTCTACACTTGTAGGATCCCCACCGTGTTCACCACAAATTCCTATATGTAATTTTTCATTAACTGGTTTTCCAAGTTTAATAGCTGTTTCCATTAACTTACCTACACCATTTTGATCAAGTTTTGCAAATGGATCATTTTCAAAGATTTTTGCATCATAGTATGCATCTAAGAATTTACCAGCATCATCTCTTGAGAATCCAAATGTCATTTGTGTTA
>CAYRAF010000014.1:0-25335 GCA_964422195.1 uncultured Muribaculaceae bacterium | reverse complement strand
CCGAAACCAGGACTTGAACCCGGAACCTACTGATTACAAGTCAGTTGCTCTACCAGTTGAGCTATTTCGGCATTTTAAATGGTGGGCGATATAGGACTCGAACCTATGACCCCCTGCTTGTAAGGCAGGTGCTCTAACCAACTGAGCTAATCGCCCAACTAAAAATATAATAGTTGTCGAATATAAATATATCATTAAGAGCTATATTTGTCAACAAATTTTTATATTTTTTTTAATTTTTATTTTCTAATTTTTCTTTAATCCAAATGTTTAAATTCTCTTTTAATGGAGTAAACCCTTTTTCTGTTTCAATTATTTTCACTTTTTTTCTTCTGTTCATTTTATAATCAATATTTTTTATACTAAGTTTAACATGAAAGTTTTCATCATTAACTTCAACCACCTTAGCCTTTATAGTCTCTCCTATTTTAACATAATCATTGATATTTCTAATAAAATTTTCAGAAATTTCAGAAATATGAATTAACCCATTATAATAATCATCTAATCCAACAAAAATCCCATAACTCTCAATGCCTGTTACATGTCCTTTCACAATTTTCCCTTTTTCATATTTCATAAAATCACCTTCTCTTGTATTATACCATATAATAGTCAAGTTTTAAAAATATTATATTAACTTTATGTCGAGAAAACTTTTGACAGTAGGCACAAGTATTTGACAAACTTATTTTGATATGCTAAATAAATTTTTATGAATTGCAAGCAAATATTTAAAAATACTTGTGGGTACCTGCTGCCAAATGGCAATTGAAATAAATTAATATAATACTTTATACTTTATTTTATCTGTACTTTATTATATAATTTATTTAGGTGATTTTCATGAGTATTGAAAAAAAAATTAATAAAGTATTAGATAAAATCAGACCATATCTATTAGATGATGGTGGAGATATAGAATTTGTAAAATATGAAGATGGTATTGTATATGTACATTTAGGTGGTGCTTGTAGTAATTGTCATTTAATTGATTACACTTTAAAAGATGGTGTTCAAACATTATTAATTGAGGAAATACCAGAAGTAAAAGAGGTTATTAATATATAAACTCTTTTTTTATTTTGTAACCCACTCGATACTTTTGATATTATTTTTTTTAGAAATAATCATGTATATTTTTTTTAAAAATTCTTTATACAATTTATTTTTAGTAATAATACTTGCTATTTCAGAATCTTCTTTTTTACCATTTATTACCAAATCGTATAGATCAAAATAATAGCTTGGATAATTTAACCTACAAAACAGTAGTTTTAACTCATCATCATTAAAATTACATTTATTTAAATTTTGTATTATATTTGGTAAATTTTGGTAATTATTCATAAATAAAGATTTTAGATATTCTGCAACATCCCTTACTCTACTATCGATTATTATATTTTGAGGATTATAAAACTCTACTATATCTTCATTATCATTAACCCTTATATGCGAAATATAATTTCTAATATTATTATATTCTATTGAATTAAAGTACGATATTGCTGTTTCACACATCCCTATATAATAATTTAACGACTCATCTATTAATGGATATTTGTTTTTTAAATGCAGATACTGATATTCAATATTATCAATTTTATTTATCCATAAATTTCCCCAATTATTTCTCATTAGTAATTTGTTGTTTCTATTATCAATTAGTTCAACTGTATTTAGAACATCATTAAAGTTTAATCCCCTTTTACTTTTTATTATTTTTATTAAAACATAGTTTTTATTTGCATATTGACTGACCAATCTATTTACTCTATTTCTAATAATTATGTTATATAAATTTAAGGTGTCATTGATTTTTTTTATTCTTTCCAACTCTTCCTCTTTTCTAGTCTGTAATTCAAAGTGATATAAATTATTATTAGCTAAAAATATATACTTTTCGTCTTTTTTATCAATATAATTAGGATATAAATTGTAATAGTATTCTATGATTTTCTTGATCATACACAGCACCTATTTAATAATATGTATAATTTTTGAAAACATGAAAAAAAGAGCTTATGCAGCTCTTGATCTACCTTGATTCTCACTATACTCGCTATTAGTATGAACAGTAAACATTTCTGATTCTGCTTGCTTATATGCTTGCATTCTTTCCATCGCCTCTTTTGTCATACTCTTATCAGCTTTTATTTGTCCTAATTTTACTTGGGAATCAGCTATTTCACTACTAGCATTATTATAATTATTTCTAACTTCTTGTATTTTTTGTTCTAATTTTTCTAGTTCAGCTTCTATTTCTTCTTGTCTTTCTATTTTTTCTTTTATTTCATCTATAACCTTATATTCCATTAATGTTGAGTCTTCATAAAACTGTTGACATCCATTCCAATATTCTTTGAACTTAGAATTTGGCATTTCATCAAAATCAACGTAGCTACCAATAAATTTTTTAATTTCTTCACTGTCTATGCTACTAGTTACATTAATAGGTTCAGAATTAGTATGTATGCTAAGTTCTTTAGATGACATTTCATATGGAGTAGAATTTGTATTGTATTTATCAGTTCCTAACTGTGCTTTAAAATTATTCATTTCTGCAGCATATCCAGAAGGTTCAACTGAAGTCTCTTCTTCTTTTTCTTCTACTGGTTCTGAAGTTTCAGTAACCACAGGTGTTTCAGATTCTTCAGCTTTTGGTTCTTCTTCCACAGTAGTTGACTCTTCTACTTCAGGTTGTTCTTCTTCACTATAAACAGGAGGTTCTTCTTTTGTTTCTTCCTCAGATGTTTCAGCTAAATTATGAGTATTCTCAAAAATATTTAAAGCTTGCATAATACTGTCAGCATTAGAAGTTTTTGTCTCCTCTTCGACAACAGTTTCATCTTTTTTTTCTGCATCATTATTAGAATATGCATATTTTTGAACTGTTTTTTCTGAATTATTAGTAATATATCTACAGTTTTGTATTTCCTTTAAATAATTCTCAAGAATAAGTAATGGCTTATTGCCTGCATTATTTACTTCTGGTTTGTAAGTTTCCATATTTGTACCTCCTTATTAGTTACCATGTTTTTTCGAAAGTTCTCTTAATATATTTTTTATTCTATTCCATTCTTCTTCTGTTTCTATTTTACCAAATGTTAATTCTCCATTATCTCTAATAACAGTTGATGAATATATTGTTATATTTCCATTTTCATCTTTTTCATTTTTTGTATATACAACGTATTCTTTTTTAGTATCACTAAATTCAAATGAAACTAACAACTCAATCTCTTCTTCTGTACCATCATTATTAATCAATTTTATATGATCCTGATCACCTATTTTATTTAAAATGGCACCTTGTTCAGCTAATCTATCAATAAAAGCATCTTCTGCTTCCACTGATGGTTCTGTTGCTGTACCTAATTTTGTATTACTCTTTGCCCTAATGTTACCAAGTGATACAGCTGTTGCTTTTATTTTTCTAGCATCATTATTTATATATTCACTAGCCGGTGTTTTAGCAGCATACCCACCATTTGAATCATCACCATCTGTTGATAATTCTCTTAAAACATCTTTAACTTTTGACCATTCATCATCACTAGCAATACTTGTTAATATTGGTTTTTCTCCAGCATTAACACTCGCAGCATATAATGTTACATTGCCATTTTCATCTGCTTCATTTTTCGTATAAATAACATATTCTTTTTGTATGTCATTAATAACAAAAGCAAATAAAAATTCTACTTCTTCATTACCATTTTCTGATATCAATGTTATTGTTTTTTTACTTGTATCCATACTAAAATCCCTCTCTATTTTCTATCTATATTTCAATTCTATCATATTTCTGTTTTTTTTCAAGTATTTATTTGTCTTTTTTCAATTTTTTTATGATAAAATGTCTTGCTTTATAACTACAATACTTTTCAATATACTCTTCAACATTTTTATAATTATTATACTCTTTAACATTTTTATTATGCTGATCCAAAAAACCCTTAAGCCTTAATTTTTCATAAGAATAATCACCAACTACATAATCAAATGGTTCAAAGTAATCAGTAAATTTTTCTGTTAAATCTTCTAAATTCAATGCGTTATTATAATCCTTGATTACCTCGTATTCTATATTATTAACAATTATTTTTTTCAATTCTTATCACCAATAACATTATACACTAATTATCCTCTTTTGGTAAAGAAAAAATCGGTGAATTTTGGTTTAAACCATTTTGATAATACGTTGGAATTTTTCCTTGAATCAATTTTGTCGCTATAGGAATATCTGTGCTTATCACTACTTTAGTAGTAGTAATTGGCAATACTATTTGTTCCTCTACTTCTATTATCATACTAACAGTGACTATACTATTATTTATCCCATATTCATCTATTTTAGTGTTGATATATCCACTAACTCCACCAATCATTTCCACTTTCACAGGAATTTTTGGGCCTATATTATAAAATAGTTTATTATTAATTAATGTACCAGTTGGTATATCAATTACAATTGCTTTATTTAGTTTATTATATTTACTATATATATTTAAAGGTAATAATAAATTTGACATTTTTCCATTATCTATATTTATTAATTCTTTTTCTACAATAGTAATTGCATCACTTAATATGCTATTAACCTCATTATTATTAAAATCTGCATATACTATATCATCATCTTTATTTTTATAAACATTTATTATTTTATCACTATCCAAATTATTTGTTATATTTTTCTTTACTAAATTATTTACTATAGTATTTAAAATTTTTTCAATCTCGATTTTGGAATAATTGTTTAATCTGTTAATCAATATATGACTAATAAAATATATATTGATTATTAAAGCACTTAAAAAAAGTGTTATAAAAAACACTATTTTATTTTTTTGATTATTATTTTTTAAATACATTTTATGTTTCATATTAATATATATGAAATAAGTAATAATTTATTAATTTTCATTATTGATAAATGTAGTTGCATCTTTTGAAGTCCTTTTAATGCAAATAAATGAAATGATATATAAGAATACTATAAAAATTATAAAGATAATTAAAAAAGAATTAAATAGATTATAAGCATATATCAGATAATCAAATACACCATGAATAATTATTGGAATAGACAAGCTTAAAAATAATTGTATTTTATATTGCTGATTGCCTAATATTTTAGATAATTTAGCTTTTCCTAAAAAATATCCCATAAACACTCCACAAAAAGCATGACATGGAACAGAAAGTATTGCTCTTAGCAAAACATTATGTGCAGTTGAATATATTAATGAATACATAACATTCTCTATAGTAGCAAAACCTAGTGCTACAAAAACTGCATAAACAATAGCGTCATATACATAATTAAATTCTTTGTTTTTCCAAGCAATAACCTTGACGTATATCCACTTTGATAATTCTTCAATTAGGGCCACACCAATAAACACATAAATAAATAATTCAATAAGACTATAGTTTAAAACTTCTATATCTTCAGCTTTAAAAAATGGGATTAAACTTTGTAGTACGCTAGTTAATATCACAGTTATAATTACGGATAGAACTCCAGAAAAGAATAATTTAACAAGCATTTTTTTTGGTTCTTTTTCATAAATATCCTTGTGATAAATATATAATCCTAAAAAAAATATTGGTGCTAATGTTACTATGAATAAACACAATACATACATAATTATCACCTATTTTAGTATTGATACTATTATTACTATAATACCAATTATAATTCTATATATCATAAATATCTTAAAATCATTTTTCTTAATATATTTAAGTAAAAACTCTATACATAATAGCCCAGAAATAAAAGCAACTAAAACTCCGATTATGAAAATAGAACTGTTATTAATAATAGTTTTAATAACTTCACTATCAGTCAAGCTTAATACTACCGCTCCTAATACAACAGGTGCAGATAGATAAAAAGAAAACTTAGCAGCATCTTCCCTTTTTAATCCCCTAGCTCTTGATGCAGCAATTGTTGTACCACTTCTGGAAAAACCTGGAATTAAAGCAAAGACTTGAGATATTCCAATTATAATGGCATCCAAATATCCCATTTTTTCTACTGTTTTTTCTGGTTTCATTAGTTTATCAAATAAATAAATAATTATACCCATTATAATCAAAGCCATTGCTATAACAATAAAATTAGATCTAATAATGTTTTCTATTATATCTTCAAATAAGACTCCTGCAACTGCTGCTGGTATAGTAGCCACAATAACCATCCATAGTAATTTTCCATTTTTATCTTTAGGTCCTTTGGTAAATCCATCTATTATCATCTTTAAAAAATCTTTAAAGAAATATATTCCAATAGCTAATAAAGTACCAAAATGTAATGCAATATCAAAAGATAAAGCTACTTCATTTCCCATAGAACTACCAATACCAAATAAATCTCTAAAAATTATTAAATGTGCAGAAGAAGATATTGGTAAAAACTCTGCTATCCCTTGTATCAATCCTAATATAAAAGTTTGAAAATACATAAAGTCCTCCTATCTACCCTTTTCTAATGTTTCCACTATCTTAGGTATTATCTGTTTTTTTCTTGAAATTACATCATTCAAAAAATGTTCTTCTTCCAATTTTTCTATATCAAAAGCCTTTTCTAATTCAAATTTAGAATTATCATTATATAGTATATAAGATCCACCTTTTATTATATCTGTTACAAATAAAGCTAATATATAATAGTTTTCATTTTTACTAATTTCATTTAATAATTTTACATATTCTTTAGCATCTTTACTAATAATTGAGTAATCCAAAGTATTAATTTGACCTATACCAACTTTTTTATCATCTATAACAAAGCCTTTAAAATCACTATATAGTATTTCTTCTTTACTCTTACCATTAAGTGAAGCTCCATTTTTGATCATTTCTATCCCAAATTTTTCATAATCTACCCCACAGTTTTTTTCTAAATCACTAACTGCTATTCTATCCATATATGTTGTTGTTGGTGATTTAAATAGTAAAGTATCTGATAATATAGCGCTCATTAATATTCCTGCAATATCTTTTGGAATTTCTACTTTATTCTCTAAAAACATTTGATAAATAATAGTTGCAGTACTACCAACAGGTATTGTTTTTATATCTATGGCTGATGCTGTAGAAAAATTACCTAGCTTATGATGATCTACTACTTCAATAATATCTGCTTCTTCTATGCCATCTACACTTTGAATATTTTCATTATGGTCAACTAAAACAACCTTTTTCTTGGTATAATTGTATATATTATTGATAGTTAGTAATCCTACACATTCATCATTTTTATTTAACACAGGATAACTATCATTTTTTATTTTGCTATGCCTATCTAAAAAATCATTATAGTACTCTTTGGTATATGTATATAACTCTTTTCTTTCTTTAGCAATTGTTTTAACAAAATTACTAAGGGAAATATACTTGGAAACTTCTATACTATTAAGTGATGTTTTAATTATATTAATCTTATGATTTTTTGCTTGTTCTAAGTGTTCTTCTTTGATATTTGTATCAGATACTAATATCAACATTTTTATATTATTTTTAATAGCGTATTCAATGATACTATGTCTATTTCCAACTATCAAAATACTATCATTAGTTAACATTATTTCCTCAACAAAAGTAGTGGAACGAAAAGCTGTTGAAATAACTTCACCTTTGATATTATCATTAAATCTTAAAACTTCTTCAGCACTTAAAGTTTCTAAAATATTATCATAATTTGTATCTATATCGTTGTATTTTTCATCAATAACTTTATTTAGAATATCATTATTTGAAACAATACCACTAATTTTTTTATTATCATTTACGATTGGAACTGAATTTATTTTTTTATCTTGTAAATATTTATAACACTTATATATTGAATTATTTTCATTTATATAACAATCTTTTAGGTAATTTACATCCTTTATTTGTAATTTAACATCATTTAAATATTTAGGAGTTTTTATATTAAAATAATCTAATACATATTTTGTTTCATTATTAATTCTGCCTAATACTCTAGGAGAAGTATTATCACCAAGCTTATTTTTTAAGTAAGATAATGCAATAGCTGAAATACAAGAATCAGTATCTGGTTTTTTATGACCAAAAATTAAAGTCTCACTCATGCCTATCACCCTTTCTTACTCTCTATATATGATTATAACATGTATAATCAAAAAAAAATAGTTTTATTTTTATTACAACTATTTTTCTACTCTATCCTCACTTAATAAGTCAAATATGTTATCAAGATTATAACCCCTTTGTTTAATATAATTTATTATTGTAGGTAATTCATTAATCTCATTATTATTTATTTTAATAATTGCCCCACTTTCTAATTTTTGTTTTAATTCTTTAAAATAAGAAACAGAAAATGTTGGAATAATAGTATGCATATGAGCCTTTTCACATGTTTTTAATACTTGTGCATTTTTCTTGTTAGTATAGCAATACTCTCCACTATAATTAATTATATTTTTTAAAGTATTTCTCATTAAAACTAAGTCATTTTCACTTTCTGTTTTTAATTCTATTTCATGGTCATTTGCTGCTAAAGTGTATATTGTTTTTTGATTGTTTTCTAAGTAGTTTTTAGATGTAATAAATGTTGCTATAACATTTTTATCATCTAATATTTTAACTAATCTATTAATGTCTTTTATTTCATCTAAATCAAATACTAGAGCTACTGAATCTTTTAAATAATTACCCTTAATAATATATTTATTATAGTTATCTTTAATACTAATAGTTGGAGATGTTTCTTTTAATACAACCCTACTTTCAATATATTTACCAACTCTCTTCATATTTTGATAACTTTTTTCTATATCTACATCTAAACCATTATAACCAGGTAATATAACATCATTATCTATTTTAGAATTAATGCTTTTAACTTCAAAAGAATTAATATTACTTTTTAAATCTTTCATCACAGGATCAGCATCTTTTAGCATGTCTACTGATTTCTCCGTATAATAAAAACTAAAGCATATTAATATCGTTATTACAAGTACTCTAATTATTTTTGTTATCATAAAATCACCTATTTAAATATATGAAAAAATAGGTTTTAAAATGAAAAAAATATAATAACTAAAATAAAGTTATTATATCATGTATTGTTATATATATCATAAGGATTATTAAAAGTATAAATCCTATATTATGAATTAAGTTTTCAGTAGATGCTTTTACTGGAGACCCTTTTATTTTTTCTATTATTAAAAATAATATTCTTCCTCCATCAAAAGCAGGTAGTGGTATTAAATTAATAAATCCAACATTTATTGAAAGATAAGCAATTAAATATAGAATACTAGCAAGTCCTGCTTTTGCTTGTGAGTCAACTATAGTGTATATTCCTACTGGACCACTTAAATTGTTGATACTTAATTTACCAGTAAATAAGCTTCCAACAACTACTACCATTTGTTTTATTATAGATTTAAATTTTATGAAAGTATATTTTAGAGAAGATACAAAACCTTTTTGGGCTTCACCTTGTAGTGTAATACCTACAATTCTAATTTCTTTTCCGTCAACTTTTTCTTTTTTAGTTTTTACTTTGTATGTTTTTATATCGCCATTTGGTTTTTCTATTTTAAAACTAATTGGTTTATCTTTAGGTGCTATTGTAATATATAGTGAGATATCATCAATTGAAGATACTTTATGATTATTGATTCTTAAAACTTTATCCTTTGCTTCAATTCCTGCAATTGCAGCTGGAGCATCTTCTTTTACAGAAGAAATATAAGGTGTTTGATCTGTACTACCAAAGAATATTCCAATTGAAAATAATAGTAATAAAGCTAGTATAAAGTTATTTCCTGCTCCAAAGAACATAATCAAAAATCTTTGCCATGCAGGTTTACCTTGTAGTTTCCTTTTTTTAGGAATATCTTTATCTTCTTCTACCTCTTCTCCTGCTAATGAACAATAACCTCCAAGTGGTATTGCTCTTAATGAATAAGTAGTCTCCCAATTTTTTTTCTTTTTGCTAAAAATTTTAGGTCCCATACCTATTGAAAACTCATGTACATAAACCCCAAATATTTTAGCAAATATAAAATGTCCAATTTCATGAACTAATACTATTAATCCTAATATTAGGATGAAATAAATTAAGCTTAATATATTCATAGTTCCTCCTTATATTATTCCAAAAATTATGCTAAATGCTAACATAACAAATATTATGCTATCAAGTCTATCTAGTATTCCCCCATGACCGGGTATTAAATTAGAAAAGTCTTTTTTTCCATAATATCTTTTTATTGAAGAAAATACTAAATCACCAAGTTGCCCCACTATTGATAAACACATAGTAAGAAGAATAATTGCTAAAAAATTTATTTCAGGATTAATAACCGTTATATAAAATGTAGTTGCTACAAAAGTTCCTACTAATACTCCTCCTATACTACCTTCCCATGTCTTATTTGGTGAAATTTCAGGAGCCATCTTATTCTTCCCTATTCGTTTACCTATTTCCATAGCAAACATGTCTGTAAATATTGTAATTAAGAATAAATAAATAACATAGAATATACTATAGTTTCTAATCTGTAAAATCAGGTTAAATGATAATCCTATAAAAATAGTTGACCCTATTAAGTATATTGCATCATTAACATTATATTTTTTTCTATCATTAATAAACACCATTGGCGCCATAAAGAAAAACATGATGAAGGCCATTATTCTATAATCTAAATAATATGTAAAATCATTACCATTTCTATTATATAAAATGAAGAATACTACTAATAAGTAAGAAAATATTTTAAGTAAAAATGGAATTTCTTTTTTTTCCTCTCTACTATGAAGTAATTCATATAAACCACAAACTCCTACTATTGTAACAAATATTGCAAAAGGCAACTCTCCTATTATTAATAGTGGTACTGAAATTATAAGCATTATTATTGCACTAATTATCCTTGCTTTCATCTTTTATCCCTCCAAATCTTCTATCTCTTTTATTGTATTCTAATATAGCTTTATCAAATTCTTTTGTATCAAAAGCTGGAAAATACACTTTTGGAAAATAAAACTCTGCATAAGCATTTTGCCACAATAAGAAATTAGATAATCTATTTTCTCCACTTGTTCTAATCATAAAATCAACCGGATCTAAATCTTGATACATATTTTGTGATATCGTATCTAGGTTAATGTCTTCTATATCTAAATCATTATCTTTTATTTGTTTGGCTATTTTTTTAAATGCATCTAATATTTCATATTGTCCACCATAATTCACACAAATATTGAAAATATGCTCAGTATTATTTTTTGTTTCTTCAGTAACTTCATCTATCACTTTTAAAACTTTTTTAGGGAGTGGCTCTCTTCTCCCAGAAAAAACAATTCTTACATTTTTATTCCTTAATCTATTTTTATATCTTTTAAACCCTTCAGTAAATAAAGACATCAAGTAATTAACTTCTGCTTTACTTCTTTTAAAGTTTTCTGTAGAAAAAGCATATACACTTAATATTTTTACACCCTTTTCAAATATATAGTCTGCTAATTTTTCTAAATTATTAAATCCGTGATAATGACCTTCACTTCTAGTCATTCCTCTTTCTTGTGCCCATCTACCATTACCATCTAATATAATCGCAACGTGTTTGGGAATATTCAGTTTGTCATTCATTATTATCAATCCTTTGCTATTAACATTATAATACATTTCTAGTTTTCATACAATAATTTTATTCTAAACTTTCAAATTGTGAATTGTATAGATTTGCATAAAAACCTTTTTTATCTAATAATTCCTGATGAGTTCCTTGTTCTACTATATCACCTTTATCCATAACTAAAATTAAATCAGCATTTTTAATAGTTGATAAACGATGGGCTATTATAAAACTCGTCCTACCTTCCATCAATTTATCCATAGCTTTTTGAATTAAAATCTCTGTTCTTGTATCGACAGAAGATGTTGCTTCATCTAGTATTAGAATTTTTGGATCAGCAAGTATTGCTCTAGCTATTGTTAGAAGTTGCTTTTGTCCACCTGATATATTGTTAGTATCTTCATTAAGGATCATTTGATATCCACCAGGTAACGTCTTTATAAAATGATCTACATAAACTGTCTTAGCTGCCTCTATTACTTCATCATCTGTTGCTGATAAATTACCATATCTTAAATTTTCCATTATAGTACCATTGAATAACCATGTATCTTGTAGAACCATACCAAAGGCTTTTCTTAAATCTTCCCTATTAAAATCATTAATATTTGTGTTATCAACTAAAATACTACCATCATTGACTTTATAGAAACGCATTAAAAGTTTTACCATTGTAGTTTTACCAGCTCCTGTTGGCCCTACAATAGCTATTTTTTGCCCATGTCTTACTTTAGCATTAAAATCATTAATAACTATTTTATCTTTATTATAGCCAAATTTTACATGTTTAAATTCTATATTTCCTTTGATATTATCTGCACTTTTAGCTTTTTGTACATAAACTTCTTCTTCAGCTTCTTCTAAAAATTCAAATACCCTCTCTGCAGCAGCCATCATGGATTGCAACATACTAGATACTTGTGCTACTTCTGTTAATGGTCTTGTAAATTGTTTTACATATTGGATAAAAGATTGAATATCTCCTACAGCCAGTTTATTATTTATAACTAAGTATCCACCTAATATAGCAACTGATACATATCCCAAATTACCAATAAAATTCATTATCGGATGCATCATTCCTGATAAGAATTGGCTCTTCCAAGCTGCATTATATAAATTATCATTATCTTCATTAAATCTTTCAATCATCTTTTCTTCAGCATTGTATGCTTTAATCACAGAATGTCCTGAGTACATCTCTTCTACTTCACCATTAACTTCAGCTAAGAAATCTTGTTGACCCTTAAAGTACTTTTGACTTTTAGAGATTACAATAATTATTAGGAGTAATGCTAGTGGAAGCATAAGTAGTGCTACGATAGTCATAGAAATACTAATAGATATCATCATAATGAATATACCAATTACAGTAATAAGCGATGTTATTATTTCTGTTGCTACTTGATTTAGACTTTGTGACAATGTATCAACATCATTAGTTATTATTGATAATACTTCACCATGAGTTTTTTTTTCAAAATAAGCCATTGGCATTCTATCTATTTTTTCATCTATTTCTTTTCTTAATTTATATGTTAAATTTTGACTTACTTCTGACATGATAATATTTTCTATAAATTGAAACAGAGAACTTGCAACATATAAAACTAATAAAGTAATTAAAATATTTTCTATTTTTGAAAAGTTAATTTTTCCTGTTCCAGAAATCTTTGAGGTTATTCCATTAAATAATTCTGTTGTAGCATTTCCTAAAATTTTAGGACCTACAATAGCAAATATAGTTCCTAGGATTGCAAAGATTAAAACTATTATTATCCAAATTTTATATTCAGATAAATACTTAATTAATTTCTTAGCTGTCCCTTTAAAATCTTTTGCCTTTTCTGTTGGAGACCCCATACTATGTCCATGCCCTCTAGGAGCTTTTCTTCTTGTGTCCCTACTCATTTTCTAACTCCTCCTTTGAAAGTTGTGAAAAGGCTATTTCCTTATAAACATCACAATTCTTCATAAGTTCTTTATGCGTACCCTGACCAACAATTTTTCCTTTATCTAAAACAATTATTTGATTAGATTTCATAATAGTAGATATTCTTTGAGCTACTATTAGTATTGTTTTTTCTTTTGTGATTTTAGAAAGCTCTTTTCGTAAAGTTAAATCCGTCTTATAATCAAGAGCTGAGAAGGAATCATCAAATATTAGTATTTTAGGATCTATGGCTAATGCTCTAGCAATTGATAATCTTTGCTTTTGGCCACCTGAAACATTACTTCCTCCCTGAGATATTTCACTTTCATATTGGTCTTTCATATTTTCTATAAATTCACTAGCTTGAGCAATACTAGCAACTTTTTTCACATTTTCTGTTGATAATTTATCATTACCAAATTTAATATTATCTTTTATACTTCCAGTAAACAATATTCCTTTTTGAGCAACAAATCCAATCACTTTTCTTAAATCTTTTAAAGCTAAATCCCTAATATCTATACCATCTAATGTAATCTTACCACCCGTTACATCAAAAAATCTAGGAATTAAATTTACAAGTGTAGATTTACCAGAACCAGTGGATCCTATAATAGCCGTTGTAGTACCAGGAACCATCTTAAATGAAATCTCTTCTAAAACATTTTCATTTGCATCTTTATATCTGAAATATACGTCTTTAAATTCTATAATACCTTGTATATCATCAATTTTTTCTACAACTTTTTTATCAGTAATCGATATCTTTTTATTAAATATTTCATTAATTCTTCTAATAGAAATAACTGCACGTGGTAACATAATTGATATCATAGATAAGAATAAGAATGACATAATTATTTGAATAGCATAAGTAATACCTGCTATTAAATCACCAACTTGCAATACTCCAGCATCTACTTTATATGCTCCTACCCATATAATTAACACGCTAACACCATTCATAATAAACATCATAAACGGAAACATTGTAGACATAGCCCTATTTACAAATTTATTTACTTTAGTTAAATCCATATTTGCTATATCGAATCTTCTTTCTTCATACTTCTCGTTAGCAAAAGCACGAATGACTGGTAATCCAGTTAAAATTTCTCTAGATACTAGATTTAATCTATCTATTAATTTTTGTATTTTATTAAATTTAGGTAAAGTTAATATAAATAATACTAAAATAACAGATATATTACAAATAACAGCAAGCGTAACTACCCAAAACAATGAATTTCCTTGCATTTTAGCCAAAGCTCCAAATCCTAAAATTGGTGCATATACAATTATTCTAAATAACATTACTATTAACATCTGTATTTGTTGTATATCATTAGTACTTCTGGTAATTAATGATGCTGTAGATATATCTTCAAACTCATTATTAGAAAACTCCATTACTTTTTCTACAGCATTTTTTCTTAAATCTCTGGCAATTCCTGTAGCTACCCTACTTGATGTATATACAGATAATATAGTCATTGCCATAGATACAAGAGCTATTATCAACATAATACTTCCTGTTTTTAGAATATAGTTTGTTTGCTTATTCTTAATATTTATACCTATTTTTTTATATTCTTTGGAAATCATCTTGATAGATGTTTGATTAATTACTTTATCCCCCATTTTTGTTAATTTTTTATCATAGCTGTGTAACATATAATTTATTTCTTCATCATTCATCAAAGATATTAAATCAATTAATTTTGTATCACCAGGAATGTTTCCAGTCATCTCATTACCTTGATCTATTTGAGCTACTGTCATATTTGATGCAATTGAATATAACATTATTTTTTTACTCATTAATTTTTCTAATTCTTTTAAATCTTTATTATCTTTTACTACATAAAGATTTTCCTTTTTTAATAAAGGATATTTTTTAATAAATTTAGAACTTCCTTTTTGAATTAAGCTATAATGTTTTAAAACTTCATTGTCTGTTTGCTTATTACTAAATAATAGAATCTTATTTAATTCATCTTCGCGTATTACTTCATATGATGCATATTTTATTCCATAGCCAGAAATACCATTATCAACAATATCAGATGTATAATCAGGTAAGGCTAAATCACACTCGGCCTGTACTACTAATAAAATAACAGTTAGAATAATCATAGGAATATATTTTTTTATTATTTTTAAAAATCTTTTCACTATTTACCCATTCCTTTCCTTAAAACAGAAAAATTTAAAAGTAATCTTTTTTTCTCTTCAGTAACATTTTCTTTCATTACTATAACTGAAACTACTGACATCATCATTATATGTAAATATAGTTCTATTAAATTAATAATATCGCTATCTTTTGTAATAGATATTTCTTCTTTATTAATGAATTGAACTACATTTTTTATATATGTATCTTTTCTGCATTTTTCGTTTCTTTCTATAGAATGAATTGAAACATTAGTAAATATCTTTTCACAAAAATCCTTGTTAGCTTTAGTATTTGCCGTATTAATAATATAATCATATAGATTAATAAAACTTTCATATAAATCACCATTATTATTCTTTAAATATGTTATAAAAACGGATTCCATTTTTTCTATATAAACATTTACTACATAATTATAAATATCATCAATGTTTTTAAAGTATAAATAAAAACTACCTCTTGATATATCTGCATCCTTTATAATTCTATTAATAGATGCTTCTCTTAATGTATAATTTGAGAATTCTTTGGTAGCTGCTCTTACAATTCTTAATTTTTTACTCTTTTCTAGATTATTAAATGTACTACTTGGCATAAACAACCTCCTAACCATGCTATTTAATTATAGTATGACAGCGTGTCACATGTCAAGCAAATAAAAAGAAAGAAAATAAATTCTTTCTTATTTTTCAAAATAGTTAAGCATCATCGCTTTCTTTACTTCTTTTAATGTTTCTCTAGCCTTTTCTCTAGCTTTTTCTGTACCTTTTCTTAAAATTTCATAAACTTTTTCAGGATCCTTAGCTAACTCTTCTCTTCTTTCTCTTATTGGTCTTAATTCTTCTTGTAAAATTTCATTTAAGAACTTCTTAATTTTCATATCCCCAAGACCACCTTTTCTATAATGATCTTTTAATTCATCTAAACTCTTATACTCTGGTAAATATTTTTCAAATGAATCTTCTTTGCAAAATACATCTAAGTAAGTAAATACTACATTACCTTCTACTTTACCTGGATCTTCTACTTTAATATGATTTGGATCTGTATACATACTAAATACTTTTTGCCTAATCTCTTCTTCTGAATCTTTTAAGTAAATACAATTACCTAAAGATTTGCTCATTTTAGCATTACCATCAATTCCAACTAATCTTCTTTCATTTTCATTTTCTGGTAGCAATTCCTTTGGTTCTACTAAAGTATCTCCATAGATAGAATTAAACTTTCTAACTATTTCTCTTGCTTGTTCAATCATAGGAAGTTGATCATCACCTACAGGAATTATATTTGCTTTAAATGCTGTTATATCTGCAGTTTGACTTACTGGGTATGTAAAGAAACCTGCAGGTATAGACTCTTCAAAACCACGTAATTTAATTTCTTCTTTTACTGTAGGATTTCTATGAAGACGAGCTACTGTAACTAAATTCATGTAATAAAATGTTAATTCTGTAAGTTCAGCCACTTCTGATTGAATAAAATAATGTACTTTATTTGGATCAATACCACAAGCTAAATTATCTAAAGCAACTTCTAATACGTTATCCCTTACCTTTTTAGGATTATCAAAATTATCAGTTAAAGCTTGAGCATCTGCCGCAAATAAATACATTTCATCATAATTACCTTCATTTTGAATTTTAACCCGATTCTTTAAAGATCCAACATAATGTCCTATATGTAAAGGCCCTGTTGGTCTTTCGCCTGTTAATACTATTCTTTTCATATTATCACTCCTTTTTTAAAATAAAAACTCTTATCCCATTAGGATAAGAGTTATAATTCTTATTTAGCCACCTAATATGTACCATCATACATATGTTATTTGGTAACGGATAACTACCGGGATAGCCTACTAAACTTCAGTATCCACTTAGAAGCCCATTCATTAAAACATCCAGATAGTGTCGCATCAACCCACTACTTTCTTAACTTTCATATTTTAATTACTCTTCTTCTTCATTGCTTTATACAATTAAATTATAATTATGTTTTTTCTATTTGTCAATTTTTTTCTTTTGTATAGGATTTTCAAGATTTTCTTTCCAGTTCCCCTCTGGCAAATATTTTGAAATATCTTTTCCATCACATTTATCTTTCACAAACTGATCATATACCTGTTGATCCATAGACTCAAAATGATTTTTCCAAAATAGATACCATGTATTATAAGAAGGACTTCTTTCAATATGTTCTTCTGCACTTGGTTCATTACTAAACTCGACACCAAATCTTTTTGTAGAATATACTAGAAATTCTAAGTTATATTCTGCATCTATTACATCTTTTATTGTTGTATTTTTCTGCCAAGGTTTATCATAATCATGATTTGCCCAAAAGATGGCGCCACCAAGATTTTCAATCATTCTCCAAGTATCAACTTCACTTAATTTTTCTATATCTTCGGGATTACTATATGTTGTATATAATCCCCATATTTTATCTCTTTTTTCCACAAGTATCATCTCCAACAACTGCAATTTAATAGCTATTCTAACAAAATATTTTTTTTATGTCAATTTTTTAACTTTGATTTTCTTTATTTTATGTTTTCTACTTTTTAATTGATATGAAACTGCGATTAAACCGTTTTGACTAATATCATTTTGATATTCAATATCATGATAACTTTTTAATCTACACATTTCATTTATGATATCATATTGTCCATTTTTAATTAGCTCATAATAATCAATTTGCAATAAATTCTTATAATCATTATGATTACACCCTATAACATTTTTAATTGGAACCATAATAATCGATTTTTCTCTTATATCATATTCTTGATAATATTTATCAAAAAAACCTAAAATAGCATCTATTTCTTTTTGTTCTATAGAATATCCTTGTCCAATTAAAAGTATAAGTATCCTATTTCTTAAATTATTCTTACTTTTATCATTTAATTGTGCAGAATCTCCCAATACTGATAACAAATCAGAAACAAAATATTCCATAAGTTCCCCACTTTTTCCATATTCTAGCATAGCATAAAGAGAATCTAAAGATAAATATGTAGAAGAAAATCTTTCTTTATATATTTCTTCATAATCTGGAATATCAATTAAAGGTCTATCGTGTTTTAAATTATTACGAATAGAAATATTATTCCATAAAGCATTTATTCCTTGAGCCTCTTCATATAGATTATTACCAAATCTACTATTTAATGAAAGTATGCCATTTTTTAAAATAGAATCTATATTATGAATAGAAGTTATATGATATAAATAGCCATTTTGAATAAAATTTTTACGAATAGAATAATATACTTCTTCAAGAGGCTTTCTTTTTACATCTAGCAAATACTCATAAGGTAAAAACTCCATTCCTCTTTTATTCATTTGATAATTTTCTAAATCATTAAAGTCTCTAGTAGCCACTAAAAAATTAATCGCATGAGAAAGATTCTTTAAACAAAAACCTCTATAATTTATTTTATCTAAAAAAGGGTAAGATTCTAATACATTTTTAAATTGTCTAAATTCTTCTTCTGTAAACATAAAATCACCTTATCTTTTTAAAACTTTTATTTTATTATCATTTTTATTATAACTTACAGCAATTAGTCCATCAGGATCAATTGATGCAGGATGTGTTATATCTTTACAATTTTCCATATTATGATAAAAATTAACATCTGTTGATAATAAATTATGTAAATTATAATGATAATTAATATAAGAATCATTACCATTTAAATCTGCAACTTTACTAATTGGTACCATAATAATAGTTTTATCATCAAGCCCAGATTTAGGTATATCGAAATATTTATCAAAAAATGTTAAAATTAGGTTTATTTCTTTTTGTGTAAAATCTAATTTTGAAGAATTAATATCTGAAATTAGTCTATCTCTTGTTTCTTGTTTATCTTTATTCTCACCATATAAAAACTTATCATTTAAATCAGTAGAAAGTCTTTTTAAAAATTGTCTAAATAATTCTCCTCCCTCTCTACCATAATTTAGTCTGAAAGAATTATATAAATTACATGATAAATATACAGATTTAAATCTTTCTTCAAACAAGTCATCATAAAATGGGATATTAATCAAATCATCAACACTAATTATTTTATTTCGTTTTTCCATATTTCTATAACAATCATTAACTTTTATACAATCCTGATATACATCACTATTATATCCATCGTTTAGTGTTAAAATACCTTTATCTAAAATAGATTCTAAATTAGATGTATGAGTTATATGATAAACATATCCATCTTTTTTAAAAGCACTATGTGTAATTCTATCTATTTCTTCTCTACTATACCTTTTTTGTAAAAAAGATAATAATGTACAAGTATTAACATCTTTAATATAAGAATCAACATTTTTATAATCTTTAATTAATACCAAATAATCTATAATTTTTGATATATTCCAAACATACCAAAGATCTTTCATACTACCCTGCATGTTTTTAGATTCTAATACTTGTTTAAATTTAATAAACTCTAATTTATCCATAGTATCACCTATTACTTTTTACTAAAAATTTACTTTTACGTTTATCATAAGATATCGCAATTAGTCCTTCTTTTTTTATTTGAGAATTAATCTCTATATCATTTCTACCTAGACAATAATTCATAAAATCAAAAGAAACTTCAGGATCTGTTACTCTTCCTTCTAAAACTTTCTTAATACTAGAGGTAAATACTTTTCCTTCAATATCATAATCTAAAACATTATTAATAGGAATCATAATTAAAGACTCTGTGCCTTTTCTATCATCATAATATTTATCATAAAAAGAAAGTATAGTATCAAGTTCCTTATCTTCTATATCATATTTTTTATCCTGAAAAGCAGAAACAATTTCACTTCTTATTTTATCTTTATTTAATCTTTTAAATTCGCTGTTAGTATGAAATTTGCAAAACCTTTTTAATAAATCTACTACAAACAATTCCATTAATTCACCATTATCTCCATAAAGGGATAATGCATTGGAAATATTTAGAGTAACATAAATTGATGAAAATCTACTATTATTAATTCCTAGTTTTTCTCTACAATTTGGTACTTTTATAAGTGGTTCGTTTAAATTACTTCTAAGAGGCATAGCATCATAATTTCTCTTAATAAAGTTTTCAAAACATTCATTTACTTTCAATGATTCTACATATAAATTAGTATTAAATTTATCATTTAATGATAAAATCCCAGATTCTAATATAGAATCAACATTAGTAGACTTAGTTACATGATATAAATATCCATTACGAATAAAGTTATCATATATAAAAGCAAATACCTCTTCATTATTCATATTATACTTATCTTTTAAATAAGCAAATGGTAAAAAATTACTATTATCACTTTTTAAATAATTTCCTAAATCATTATATTTTTTAGTAGATACTAAAAAGTTAATAGAAGTTGCAAGTATGCCTTTATACCAATCATCTTCTATCTGCTTTATTACAGATCTGGAATTCAAAGATTTTTTTAATTTAATATAATCTAGTTGTTCCATTATATCAACACCTTTTTTACTGGTGTGTATTATACAATATTTTTTGTTTTTTGTAAAGAAAAACTAGCTATTGCTAGATTCTCCCCTTTTAGATAATTCAACTGTTTTTTTCCATAAAAGTGGGCCAACTAAACCATTTATTTGAAATCCATTCCCTTGTTGTAATTTTTTGACAGATTGTTCAGTTAATTCATCGAAATTACCATTTACTCTAACCCCAGGGATAGAGTGATCATACTGACATATTTTTAAAAGTAATTTTTGATATCTTCTTACATCATTTCCACTCATACCTCTTGTTAGAAAATAACCTGGATAAAGTTCTTCTAAAAGCACAGGATTAGTATTACTTAGATTCTTTAAGATAGCATCATAAGTAGACTTTAATACCTTCCAATCAGCATAAGTAAATTCTCCAGTAACAGGAAGTCCATATTTTTTTTGAAAAGCCATTACCATTGTTTTAGTATTATCATTATACACAGAATTTGTTTGTAAAAGTGGAATATCTGGATCCAAGAAAGCAAGCGCATTTAAATAATAATGAATAAATTCTACTTCTAATCCAGTATCACCATAAACTAATTTATCTTGATATAAAAGTCTTGCTTCTTCTTCTGTTATACCTTCTGTATATAAATCAGATAATTTTTTTACGCTATTATAAATGTATTTAATTTTATACCAAGTTGCTTTATCAACGATTCCTGTTTGTGGTAAAGCAAATATTTCTTGAAACTTCTTTACTGCATCCTCTGTTTCTTGATTATAAAGACCTAATGTATCAGTAATCTCTGGTATAGCTGGATAATTCTTCCTAATTCTATTTAAATCTCTTTGAATTAAAAGAACAGGATTACCAGCATTACCATAACCTACATCATATCCAGGAAAACCTTCCATAGCTTCACCAACAGGAGCATTTTCTACAATAGATATATCATTACCATAATAATATCTTAATATACTAAGTGGATTTCTACCTTGATTTGCAAGTGTTACACTACCCCACTGAGATAATCCGTTACATGTAGTTTTTCTTCCATCACAATAACTTGTATAATATGGCTGTATTTGATCACCCTTAACTACATAATCATTAAATACATCTTTAACAATATTATCAATAGATTCATAAACATCACGATCATTTATAAATGTTTGATCATAAGCAGGTGATGATGTTATATCAAAATTATAGCCTTTACTTCTATACCATTCATTATAAATTCTATTCATAGTAAAGGATGTAATAGCTAAGATATTTGCGCGTAATGCAGCATCTGGCCATGTAGGATATAGTTCAGAAGACGCTACATTTTTTATATAATAATCAAATGGTACTGTCACATTAGGAGCTGCTTCATTTGGTTTTCCAAGGTGTACTGTTATAGTTGTGGGAATAATGGGATATCTAACTGCCATATAAATCTCTCTCTTCTAAAGAAACATTTGGTGATAAAAATATATATTGAATAGCTGAAGTGCCTCCATATAAAGTCACTTTATATTCTTTATTTAAATTATCCTGAGGATAAGTAGCTTTAACTGTATAATTGATTAAAGTGGGTGCTACCTCATCATTTGGATTTAACTGTGGTGCAGGTAAAACAATGTTATTAATCATACCGCTATCATCAGTAACCCCCTCAAAAAAGATAATATTATTATTACCTATCTCTTTAGAAACTACAATATTAACCCCACTAACTGGTAAAGCTTGAGATGCTGCACTTGCTCTTATTTTTAAAGTTGCAGTTGATGTATTAGTTCTTAAAAACTCTTGATAAGCAGTATCACTACTTAAAATTTCATCATTTACATTAATATTCATATATACCTCCTATATTTTTAATATTTGACCTATAGATAAGTTATTAGTATTAAGATTATTCTTTCTTTTAATAGAATCTACTGATGTATTAAATCTTTTAGCTATTTGATATAAGCTATCTCCTTTTTTTACTGTGTATAAAATATCACTTGTACTTGGTTCTTCTTCGTAGGCTTCTCCAAAACATTCTTCTATAGTAGAAGGTGTTTGTGTTTCAATTATCAAAACTTGACCAATACTTAAAGTATTACTCTTTAAATTATTATCACTTTTAATTTTATCTACAGTTGTATTAAAATTCTTAGCAATAGAGTATAGACTATCTCCTTTTTTTACTGTGTATGTTGTAATAGTTGGTAATGTAGGCTCTGTAGTTCCTGTTTCTGGTATAACTAATTGTTGTCCAATCGATAAAGCTGTAGAAGTTAAATGACTTAACTTCATTATTTCATCTACTGTAGTATTATAGGTTCTAGCAATACTATAAAGACTATCTCCTTTTTTAACGGTGTATGTAAATACATTATCAGGATTAACACCCGCTGTACTTGGTATTTTTAATACTTGACCTACTATAATAACAGATCCATTTAAATTATTTAATGTAGATATATCAATTGCTGATACTCCAAATTGTTGTGATATTCCATAAACCGTATCACCCTCTTTTACTATATAAGTAATATAATCAGTAGCGTTAATAGATGGAATATTTAATACTTGACCAATTTGTAAGATATTTGTTTTTAGATTATTAGCATTTATAATATCGTTAACACTAACATTAAAACTCTTTGCAATAGAATATAAACTGTCTCCTTTTTTGACGGTGTATTTTTGCATATTATACCTCCACTTAACTATATGAAAACAAAAAAAATACATACCTAAATATGCATTTTTATATATTACTGATTTTTTTACTTTTTTCTTTTTCTAATTCTTTTAGACTTTTTTTAGGAGTAGGTAAATCTTCCGGCATAGTTCCTCCTGCTTCTTCTATTGCATGTCTCACAATTTTTCCTATTCTATTATGTGTATCATTTGCACATTTTTCTCCTTTAATCTTATCCCTTTTTAATTTTGCTTCTGTTTGTACAATTCTAAATAAATTATCCGCAAGTTCTTCACTACCCATATTATCTAATATATCTTCTCTATATCTTAATCCTTTTCTTTTAGCAATATCATCAGCAGTTTCTCCATTATATAAGCCTTTATAACCAGCATTATGAAACTTATCAAAATTTCTAACTCCAGCTTCTTTGGCAGCTTGATTTAAAAAATAATTTCCTTTTTTAGTCAAATCGCGATTATAGAACCTCTTTTCTTCTTCAGTAAGCAAACTATATTCTTTTTGACTTAGTTCTTGTTTCCTTGTTTGTATAGCAAAATAAGTTTGACCAAGCGCTATTACTTTTTTTCTAGGAT
Organism: uncultured Muribaculaceae bacterium; assembly: GCA_964422195.1. Taxonomy (GTDB): domain Bacteria; phylum Bacillota_I; class Bacilli_A; order RF39; family UBA660; genus CALVUP01. The sequence continues at coordinate 820 of CAYRAF010000014.1, read as the reverse complement.
CTCCATTTTGTGTGATAAGATAGCATGCATATCTCGAGAGTTTATAATCTTTTATTATTCTCTTACCACCATTTACGTTTATTGACGATTTGCCAACATTGGCAAAATGTTTATTAATGTCAATTTTGCTTTTCTTACATGATATTTTTGCTTTATCAATTACGTTTTCAAGTCTTCTCCATTGTTTATACTCTAAAGCTCTTTGAAGTTCCCTTGCTTCCCAATATTCAAAACCATTTTCATCCACATGTTTTATTCTTTCAAAAATTGTATTGTTATAATTCATTAATTCATTCATACACTCTTCCTTTCCTTTATATAACAATACCTAAATAATTTACAACATTAAAACATTAAGATTCCTTAATGTTCCTGCCAACTACATTATAATGTTTATTAAAATATAAAGCAAATAAAAAAAGAATCCTAATATTGGATTCCCCAAATAACATGATGTTTAGCTTCTTTACCACAACATACACATTTTCCTGTTAATAATTTATCATCTGTAATACATCTTGATTTACAACCCTTTATTTCTTTAATTCTATTTTCACATTCTTCATTACCACACCAATCAGCATGTATAAAACCTGGTTGTGTATTTAGAATTTTTTCCATATCTTCTAATGTTTTTGCTTCGAATGTTAACGCATCTCTTCTTTCTATTGCCTTTTTATACATATCATTTTGAATAGTTTCTAATAAGTCTTTTACATATGCGGTTACATCTATATCAGAAGATTCTGTTATTTTTTCTCTAGTATCACGACGTGAAAAAGTGATTTGATTATTTTCTAAATCTCTTTTTCCAAGTTCA
>CAYRAF010000013.1:0-26632 GCA_964422195.1 uncultured Muribaculaceae bacterium | reverse complement strand
ATACTTTATTTCTACTATTTATAACTAAATCTTTGATATTATCAAAAATATTATTAATTTCATTATCGCTTTTTATTAATTTGTTACTCATTAGTTTCCTCCAATCATTTATGTATTAAAGACTTCATATGCACAAATTATACAATAAATATGGGAATATTTCCATACTCCCATTGAAATTTAATAAGAATTCATATATAATATTTTTAGAAAGAGAGCGTTATGGTTCGTAAGTTGTAGCTTAATCGCTCCATTGACGAATCTGTTCGAGCTTTTCGGACTTTGATATATAAAATCAATCAGAAATGGTTGATTTTTTTGTTATATAAAAAATCATCCTAGGAAAGGATGGTGCAAAAATGTTTAAGATTATTACTAGAAAAATTGATATGGAAGATGGCTTAAAACAAAGAATTGATTTATTTCAAGATAAAAAGAAAAAGAATTAACTATTGTTAATCCTTAATACTACTTCCTAGTTTTTACTTTTTGTTTTGGTTGATCCTTCTTTGATTTTTCTTCTGAATCATCCACAAATTCATCCCACTCTAATATATTTATATCGATATGACATACATCTTTTTTACCAACTTTCCTTTTTCCACATTTGCTTTTGGGGTTATTTGAATCACAAAATGTCGTCGGTTTATTTGATGTATCTTGCCCTAGTGAAGTAGGTAAAAGTGGTTTAATTGTTTCTGTAATTAAATGACTATTATTTAGCATATTATCACTTCCTTCTATATAGTATATTATATCATATTACTATAATAGTTTACAATGTTATATAGAATCAACTATTGTTGACTCCTGTTATATTTTTTTTACTTTTTTACTAATTTTTTAGGTTGATCAATATGCTGTAAAGTTCCATTATCATCCACATAAGCAGATGGTATATTTGGAACGTCAGACTCAGATGATTTCTTAACTGCTCTTTGTACTGTATCTGTTAACTCACCTGCATTAATAATAGGTTCCTTTACATCAGCATCATCTATTATTCCTGCATCTACAAGACCTTGCTCTCTAAATGCTTTATTAGCCATTTCCTTTGCTAATTGTGGATTAGATTCTGCTAATTTTTGTAAATTTGCAAGATATTCTTTCATATTCAAAACCTCCTCTTACTTATACACATTGGTAAAATCCTGGATTACTTCTATCATGTAATATTTTTTTAACTTTTTGGGCTGATTTATTCATATCTTCAATTTGTTCCCCATTAAATCTTGCATTACTTATTAAACTATCAAACTCTGCTTGAGTAAGGGCTAATATTTCTTCCTCTTTATAATTACAATAATTCTTTAATACTGATGATAGTCTTTTTAACGTTTCAATTTCTTCTTTATGCTCTTTTTCTAATTCAGTAATAACATCAGCATCAACATATGCTGTAGGCTTGATCTCTCTGTGAGAACATAATTCATCAGCCAATTCTGTATCTTCATCTAATACTTGGCTTGAATTACTTTTAAATAATTGCACTCCAAAATTATTGCATAAAGTGAATTCATTGTTTTCTATTTCTTCTTTTTTATAGAAATCCTCAGTATAGTTTAAATCATCCATAAATCAATTCCTCCATTACTTTTTACTGTCGTTCTTTGGTTTCTTTACTAATTGTGGTGGTTGCATATCAGTTGCTCTTTTAATAGGAATGCCTGTTACTTCACTATCAGAAAAATTTTCCAATTCCTCAAGAGATTTTGCCATTATATCAATATTATTAAAGCCCATTATTCGAAAGCTTATTTCTTTATCTTTTACCCACGGAGAAAAATTCAAATCCATATCATCAGATTCGATAATATTATCTATCACTTTTGTAATAGGAATATAATACAACATTGCTTGATACGCTGATAGTTTTGATTGTCCTTGATAAAATTTATTATTTAATATGGACTTCTTAATATTATTCCTTTCTAATAGTATTCTATTAGGAACATTATCGGTATATAAATCATATAAATCAACACCCAATTTTTTTCTATGTAATAATGTTATATCAATATATTTCTGAAAAAGTTCATCCTCAGTATATGAATGTATTTCGTCATAAGCTGGTATAGATTTGTAAACTTCATAATCCGATTTTGATTTCAAATCTGATTTTTCTGATAATATTTTTTCAACAAATTGTTTGTTCTCATCAAAATCAATCCTATAATCTAAAATCCTAAAAATATAATCTTTTCCTACTATCTGTGAATGTATATTTACAGATGTATTCATAGTGCAATCATACTCTAAAAAGTTTTCATATGCTTCTATTAGTTCTTTTAATTGTTCAGTATTAATTCTTTTACTTTTATATAAATAATCTAATTGACACATCAAAAATTCTTCAAAAGTAATATACTTATCATATTGTTTGTGAACATATGCACGCCAATGTAAAAAATCTTCTTTAATCCATCTCGCTTGATCAGAATCATATAATCTAGAGATACTCATATATAAAAACCTCCATCAGTTGTCTATATATTATAAACTACAATACCTATTTTTTCAATATAAAAAGCAATAATACTATTTATTGCCTTTGTTATCTTTTCTTTGGAGAATCACTTTTTTGTTCTTTATGTACTTCTTCATAAAACCAATTTTTATCATAAGAATTATAACTATTTATATCTATCATTACATTTTCACCAATGGTTGGATTTAAAGACCATCCTTCACCAAATGTATGTTTACATCCATCTATGAAATTTGATGCAAATTCAGCTTGTAATAATTCATATAATTTTCTTAAATCTTCATTACTTATCATTTCAATAGTATCTTTTTTTCTTCTTATACCTTGTTTATATCTTCCATAATCTATTGAATTATCATTTCGTAACATATATAAAACATATAATTCATTAGGATTTTCAACACATTGTTTGATATAGTTAATAAATTTTGTACATGCTTGGCTAAATATATTTAAATCACTACTAAAAGTACTATCAGTTTTATCAGGAAGAATAGATTTAATCATATCCTCCACTTTCTTATGATCTTCTAAAGACTTATCTATAAAAGAATCATTGTTATCTATACCTTTTTCATCTGTTTCGTGCATTTTTTCAAATCTATTTCCCATATTCACCACTCCTTTTGGTTATGTTTATTATAGCACATTTTTAAGATGCTTCAATATTTTTTATATTCCTATCTCAAAATCATCTATCAATATAAAAAGCAATAATACTATTTATTGCCTTTGTTATCTTTCTTTGGTTTCTTTACTAATCGTTTTGGTGAATTAGTATGTTGTAAATTATTATAACTTCTGCTCCAGTGAGATGAATCGAACTATTGGTTTACAATAGTTCTTTTTTTGTTTATATAATAATTAAAAAATAAGTTCTAATTCAATGAGCTTATTTTTTTAATCTTTTAATTATAAATATTGGCGTTTTTATAATGATTAAAAAGTCTTGTTTAAATCCAAAATTATCATAATATTTTATATCATACAGTAACTTTTGTTTATGTGTTAACATTCCATCTTTTGTTACAAATGCAAGACTAGTTAATCCGGGTCTTACATAATATCTTTTATCATTTATTTTTCCTTCTGGTAAATTATCATTAGGAATAAATGGTCTTGGTCCTACAAAAGACATATCTCCTATTAATATATTAAATAATTGAGGTAATTCATTTAGTTTTAATTTATCAATTAGATAAGAAACATTTGTATACCTTTCTCTTCTTGGTAAATTATCTGAATTCATTTTTTTTGTTCTAAGTTTATACATTAAATACTCTTTCTTATATAATCCTTCACGATATCGACGTTGGTTAAAAATTGGAAAACCTAAAGTTAAAATCAGAATTATTAATGTAGTTAGCATTAATGGCAAAGTAATAATAATCATAATCAAAGAAAACATAATATCCAATAATCTCTTTATATACCAATATGCTTTGCTTTTTAATTTGTTATTATTCATAATACTTTCACCACATAAATTATATATTAATTATTACTCTATGTAAATATTTAAATCTTATTTTTTATTATATTACATGTATATATTAGTATATTTTTGCTACTAAGATTTGATATTAATCTTTAGTGCAATTATTAGTTTTTTCAAATCTATATTTTTGTTTAATACTTGGATATTTCTCATGATCAACTTCTGATAAAAACATATCAAGAGGTCTTGCAGCATAATTAACACCATCAACACAACTAGTTTCATATAATGGTTCGTATATCATCAATTCTTCACCACTCTCAGTATGTCTAGAAGTTCCTATTATCCTATATAAGTATACATTTGGATTTTTTTCTAATTCTTCTTTAGATATAGTTTCTCTTTTAAAATGTTGAACTATATCCCCTGATTTAAATCTTATCATAAATATTAACTCCTTTCTAGATTCCTAATGGAAATATTAATTGTGGATTTTTTTCTTTTATTTTTTGTCTTGGATATCCTTCTACTTTTATATCATCAGTAGTAAAATCATTAAAATTGTGAATATCAGGGTTTAAAACTATTTCTGGATTACAATTAATTGGTTCTCTATTTAACATTTCAATAACTTGATTAATATGACGATCATATATTTGAATATTGTTATAACACCAAGTAAATTTACCTGGAGTTAAATCAAGGTGTGCTGCGACTAACTTTAGTAAAGTGGTATATTGAACTTGATTTATACAACCAGCAGTAGCAAAATCACTAGAACGTTGGGTAAGCATCATATCTAAATAATCTACTCCATCTTTACCATGGCGAACATTCCATTGTGTTAAAAAAGCACAAGGCTTTAATCCATGAGGTTCTTTAAAATCATCAACTTGCCATAAACTAATAATATGTCTTCTACCATCAGGATCATTTTTGATATCTTCTAAAAGTTCTTCCATCATATTACGTCTTCTAACAGTCTCTCCATATGATGCTCCTATAGTACGATTACCAATATCCCATTCATCCCACCAAGTAACACCATATTTATCAGCAAGTACATTTAAATCATTAGATGCATCTTGATAAATCCATAAAATCTCACCTATACTTTTAGCAGTAGCAATTGGCCTTAAAGTAATTAAAGGTGATTCACCTTTTGTTAAATCATAAGTAGTCATACCATGATTATAACTTAAAGTATGAGCTGGAACACCATCATCATATTTTGGTCTAGGATTAATATCCATACATCCTTCTTGTAATATTCTATCAAATATTAATTTATGATACATATCTCCTTTTGTACCAATATTGTTTCCATTAGCATCAACTAAAGATGTTCCTTCTTTATTAATCCTTATTTCAGGATAACAATCAGTTACAAGTTTTAATTCTTCGCATCCTTCTTTAAGTAATTCTCCATTAATATAATCAATATTTACTCTTTTCATACAAACCTCCTATAATTTTATTATACTAATAAATAAAAAGAATTGAAAGTAGTTTTAATTATTTTTATAATGTTTTTGTAACGAGGAGTTTCACAATGAGTAAATTATTATAGACTTGCTATCACAAAGGAATTAAAACATCAGGATGTCATGCATGAGAAGCATCATTCATAAAACAAAAGTTAACACCAAAATAATATAAAAAATAGCTAAAAAAAGAAAGGCTTAAATAATTTTAAACTTTTCTTTTTTATTATCAAATACAAATTAAAAATTTCTTAATCCTTTTGGATAATGATTTTTTAATACTCCTGATGATGCTTTAAATAATCCTAAAGGATATCCATCTATCAATAATACACCATATCCATTATTAATACTTTCATCTTTTATTTCATACCCTTTTAAGTATTTTTCTACTCTAGGATCAGTAATACTTAAATTTAATTTGTTTTTAAAATATCTACCATATGCTGATACAAAATAATGATGGTAAATAAAACGATTTTTTCTAATTTCACCCAATTTAACTCCACCAGAAATTATTCTTAAACCACTAAGATCAATAGGTAGTTTATTATAGCATTTATTATCATATATTTCTGTATTTAAATCTATTTCAATATCATCTTTAATATATGCATCTAGCAAATGATTAGTAACATAATTTAATTTTGTTTTTGTTAACTTTCCATATTTCTTAAGAATACATACAAACTGTCCTTCTCCTCTTGTAATATGAGGATAAAACCTAGCAGCTTTTTTTAACTGTGGATTAATATTTTCATCAACATATCCTTCTTTAACATATGGCTTTAGTTTATCATTAATTTCTATTACTTCATAATCGTGATTTTTTAAAAAATCAGTTATTTGTTTTTCATTTTCTTCTAAAGAATAAGTACAAGTAGAATATATTAAATAGCCTCCATCTTTTAACATTTTATTAGCATTATTTAATAAATCTTTTTGAATAATTGAACACTCTTCTATTTTTTGTTTACTCCATGTTTTAATAGCTTCTTCATTTTTTCTAAACATCCCTTCTCCACTACATGGAGCATCTACGAAAATAGCATCAAAAGTTTTAATAAACTTCTTACTTAAAGTATAAGCATCATTATTTAAAATAACTGTATTTGTAAGTCCCATTCTTTCTACATTACTATAAAGAGCTTTAGCTCTGGTCCTATTAATTTCATTAGAGACTAATAATCCATTTTTTAGAAAACTACCTATTTGGGTTGTTTTTCCACCCGGTGCAGCACATAAATCTAGAACTATATAATCATCTTCTAACTCAATAGCATTAAAAGGCATCATAGCAGCAGGATCTTGTACATAAAATAGTCCAGCATGATGATATGGATGATTGCCTATATTTTTTTCTTTTATATAGAAACCATCATCTGTATATGGTATTTTTTCTAATGAAAAATTAGTTAAATTTAAAAAATCTTTTACCCCAATTTTTGTAGTATTAACTCTTATCGATTTTTCTTCTTCTTGTTCAAATGTACTTAAAAATGAATTATATTCTGTGTTTAATAAAGATTTCATTCTTTTTTTAAATTCTTCTGGTAACATAGTATATCACCCTATTTCTGAGTTCTTGACCATCTGTTTTCTATCATACTTTCAACTTTTTTAGCAACAGAATCGTCTGCATTTTTATTCTTAACATCAAAATTGTTTCTTTTTTTAACATCAAGGAGATAATCCCCTAGCATATCAACTTGATCTTTTATGATTTCTAAATCAAACTCATCTTTGGCTCTTCCATTCTTTTTATTGTTATATATTGCCTCTAAACTTTGCATTTTATAAGGAAATCCATTATGTGTTCTTATAGTATCAGAAAAAGCAAGAGTAGTATATTCATTAGTATAATGATGTTCATCAACATATAATACTAAATTATTATCTTCATCTAATTCATAATGATAATCTTTTGTTATTAAACCTTCATCACTACTTCTTTCAAAAAGAAATAATCCTATAGTAATTGGCATATTTTTGTATGTTATTTTGAATTCATGACCATGTGCATCTTTTTCTACTATATCGCCTTCTAAATTAAAATCCTCATTTTCTTCAATCAATTTGTATAACTTTTCTAAATCATTCTCATTAAATAACAAATCTAAATCACTATGATATCTTTCTAAAGAATGATTTGTAGCTAAATATCCAACTATTCCACCAGTATAATAACAATCAAAATTACCATTTAATAATTCATTAAATTTATCAAACATCTCTATAATTATTTGATGATTTTCCATTAATGTCATTTGCGCATATTCTAAATTCATTCTTTGTAACCATTTAAATCGATTATATAAATCATCATATGTAGAAAACTTTTCTGGATAAATACTAGTAAGATCAGGTATTATTTCTTGTATCTGTTCCTCTGTTATTTTTTTATCTAAAACTTCTCTACCAATATGCATAATCAAAATATCCATTGATTCATCAATAGGTAATGATGTATAACGGTTAATAATCATTCTTTTTATTGCATCCTCTTTAATAGATGTATTCGATAATAAATACTGAACTATGTTCGTAATTTTATTTTCTTGCTCTTTAGTCATAATTTTTTCTCCTAAAAATTTATTTTATAAAATTCTCTATTTTTTTGGCATCTTCATAACCCATTTCATATAATTTTTTTAATTTTTCTTTATCTTTAGTTAAAGTTCCCATTCCAGTTGTATCTTTAGGATCAACTATCAATATTTTTCCTTCTTTTTCTAGTTTTAATATTTCTTTTAACTTTCTATTATATAGAATATCTCTATCCCTAAGTTTTTCTACAAATTTAGGATATTTTTTCTGTATTGTCTTATATAGCCATTTTTTCTTATCATCATTTTTTTGATATGTTCTAGGTCTAGTTAATATAACAATTACTTTTTCACAACCAGCTTCAAAGCATTTTTCATAAGGAATTGGATTCGAGATAGATCCATCAAAATAATATTTACCTCTAAACTCATATGGCTTTGATATTATTGGTATACATGCAGATCCACAAAAAGCAGTATAATTATCACGACTTACATCTTTCTTACCAAAATACTCATCTTCAGCAGTAAAAGCATTAGTTGCGACTACATAAACTTCTTGTTTTGATTTAGCAAAAGTATCATAATCTAAAGGATATTTTCCATTACTATTAGAAAGAGTAGAATATACATAATCTAAATTAACGTAACTTCTATTCTTTACAAAATTACGAACGCTCATATATTCTTTTTCGAAAAAATACTCTGTATAAAAGACATAATTTCTACCTTTTTGTTTGGCAATATATGATGCAACATTAGCACCACCTGCACTAATTCCAATAACATAAGGTATTTCTATTTTATGATCTATTAAATAATCAAAAACACCAGCTCCATAAATACCTCTTGTTCCTCCACCAACATCAATAATACCAATTTTTTTCATACCACTACACCTACTACAACTAATTTATAGAATTATTATACTATAACTTTTATTCTTTTTCTATAAAAAAGAATGATAACTATGATCATTCTAATATCTTTACTATTCATTCTTTACTAATACTTTTATACAATCTTCAAAATTTCCTTCTACAATATGTGTAGATTCTGAAATCATAAGATTAATTGGTCTATTAAAATTTTCTACATTAAATCCTTCTTTATCTTTGATTCCAATTTTGTCTATCATTGATCTAGTATCATCCATATACCCATAAACTTTTTTATCTTTTGCATAAGCATAACCAATTTCAAAGGCAGTACCATCATCCATTGTAAGTCCTCTAAAATTATTTAAATTAGCAACTACTATATCAGCTTCATCTATTAGTTTTATATTACCATTAAAAATATCTTTAACATCAGTACAAACATTATCCATGGGATATAAACCTATAAGATTATATTTTTCGCATATTTTTTTGTTATTATTACCAATTTCAAGAGAATTATCACTAAAAACATCAAACCCTGCAATATAAATTTTTAATTTACTCATATTATATCTCCTTTTTAATAATCTATTTCTTTTTTCTTTTATAATAAAGTTCTAATCTTTCTAATTCTCTATTAACTCTATTTCTAATTTCAATTAATCTTTCTTTCCTACTTTTCATATTTGGATAAGCTTTAATAAGTCTTCTATGTAAAAAGTCCTTATGTAAGAAAACGTTTCTTACTTTTTTTGTAATTTCTTCTGTAGCGTCTTTTTCTACATTACGAATTGTATTTCTAAAGCTAAAAATAATAGAAGTAGAAACAATAAAATCAAAAATAAAAATGAAACAAATAACAAAGCTAACAACAGGAAGTACTGTAGAAGGAATATAAGAAATTAAATGACGAAAAAATGGATTTAATACAAGCACTCCTAAACACCCTAAAATACCAAATACTACCATAGTTTCTAAACAAATTCTACCATTTATATTAAATTTATATCTTGAATAATCCCACCATCTAGTTTTAAATATTTTTTCCATAAAATAACTTGTTAAGTATTCTAATATTGAACATATGATAATGGACATAAAAAACAGAATCAAAACATTATTTTTATACTTATCTAAAAGTAATGTTATAAATAATCCTCCAAAACCATATATAGGACAATATGGACCAATTAAGAATCCTCTATTCATCCATTTATGTTCGATTACTATTTTTCCTGTTACTTCTACTAACCATCCAAAAATTGAATATAACATAAATAATAAAAATAAGGTATAATATTTATCCATATGTTGTCCTCCTATATAAATAAATGTTATTACTAGTTATTTAATTCTCTAATATACTTACAAGCATTAACTGCAGCCATAGATCCATCTGCAGCAGCAGTAGTTAATTGCCTTAATTCTTTTGTCCTAACATCACCAGCGACAAAAACACCTTCTATATTAGTTTTTGTGTCTTCACCAGCTTCTACATATCCTTGACTATTAGTATTTATTTCTTTAATTAAATTACCTGTTTCAGGTACTTGACCTATAGCAACAAATAAACCAGATACTTCTATTCTATTAGCATTTCCTTCATTATTCATAGTTTCTATTGCTTCTAGGTTTTCTTCACCTATTAACTTTGTTACATATGTATTTGTTATAATTTCTACATTATTCTTCTTCTTTAGTTCCTCTAAGACATTTTCTATACCTCTAAATTCTTCTCTTCTATGAATTAAATATACCTTGTTAACAATATCAGATAAATACATAGCATCATCTAATGCAGTATCTCCACCACCTACTACAGCAACATCTTTATCTTTATAAAACATACCATCACAAGTAGCACAATAAGAAATACCTTTTCCTTCTAACTTTTCTTCATTTTCAAGTCTAAGTTTTCTCTTATCATTACCTGTAGCAATAATAACAGCTTTTGCTTCATACTTTTCTTTTGTCGTAGTAATGATTTTTTTATTATCCTCTATTAACATATCTATAGCTTTTTCAAATTTTATTTCTGCACCTAACTCTAATGCTTGTTCATATAACGTAGTAGCATATTCAACACCACTAACATGGGGTAATGCTGGATAATTGTCTATTTTTAATACATTAATAATTTGTCCACCATAACTTTTGGCTTCTAATACTAAAACTTTTTTACCTGCTCTTACACCATATATTGCAGCAGTTAATCCTGCAGGACCTGCACCAATAATAATAATATCGTACATAAAACACCTACTTTATTAAATTTAATATTTCTTCTTTAGAAACTAATCCAATACTTCTATTTTTTTCTTTTCCATCTTGGAATGCTATTACACATGGAATACTCATAATTCCATATTGCTGAGCAATTTCACCTTCATCATCTACATTTATTTTATATACTGGGCATTCTGTAATTGAATCCATTACTGGTCCTAACATTTTACAAGGACCACACCAATCTGCATAAAAATCTACAAGGACTACATCTTTACTACTTAATACTTCTTTTTCAAATTCACTCTTATTAATCTTTTTACTCATATTTATTTTCCTTTCTTTATATATATATTCTTTATTATTATAACAAAAAATAGTATTTTATTCAATTATAGTAAAACCTTCATTTAATATTCTTTACATAATAAAATAAAGAAAGTTTATAATAATAAAACATATACTTAAATGAAAGGATTGATTTATGAAAAATTTGATTAGAAATTTGTTTTATTTATTTTTACCATTAATTGTAGGAGGTATAGTTAGTTTAATTATTTCTGGAAATATTGACTATACTAGTCTAAAACAACCTCCATTATCACCACCATCTTGGTTATTTCCTATCGCATGGAGTATATTATATTTACTTATGGGTATTAGTTATTATTTATTCCAAAATAATGTGTGGAAAAATAAAACTACAGAAGCTCTTGTATATTATGCACAACTATTTGTAAATGCACTATGGTCTATTTTCTTTTTTAACTTAAAGTGGAGACTATTCTCAATATTTTGGATTATCATATTATTAATATTAGTAGTAATAACAATAGTATTATTCAATAAGAAATATAAAACATCTGCTTACCTACTTATTCCTTACTTAATATGGTTAATATACGCTACTTACCTAAATATAGGAGTTTATCTATTGAACTAATTAATAGTTCTTTTTTTTACAACGTTTTACATGCATTTGATAAATAATAAAACTTTATTTATCAATTTGAGAAAAACAGTGTTATACTATTTTATGGAGATGTGAGGTAATATAATGAAAAGCTTTATTAGATTATTGATTGGTTTATTATTTTTAACATTTATATTTTCTTATACTAACGTATATGCAGCAAGTAAAACTATAGAGGATGGTATATATTATATATATAACTCTATAAATGATAAATATGCCATTGATATTGCTGGTGGAAAAATAAAGAACAAGACTAATATTCAAATATATAATGGTAATCAAAGTGCAGCTCAACAATGGAAAGTATCTTATCTAAATAATGGTTATTATAAAATAGTTAGTATGAAAAACAACAATTATTCTTTGGATGTTTCTGGTGCTAAAAAGAAAAAAGGTACTAATATACAATTATATAAATCTAATGGTTCAAAAGCACAACAGTGGTTAATAAAAGATGTTGGGAACGGTTATTATAGCATAATTTCAAAATGCAACAATTTAGCTTTAGATGTAAAAAGTGGAAAAGCTAAAAATAAGCAAAATATACAAATGTGGACTCAAAATAATAGTAAAGCTCAAAAATTTATATTTACCCCAGTTACATATTTAAAAGATAATTTTAAAATTAGTAATGGTAAATATGCTATTTCAAGCTTATTAAGAGAAGATTATGCTGTTAAAGTTTCTGAAAGAAAAGCTGCTAATAAAATAAATATTGAAATTAATGATTTTCATGGAGTTATTGATCAATATTGGTATATAACCCAACTTTCAAATGGTTATTATAAAATAGCCACAGAAAGAGATCATAACTATGTTTTAGATTTAACTAGTGGTAATAAGCATAAAGGAGCTAATATTCAGTTATATAAATATTCTGGTTCCATTAATCAACAATTTATCATAAGAAAAAATGAAGATGGATCTTTTACTTTTGTAAATAGAGCAAATGGTTTAGCGTTAGATGTTCATGGTGGTAGTACTAGTAATGGTACTAATATCCAAACATATACTATCAATGGTTCTATTGCCCAAAAATTTAATTTAATTAAAGAAGAAGATACGTATATAAATTCTAAAGAATTAACTCTAAAAAATATGGATACTACAGCTAATAATTTAATGATTGTAGCTCATCCAGATGATGAAACGTTATGGGGATCACATGGACTATATCATGAAAAATATAATGTTGTTTGTGTAACTTGCGGGCCTACTAGAAGAGATAGAGAATATGAATTTAAAAGAGTTATGACTTTATTTCAAGATGATTATATGATGCTTGGGTTCCCAGACTTAGTAAATGGTAAAAAAAGTGATTGGAAAAAAGATTGGGGTGCTATAAATAGTGAACTTCAACAAATTATCAATTCTAAAGATTGGGATAAAATAGTAGTACATAATCCTGAAGGAGAATATGGTCATATTCATCATAAAATGTTAAGTCAAATTCTTACAGAAAAAGCTAATCATAATTATCTAAATTACTTTGGTAGATTTTATTGGGGTGATATACCTATCGATGAAAATACTTATCGATTATCTGATGAAGAATATAATTTTAAAATGAATAAAGTAATACCAGTTTATGAGAGTCAAGTTGGAGCCATTACAAATCTTAAAAATATGTATCATTATGAATCTTGGTTTACATATGATCAATGGAAATAGAGTAATAATTAAAAAAAAGCAAGTAAATTAATACTTGCTTTTTTAATCTTCTATTTGAATATATTTCTTTTCTGGAATTTCTTTATCTTCTTCTTTTTTAGGTATTTCTAATTTTAAAATTCCGTTCTTAAATGATGCTTTAATATCATCTTCTTCTACACCTTCACCAATATAGAAACTTCTTGAACATTCTCCTATATACCTTTCTCTTCTTACAAATTTACCTTCATCCTCTTCATTTTTTTCAGTATCCATTTTAGCATGAACATTTAAATATCCATTTTCAATATCTATTTTGATATTTTCTTTATCATATCCTGGTAAATCCATATCAATCAAATATGCTCCATCTTTTTCTTTTATGTCTGTCTTCATAAGCGAATTCTTTTCCTCCTTGAAAAATGGATCCCTAAACATATCATCAAATAAATCAAAACTGCTTCTTCTTGGTACTATCATCATAATTATCATCTTCCTTTCTTTATATGTGTTAATACCATTAAGCACATGTAAGAACTTTTTTCTTACAATTATGTTATACCACTATTCTTAGCACTTGTCAAGTCAAAGTGCTAAAATAATTTTTATTTCACATTTAGTATGTGTAAAACCTCAATAAATATGCATAAAAAAACTTACGAAGCTTCTCCATCGCAAGTTTTTAATACTTTTAATTTAGGTTTTTTAGTTAAATAGTCTCTATCATGTTCATTTGCCCAAAAAACAAATTTCTCTACATTAAGTTCTACAGCAGGATTAAATCTTGAACATTCGCTTTTTAAATAATCTTCTAATAATCCATTATTATAGTTATTATTCTCTAGTAAATCACTAAATTCTGCTAGTTCTTCACCATGTTCTTTCTTATATAGATATACTTCACCATTTGTTGTTAAAGCTAATTCTAAATATTCTTCAGATAAAATATCATCATTCCATCTAGTTGTAATTAATTCATTATCAAATAATTGCTTCACAGTAAAAAGATAATCTAAATTCCAAGAATATACCTCTGCTTTATCAATACTATATGAACGTTTTATCTTTGCTAATATAATTTCATTTTTATCAATATTATCCATATATGATATTATTTCTTCTATACTATCATCTTCAATTTTTTGTTCCATAATATATTTGTTTGATAAATTCTTTTTTATTGTTTCTAAATATCTATGAAAAGCCTTATCACTATCAATACTTTTCTTATTAAGAACTTCAGCATTTAAATCTCTTTCAAACATTTCAATTATTTTGTAACAATCTCCTAAAGAAGCATCTGGAAATCTATTTATAATACATAATATTGCGTTTTCAAATTCAATTTTTTTCATGTGTCATCACCTCAATAGCACGTATTATAACATATGTAATTAAAAAAAACAATATTCATATAAAAAATGTTGACTTTTAACAAATATAAGCATATACTATACTGGTATACCGAAATGGTGTATTGGTGTAGTGAGGTGTAATATGAATACGAAGGATATAATAATTAATACTGCTAGAGAACTATTTAAAAAATATGGATATAAAAAAGTTTCAATGGATGAAATAGCAAAAGACGCTAAAGTAACAAAAAGAACTGTATATTCTTACTTCAAAGACAAAGAAAGTTTATTTGAATACTTTATTGATGAAGATTTAGAAATAGTAAAAGAAAAAATAGAAAAACTAGAAAAAGAAAAATTACCTTTTATAAAAAGGATAAGTAAAATATTATTTTATGCTTTAAATTTTAAAGAGCAAAATGCTTTATTTAAAGCTATTTCAAACGATAAAGATTTATCACTACTTACAAGATTAAAAAAGAGGTATGATGATATTATTTTAAATTTTATAGAAGAAAAAATAAACAAAGAGATTACAGAAGGTACAATTAAGAATTGTAATTCAAAATTGATGGCTTTTATTATTTACAATATTTATTTATCTGTAATGTTTATTTATGAAGATAAATTAAATGAGGAAGAAATTGTAAATGAGATAACATTAATTTTAAAAGATGGATTATTAAATTAAGGGGGAATTATTATGAAAAAAAATTACTTTAAATATGTTGTTTTAGGAGTTGTTTTACTTATTCCATTTATTTATAGTTTCTTTTATCTAAAGGCTTATTGGGATCCATATGGAAAAGGAAATATGGATAATTTACCTGTTGCTATAGTTAATTTAGATAAAAAAGACAAAGGTAAAGAATTAGCAAATGAAATTATAAATTCTAAATCTTTAAAAGCTTCACTTACAAATGAAAATAAAGCAAATGAAGGATTAAATAACAAAACATATTATGCAGTTATTACTATACCAAGTGATTTTACAGAAAGTATGGAAAGCATTAGTACTAATGATCAAAAACACCCAACTATTACTTATAGTCCAAATCAAAAATCAAATTATTTAGCCAGTCAAATAATTGATAGAGTTGTATTAACCGTAGAAGCAAATTTAAATAATAAAATTAATTCTGAAATCGTAGGTACATTAAGTGATAATTTAGATAATGTCCCAAATCAATTAGAAACAATTAGTAATGGTTTTTCAACTATGAATAATGGTATTAGCTTTTTAAATAGTGGTAGTAAAAAATTAGTTAATGGTGGTAATGCACTATATACAAATTATAAAGAATATAATGCTGGTATTAAAAAAATCCAATCTTCATCTAAATTACTTGCTGATTCACAACAAGAATTTAATCAAGGTATTAACACATTAGCTAGTTCAAAAGATTCTTTAAACACTTTAAAAAATAGTATAAATCAATTAGCTAGTGGTTCTAATACATTAAACCTTAAATATAATGAATTTGATGAAGGATTAAATAGTTATGTAAATGGAGTTAATCAAAGTTTAGATATCACAAATGGTTTTTCAGATTATATTATTGCTTTATATAATAATCCTAACATTCCTACAGAATTAAAACCTGATAATAGTTTATATCAATATGCTCAAGCTTTAAAAAACGGTCAAATAGATACATTAAAGGGAACTGGAAATATCTTAAAGAATTCTAGTAGTACTATTAAATCAAGCATCACTACTATCAATGGAGGTTTATCTCAATTAAATCAATCATCATCTAAAATAGATGAATTAACAACTGGTATTAATAAACTACAAGAGGCATCTTCTAAACTAACAGATGGTAGTAAAGCTTTAAATGAAGGTATAAATACTTTATCAGGATTCTCTGATCAAATACAAAACGGTATTAATAGTATTAAAAATGGTAATGAATCTTTAAATAATGGTATTGAAACTTTAAATAATAAAGTTAGTCAATCAAAGAATACTCTTGATAATAAAATTGCTAATACAAAAGATGAACTAAAGAAAGTAAATAATTTAAAAGAATATAGTAAAGAACCAGTTAAAGTAAATAAAAAGATAGTAAATAAAGTAGACTCTTATGGAACAGCTTTTTCCCCTTTATTTGCATCAATTGGTTTATGGATTGGAAGCTTAATGCTATATATTGTATTATTCTTTGATAGAGCAAAACGTTATCCAAAATTAGATCAAGATTCTAATAATCTAGTAAAAAGAACTATGTATTATCATGGACTTGCAAGCATAGCTGGAATTATCCTTGGAATATTGTTATCATTGTTCTTAGATTTACATATTACAAATTATTTATTATATTTATTTATTATGTTTATATCGGCTAATACATTTACAGCAATTATTAACTTCCTTATTGTAAACTTTAAAGACATTGGTAAATTTATTGCTTTAATAATCTTAGTTTTACAACTAGCTGCATCTGCAGGTACTTTCCCAATAGAAACTGTTACAAAAGGATTTAGATGGTTAAATCATTTATTACCAATGACTTATACAATCAACTTATTTAAAGAATCTTTAGTAACTATAGAATCTAGTTTATTAAGTAAAAACTTAATTATTGTAATTAGTATATTCTTAATATTCTTCATAACAAATATAGTATTAGATATATACAAGCAAAAGAAGCTAACAAAATAGCTTCTTTTTATATGTTTTTAAGTTCGTCTTCTTTTAATTTTTTTATTTTAGCTTTTACCCGTAATATTAACTCAATCGGTGCATCAATCTTATTTAATACAAGTAAACTATCTTGTAGTTTTGTCATTAATGATAATTCATCTTTATACTTTTCTGCTTCAGCTTTATAATCAAAACCATCAATAGGATTTACTTCAATAAAATCTTTTATATAATTTTCTATATCTTTTAATATATACACTTTTAAATCATAATTATCCATGGACATAATACCATAATATCCACCAACTAAATATTTAAATTCGTCTTTTAAATCCATCAAATCACCTACAACTTTTTGATATTTGTATACATTCTAGAATGGTAACCTTTATTCTCATAAAACTTAATAGCATTTTTATTATACGCAAATACATCTACTAATACATATTCACACCCAAAAGACTTAAAATATTCTTCAATTTTATTTATTAATGCTTTTCCAACACCTTTGCTTCTTGTCTTAGATGTAACTATCAATTCAGTTATTTCACCTCTTTTTGGACATTTATAATCCAAATAATCATATTTATCATATTTAGGAATAGTTCCCATTATTAAACCAATAGCCCTATTATCTTCTATTGCTAAATAACATTTACCATCATTTTCTTTTACTTCTTTTAAATCAATAAGAGCCATCTTTTCATGATATTCATGATGTACTTGATCTAAATTATCTTCATCAATAGATACAATATATTTTTCAAGTTCAGTAAGTAAATCTCTTACATCTTCTAAATAAGTATCTTCATATTCAATTATTTTCATAGTATACCACCTAACAACTTTTACCTTCATTACAGATTGTAATACTATATTTACTTATACCACGATAATTACCATTCTCATCAAAATCATCTTCACCATTATAAGTAAAAACAGTAAGAATAATACTGGATGATACTTTTGATATATCAGTACCAGGTGTTAATTTTATACTTGTTAAATAAGTATTATCATTGTATTCATCTTTTTCTATATGAGAATACCAAGAATCATTTCTATGAGCATAATCATCATATAAATATACTTTAATATATGGCTTATATGTCATAGAGGTATCAGGATTATATACGTAATGAGAAACTTTTGTTCCATCATCTAGTTCATACTCAATATGATATCCAATCTTATAATTTTTATCTTTATCAATATTATTCCACTTTTTATAAAATGCTTCTCCAAACTTTCCCTCATATGATACTTTTTCTTCAGTAGCAGGATATATTTGAAAAAGACCAATATCAGTACCTTTTTTAAAAGTAGTTTTATAATTCTTTGCTAAAACCAAGACATCTCTGTCATAGTATAAAGAAATAGGCATTATATTGTCATCTACATATTCAGGAACTTTCTCCTCTTCGACAATATTTTCTTTCTTTTTTTCCTTTTTAACTTCCTTATTTTGTGAACATCCAACACAAAATATCCCAATTAATATAATTATCATTATTTTTTTCATATTTATTCTCCAATCTATATATCTAAAAATGAACTAATATGCGCTGTAGAAAAATTTGTTTTTTCCATAACATCATTTAATATTTCTACGGTATCATCGATCATAATTATATTTTCATCATCTACATCCTTATGCATATTCCTAATTTTAATAAGAATATTTGTTTTATCTCTATTTTTATCTACAAAATAAACGTGATCTTTTAAAACACTATAATACTTATTCACAAATTCTTGTTTAAAAAGTCCTTCATTATTGCCACCTATAGTTGTAATAACATAAATTCTTGCTTTATCTTTTTTGTTTAAGAATTTTTGCATTTTTTTAGATACTTTATCTTCGTTATAAAAGTTAATTCCTTCTTGATTAGCTTTTTCCCAAGAATTATCATCTAATGCATAATGTCTTCTTTTTCCAAATTCTAATAAAGCCAATACCCCATCTACATCAAAAACTAATATACTTTTATTATCATTCAATAAATCTTTAATTTTGCTCATATTATCACCATCATCTTATATAAATAGTATACTATAAAAGTATAAAAATAGATAGCAAGAAAAAAAGATTATTCTTCATTGCAAGAACAATCTTCACAGTCACATTCTTTCTTACTTTGACATCCACATGCACAGTTTTCATCGCATTTACATTCTTTTCCATCTTGGCATCCGCAATTGCAATCTTCACTACAGTTACATGTCTTCTTATTATCTTCCATATTTTCTCCTTTCTATTAATCACTAAATTCATTATATACCTATAATAATATATTACAAATAAATTTAAAAAAAAGAAGTAAATTACTACTTCTTAGTCATTGAATTATAACTTGGTGAATATTTATCTGTAGCAGTTAGTTTTAGTTTTCCATCTTTGATTTCATATTTATAAACTTTTTCTTTATCCCATGATTCAATTTTAATAGTTACTTTATCATCTTTTACTTCATAAGTACCTTTAGAATCAAATCCATATTCATTTTTATATGAAACTTTTCCATCTTTCTTAAATTCAAATGTTGTTTTTAAACCATCATTTGAATCTCCTACCCATGTACCAACTAACTTATTTCCTCCACAAGCAGTTACTAATAATAACGAACAAACTAAGACTAAGCTAAATAAAAACTTTTTCATAAGATTCTCCTTTCAACTATAATATAGAATATTTTATGTTAAAAATCAATAGTTTATTATATAAATAACTTTATTTAACTATTACCTTTTTCTTTTGTGTTTTTACAAAATCAAAATGTTCTTCATAATAATAACGCGTCGCTAAATCATTGGGATTATTGTTATAATCATCCAACACTAATTTTTTTATATTTTTCTTTTGTTCTTCAGTTAAATCTTTATACCAAATAATAGCTATATTACCTTTTTCTTTTTCCTTTAATATTTCACTATATGCATCTTCTATATATTCAACTTTTATAGGCTTTACTCTATTCTTATTAATAAATACATTTCTTATCTGTGGTAAAGTTTCCATTCCTTCATCAGATTCTACATAATAAATATATCCACTAACACCATAATATGTATCATATAATAAATTTTCACAATATTCAAAATATACCAATTTGCCATTTATATCAAAACCATAAGGACTAAACCAATTATACTTATCTTGCGTATACTTATTAGTTTCTTCACAAAACTTTTTGATAGGATTAGATAAGTATATTAAAATGTTTTCTCTTTTATCAGAAAAATAGCAATATGCTTCTTTGTGATTTGAAACAAATGGTTTTAACTCTCTTAAACCTTTTTTATTAGTAGCATGATAATACATAAATACTCCTATACATTATATTATAAAATCTTTTTTATTTTCTTTTATAAAGTTTTCTAATTCTATAGTTCTAATTTTATATTTATTATCAGTAAGTAAAATAGATTCATTTTTATCATCTATAAATAATATATTATTATCTTCATCTATATGTTTACTAAAATATTTACTATCAATAGTTTTCTTACACATTTTACCAATTAATTTCATAAAATCTTTATAAGCAAAATTTTCATTATCATAGTGTTTTAATAATAAGTAATGGAAATTGAAGTTTTCTTTACAAAAATCTATGTAATCATAAACTATGCATTCTAATTCTTTTAAGATGATAATGACTGCTTTATCTTCTTTTTTAATAATAGCATAACTACATGATAAATTATTTTCATCTCTCATAGAAGTATATACTATTGATTTTTCCATATATTAAACCTCTTCTAAATCATATTCTCTTGATCCAAATCCTAAATCAGCAGCAGCTTCTATTGTATGAACGCCATGTCTTGAATTTACTCTTTCCATAAAGTGTTCTTTTCCTGGATCATCGCTGTTAATAACTAAATCTATACAAGCTTGATCAATTGCAATTGGATCTGTTGAAATTAAGATTCCCATATCCTTCATACAAGGATCTTCTGCGACACTACAACAATCACAATCAACACTCATATTGGCCATTACATTGATAAATACCATATTATCTTTAAAATATTTAACTACAGCTGATGCTGCATCTGCCATTGATTCTAAGAATCCTATTTGATCAGGATCATCCCATGCTTTAACAGTATCTGTTGTTCTTCCAACTGAATGTATTAGAGCTTTACCAGCAGATGATGCACAACCTATAGAAAGTTGTTTTAAAGCTCCACCATATCCACCCATAGGATGACCTTTAAAATGAGATATGATTAACATTGAATCATAGTTTTCTATATTTTTACCTAAAATATCTTTCTTTAATCTCTTTCCATTAGGTATTTCTATTTCTATATCAGGTCCCTCTGCATCCATTAAATCTACTTTATAGTATTTATTCCAACCATGTTCTTCTATTACTTTTAAATGTTTTTCAGTAAGATCTCTTTCTCCATTACCAAAAGCTTCTCCATAAGCAGTATTACATTCAACAATAGTTCCCTTAACATAATCAACTATGTTTTTCATAAATTCAGGTCTTAAATAGTTTTGATTACCTTTCTCACCAGAATGTACTTTTACTGCTACTTTTCCTGGTAACTCCTTACCTAGTTTTTTATACATTTCTACTAACTTTTCTGGAGTTACCTCCTTGCAATAATAAACTTTAGATTTCATATTATTCTCCTTTCATTTCTCTTTTTATCCATGTAAGTATTAACATAACTATATAATTAACTTCATTATTAGTAAGTTCCCTATTCTTAGGAATATTATGCCACTTTTCCAAACATCCTCTACAACAACAAGCAGTCGCATGTTGTGCAATAAATACAGGATGTCCTTTCATTGGAGTTTGTTTTCCATCATTAATAGGATTACTAGGTTTTAATCTATCATTTATAAAGTCATAAGCATGATCTTTTATAGTAGATAAACCTTTTTCTTTAACATATTCAATCATATACTTTCTTAGATGAAAACTACTTCTAAATTTAGAATGGCTTAACTCATCCAACTTACTATTAATAATGCTTTCTTTACTCATATATATATCTTATCATAGAAAAAGCAAAAAGACTATTTATCTTTTTGCTTAATTAAAGTTTTATTATTATTTCTACATCCCCATGGAACATAATTTGGATCATCTAAACAATGTTGTAAATTAGGAATAACGCTCCTATAATATGTTGTTGTTTCTCCTGACGTTAAGATACTTACTTTATTTTTCTTTTCCAAAGTATCTTCTGTCCATAATTTATAAAATATTGTTTGATGACTTTCTTTTAATCTATCAATGGCAGCTACTATTTCTTCCACACTATATCCATCATTAAATATAATTGTTGCAATCTCTGGTCCCTTGCTTCTATTCTCATAACTATTTCTACATCCCCATGGTACAAATTCAAGATCTTCTAAGCATTGTTTTAAATTTTTAATTACTTGATGATGATATGTTGATATTTCTTTATCCATTAAGCCTTTAGTTTGTTCCTCAAGAGTATCTCTAGACCATTTTTTATAAAATATAGTTTGATGATTTTCTTTTAATCTACTAATAGCAGCTACTATTTCTTCTTCACTATATTTACCATTAAAAATAGCTGTAGCAATTTTCTTATGATTTCTTATTACCTCTACCTTATTTTCACTATCTGTATTACAAAAAGATTTTCTTTTATTTTCTTTTAAAGATATTTTTTTAATTGTATTCCAAGTCTTAATAGGATTTATGGTATATATCGAAAACAATTCTCCTAAACCAAGAGCTTTTATTTTGCCTAACGTTTGTTTTTCCAATTTTTCTGCCCTTTGCCTAGATATTTGAAGCTCATTACTTATTTCTTTAAATGTTTTTAGTCTTTCTTGATTACCATATCTCCTTATTATTACCTGATATTCATTTTCGGTTAAATCTACTTTATCAAGTATTGTATAAATGCTTTCTTTGCTAACTTCATTATTTCCTTTCATTTCTTTAACCCCCCTAATTCTAAAAAATCAGAGCACTGATTTAAAATCTACTGTATTATACCATAAAACATAAATTTTTGCAAATAAAAAGCTTACTTATAGAGCAAAATCAATTATCTCTAAAAATAAGCCAACTATAACCCCTATCAAATAAACAAGTCCTAAAATAGAAAAGTTTTCTTTTATATTTTTATTACTCTTAAATAATACAAGTAAAGCAACTCCACTCCCTGTAAGTAATCCAGATATAAGAGATGCAACTGAAATAGCACCACTTACATATAATTCGCTTAATATTACTGATGCTCCACAGTTTGGAATTAAACCAACCAAACTTGCGATAAATGGAGCGAATATACTATTCTTTAAGAATATCTTTTCTATTAATTTATTTCCTCCATATTCAAACAATATATTTAATATAAAGGTAATAAGTACTATAAATAATAAAGTTTTAAATGTATGAATCAAAGATGAAGTTAATATATTGTTTTCACAATGGCAATGATCATGTTCACACATATCATGTATATGTTCATGTTTTTTATCTTCTTTTCTTCTAATAATTAAATCAATAATAAATCCAAACATCATACCAACAATAACCTTAATAAGAAGAATTACTAATATTGATTTAAGTGGCATATGATTAGAAAGTAATACTGGTAACATTTCATCACTTGTTGATAAATATATAGCAATCAAACTTCCTAAAGATAAAATTCTAGTAACATAAAGGTTAGTAGCAAGTACAGAAAAACCACATTGAGGAATAGCTCCAAGTAGTGATCCAAATACCGGACCAAACTTCCCTGCTTTTACAACAGCATCTTTACTCTTATTACTTAATTTATGTTCAATAATCTCTATGATTAAAAATGCTACAAACAAGAAGGGTAATAGCTTAATAGCATCCATTAATGTATCAATAATAACATCTAACATACTCCCACCTCATTGCCTATAATTATAACATTATATAAATAATTATTCAATTGTTTTTTATTTACTAATTTTCTTAAATAATTTCATTTGTCAGGTTGTTTTGATAGTTTACTTATTGTATAATATACATAAGGGAATCTCAATAAGTTGAGTGCTTGCCAACTTTCTATTAGGAAGGAGGCTTGATATTATGAAGAAAAAAGATTTGTTAATCTCATTTCTAATACTAATTATCATTTTATTAATAGTATCATTAATGATTCTATCTATAAAAAAATAGCACTCAATCTAATCGTAGATTAAGTGCAAAAACCATTTTGGTGAGTACTCAACCAGCGAAATTGAGTATTCCCTTTTTTATTTTATGCAAGTTTCCTTGACATATTCATTATAACATATTGTTAACTATATGTCAAAATTCATTGTAAGTATTTTTAATCCCAATTAATTTTAAATATACCTACACCATCTTCTATGAATCCATTTTTAATATAAAACTCTTTATCTTTACTCTCAGTAATAAGTTGAATTCTATTAAACTTTTTCTTAGAAGTAATCATATTTAATAAGGTAGAACCAATTTTTTGTTTTTGATATTCAGGATTTACTACTAAATAGCTTATAAATAGATTAATACAATTATCTGAAAGCCCAGTGACAAGTCCAACTAGTTTTTCATTATCATATGCAAATACTTTATAAGTACTATTCTTTATAGATTTATATAACTTTTCAGGATACTTACCAGAGTTCCAGTTCACACTTAAATATAATTCTTTTAAATCTTCTTTTGTGCAAGTCATTTCTTCATTATATGTTATCATTTAAATTCACCTTTATTCTCTATAAAATTGTTAAATACTATCTTACCAATAGACGCACCTAATTCTACACCTTTATTATCATATGTCCATTGTAAATCATCTACATTTGAGATAAAGATAGTAAAAATATAATCACCATACTTAGTAGAAACTATACCACCATCATTTCTACAATTTTTCATTTCATCTCCTGTATATATAATTCCACCACTTTTACTAGCAACATAATTTATTTGACTACTACTATCTCCTCTAAATAAGAAATCATATTGTGGAAGAGATTTTTTCATAATATCACTTTTTTCTTGTTTTTTTAATACTTCTAAAACATTCTTACTTATTTCCTTATTAATCATTTCACCATTTAAAATCATTAAGTATGCTTTAGCATATTCATAAGGAGTTGTGATACCAAACTCAAAATATTTAAATAAGTTTAATTCATGTAAAATTTTTGTATTTTTAAATCCTAAATCTATAATAGTTTGATTTATATTATCAAGGCCTAAGTAATCAATTAACTTATTAGTAGCTATATTATCACTATAAATAATCATTAAAGTAGCTAAATCTTTAGCAGTTAATTTTAAACCAGGTTCTAATTTACCAATAATACCACTATCTGCACCACTAACTTTATCCTCTTTTTTATATGTTAATAAATCATTTTCTTTTTTCTTGCCTTCATATATTTGTTTATAAAATTCTAATAGAATAAATAGCTTTATACAACTAGCAGTTTCAAATATCTTATTTTCATTGTATCCAAAACTATTATTCCTAGTATCACAAATATATAAACCTATATCATAATCTGAATTTTCTATTATCTTTTTTATTTTTTCTTTCATATATTTCACCTAAATTAATTATACTACAGTTTTTATAAATTTAAAACATTTTGCTTTGTCAGGTTGTTTTAGCAGTTTACTTATTGTATAATATTAATAGGAACATTTAGTTGTTGAGTGTCTACCTCTATTTCCAAAAGGAAAGGAGGTGTTATGGTGAAAAAACGTGAATACGTTTGTAAAGTTTTACTTCTACTAGCCGTAATTTTATTCCTTCTGTTAATGATAATAGTTGTAATAAAAAAATGACACTTAAGTCACAAGACTTAAATGTCTAAACAAATTATATTTTGGTAGACATTCAACTAACCAAAACTGAATGTTCCCTTTTTTATTTTATGCAAGTTTCCTTGACATATTCATTATAACATATTGTT
>CAYRAF010000012.1:0-27097 GCA_964422195.1 uncultured Muribaculaceae bacterium | reverse complement strand
GACAATGAAGCAAATTATATAGTCACTAAATATTGTAAAAAAGCTATATCAACAAATGTACATTTAATAATCACTAAAAATAAAGTTATTATTTTCCCAGCATCTATACAAATTATTGAAAATCAATATAATCACCTAATTTATAAAGGTTGTGATTTTATTGGATACAATCAACTTCCTAATGAATTAAAAATCAAACAAGATGAATATGCAAAAATCATTGGTGAAGATTTACGTAAACGTGGATATTTAGGTATATGCGGAATTGATTTTATAATAGATAATAATAAAATATATTTTATGGAAATTAATAGTAGATTTCAAACATCATCAACAATTCTGAATAAATCTCTAATAGAGAATCATCAGGAATCATTACAAGAAATGAATTATAAAGCCTTTAAGAACTTAAAAATTAATTATAAACCAATAACAGTTAATTATGGCAGTTATATATTTTATTATGATGAAGAAAATGCCAACACTCCTACCATTGATCCAATAGAAGTATTAGATGAATCAGATTGTAAACTTCATATAGAAAAATTAAGTTATTGGAAAACAAATGTGTATGATAAAAGTATATATAATAATAAAAACTCATAAATAATTTATGAGTTTTTTATTTAAAACTGGAGGGCCTAGTCGGATTTGAACCAACGATCAGGGAGTTGCAGTCCCACGCCTTACCACTTGGCTATAGACCCATAACACTTTATTATCTTATCAATATTTTTATTTCTTGTCAATTACTTGTTTCTTTTGTTTTATAATTTTTATTATCATTAAAAGAGTTAATATAAAACCACCTAATAATAATAAGCAAGGAATAAAATATATAATTATATT
Organism: uncultured Muribaculaceae bacterium; assembly: GCA_964422195.1. Classification (GTDB taxonomy): domain Bacteria; phylum Bacillota_I; class Bacilli_A; order RF39; family UBA660; genus CALVUP01. The sequence goes on along the minus strand of CAYRAF010000012.1, from coordinate 26,248 downwards.
TGGTAATCTTAGAAACATACAAATAGCTTCTACTATAATACAAACTATGCAGAAAATTGTTAAAATATTATCATACTTCATAATAATCACCTATAATTATATATTTTATCCTCATTAATCTTCTAAATTATTATAGACATTTTGAACATCATCTAAATCTTCTAAAGCTTCTACCAAAGAATATACTTTTTCTTTAGAATCATCATCTAACGTTATTAGATTATTTGCTATATAAGTAACTTCACTTGTTAAAAATTCATCTACTCCTAAATTTTCAAGACCTTCTTTAACTTTAATAAAATCTTCTGGTGTAGTATATATTTCATAATTATCATCATTTTCAATGAAATCAAGTGCTCCATTATCAAGTACATTCATCATTACTTCATCACTATTTATATTTTTTGAAGTAACAATAATTCCCTTTCTTTCAAACATATAACTAACAGAACCATCAGTACCTAAATTTCCTCCTCTTTTAGTAAAAGTACTTCTTACTTGTGAGGCAGTTCTATTTTTATTATCAGTTAAGGCATCTACCATAAAAGCAACACCATTAGGGCCATATCCTTCATAACGAATAGATTCATAGTTTTCAGTATTTCCTGCACCTTTTGCTTTATCAATAGCCTTTTGAATATTATCTTTAGGCATGTTTTGTCCTTTAGCTTTTTCAACTACCATACGTAAAGCAGCATTTGAATCAATATCTGGTGTTCCTTGCTTTGCAGCAACATAAATCTCTTTTGCTAATTTTTGAAACACTTTACCACGAGCAGCATCTATTTCTCCCTTTTTTCTTTTTATTGTTGACCATTTTGAATGTCCACTCATCTAAATCCCTCCTAAATAATCAAGAATTGTAGGTAATGCTGGAGCTAATATCATAAGTAACATAAGTGGTATAAAGAATATTACTGATATAACACTTATTTTAATAGGTATTTTTGATATCTTAGCCTTTGTTTCCATTATTCTCTTATCCCTTATATAATCTATTTGGTTGTACATAGTTTCTATAATACTATTACCAAATATATTGGATTGTTGTGCATTTAAAATTATATTATTGATAGTATCAGATGGAATTCTTCTTTTCAAATCTTCTAATACCTCATTTAAAGATTTACCATATTTCATATCATCAAGTGATTTTCTTACCTCAATTGATAAATCAGAATCAATATTTTTACTAGTAACTTCTAAAGCATTTTTTAAACTTCTTCCAGATTCTAATGATAATGTTAATACTTCAAAGAAATACATAGCATCACTATCTAATTTTGATCTTCTTTTTTCTATTTTTCGTTCAATAGTAAATTTAGGTAAGAATACATAATATAAAAATGTACATAATGGAGCAAGTAAATATCCCCAGTCAACTAAATATATTAACACAAAAAACAAAAATAGAGAAGTAAAAACTCTAATATTTAGGAAATCTACTGCATCATAACTATCTCTATATCCTAATAAATCTATTTTTGCTTGCATATTATCTATTGTTTCTTTACGATAGATTTTTCTAGATACATCTGTAGCTTTTAATCTTTTATTAGCCACTATATCACTCCTTAATATTCATAACTTTTCTTACTATTAGAATGTATATAACATATAATAGCAATATTATTATAAAAATAAATATACCATATAAATGTGTAAACATTGGAATAAAATAATCTGGATTTAAAGCAAATATTAATACATATAATATTACTGGTATGGATACTAATATTTTATGAACTGCTCTAGCTGATGCAGTTAAAGCTTTTAATTCTTCATCCATCTTTCTAGAGTTAAAGAAACTTCTTTCTATTGAAGAAAATACCTTAACTATATTACCACCAGTTTTATTAAGAATAGTTAGTGATGTAGTAATATACTTAACTTCTTCAATATTAACTCTTTTAGCAAACCTTCTAAAAACTTCTTCTAGTGATAAACCAAATGTTAAATCTATATACATTTTTTTATATTCATTAGCTATAGCGCCATCTAATTCTTCACTAACTATTTTAATAGCTTGCATAGTACTTCTACCTGATTTAAAAGCATTATTCATAATAATAACTGCTTTTAGAATATCATTTTTAACAGTTATTTCCATTATTTTCTTTTTAGCTATTAAAAACATATCCGGTATAAAGAAACCAAATAAGAAAGAGGCTAAAAATTGCATAAAAGATAATTGTTTATATCTTAATACATCAGATATAATAACTCCTAGTAAGAAAACTCCTCCAGAAAGTATTTTCATAGATATATAATCCATAGGTTCTTCTGGTATTATTTTAGTCTTATCAGTATATTTATCATACTTCATACTATATTTATCAAAAATTTTTATTTTAGCTAATCTTTTACTTAACCTACTTCTAATTTTTAAATATATATAATTAGCTCTATCAAAATATGAGGCAGATGAATCAATACTATTAATAGTATAATTCTTTATTCTTCTTTCATAACGTGATGCCACTGTTAATTTCATTAAGAATAAAGCAACTACTAATAAGGTAATTATCATAAGTATTTGAATAATAAATACATATGTACCATAACTAATCATCATCCCACCTCTTTTCTTTCTTTATATAAATAACTTAGTTTACTCTTTCAACACTATTTAAATAATATTTATCTTTTTCTAAATAGAAAGTATACTTATATGTATTTAAATCCTTATAAAAATCATTAATTATAGCTTGTTGATCTAAGTCTATTGCTTTAAGTGATGTTATTAATTCTTCTTTAGTTTGATCTTTATAAACGTTAAGTATTAGACCTTCTGCATCTTTTTCATATTCACCATAATAAGCTTTTTCATATAATTCAATTCTATTACTAAACTTATCAGCGGAAATAACTTTAGTACCATAATAAGCTTCATAATTATCTTTACACTTACCATAGTTTGAAACCTCATATGATTCATTAACATTATTATAACTTGCCAATGATATATAACATAAATTATTACTACCTAGAGACCTATCTTCATATTTAACATTTTCTCCAAAAATGCTTTCAACCTTTTCTTTTACTTCTTTTCTTGGAATAACTAACTTACCATAATGAGTTTTTTTAGTAGTATCTACTAAACTTAAACCCATATATATTTTTACATCATCACTAATAGCTTTTAATGTTGTACCTCTTTTTTCATAAAAGTAACCCATATAATTTCCAGCACTAGCATATTTAAACATATTAACCTTATTATATAAATTCTTAACTTCCTTACTATTTACATCTAATGGTTCTGAATGTATTACACTAATTTTACTATCAAGATGTTGCTTATAATACTCTGAATAATATTTAAGTCCTTGGGATATAACAGAAACAAATACTAGGATAATTAGTAATATCATTAATACTTTATATCTCCTAATATCATTTCTTAAATCTTCATTTTCTTCTCTTAAAGCAACATTATTAAATATTTCTTTTTTATCTTTTTCACTAAGAAATACTGTTTCTTCCTTCTTTACTCTTGATTTTGATGGAGTTTTCTTTGGAGTTGCTTTCTTAGTAACTGTTTTTTTAGTTGTTGTTTTCTTAGTATTTTTCTTTGTCTCTGCCATATTATTCCTCCTCTATTACTTTTTCTATTTTAGAAAATATGTATCTATCTTCTTCTTTTTTAAAAGTATATTTATACTTTTGTAATTTTTTAGAATAATCTTTGAATATATCTTTTACTTCTCCTTGTTTTAAAGTAACTATTTTATCATTTAAATCTGTATCTTTATATATATTTATACCATCTTTATTATTTATTTCTACATACATAGATATATATACTTCTAATTTATTATCCTTAGTATATACTTTTTCGATGTTAGTTTTAATTTTATTACTATAAGCATTAGTATTATGACCATATGCTTTCAACTTATATTTTTGTTCTTGATTATCATATTTAAAATATGCGATTCGACAGTCACTATCAATATTATTTAAATCTTGATCTTTATACTCTGTATTATTACCAAATAATTCTTTAATCTTTTCTTCAATCATTTTTTTTGGCAAAGATACATTTCCATTTGTATCCATTAATTCTTTATTATCAACAAATTGAATATTAGATATTGCTATATATATTTTAGCATTATCAGAAATATCTTTAGTTTTATATTCATCTTCCTTATATAAATATCCAAAGAAATTAACTGATTCTAATTGATTATTAAAAACATCATATTTATTAACTAAACTTCTTATCTCATCAGTAATCTCTTCTTCTTTTTTCTCTTCAACTTTACTAATTTTCTTTTCTTCTTTTGGAGTCTCTTGTTTATTCAAGTAAGTATAAGCAACTAAGAAAATTAACAATAAATTGATAATAATCAATATATAAGATAATGTTTCTAATTTTGTTATTTTTTTAGTTTCTTTATTTTTCATTCTTTGTAGCCTTTCTAGGTTTCTTTAGTTTTTCAAAAATATCATCTATTGAATCTATACCTTTTAATTTTAACTTTTCATAACTAAGTGGTCTATAGTTATATAAAACAAATTCACCATCTACTTCCTTATTACTAGTTAAACCCGTTTGTCTAAATGCAAATATTTCTTTTAGTTTAATAATATCATTATCAAACCCTACTACTTCACAAATACTTGTTACTTTTCTACGACCATCACTAAGTCTTTCTACATTAACAACTATATCAATAGCATTTTCAATGTATTCACGAATTGCTTTAATTGGGATATCTATACCACCCATTAATACCATTGTTTCAAGTCTATTTAAAGCATCCATTGGAGAATTAGCATGTAGTGTAGTTAAACTACCTTCATGTCCAGTATTCATAGCTTGAAGCATATCGAAAGCTTCACTACCACGAGTTTCTCCAACTATTATTCTATCTGGTCTCATACGGAGTGAGTTAATAACTAAATCTCTTATTGTTATTTCCCCTTCGCTTTCATAATTCATTTTTCTTGTTTCTAAGGAAATAACATGCTCTTGTTTTAGCTTTAATTCAGCGGCATCTTCAATAGTAATAATTCTTTCATCATTTCCTATAAAACTACTAAGTATATTAAGTACTGTTGTTTTACCTGAACCAGTACCTCCACATATTAAAATATTTAATTTACCATGAACACAAGCTTCTAAAAATCTAGCCATATAAGGAGTCATAGTACCATTTCTAAGTAAATCATCTATATCAGATAAACTTTCTTTAAATTTTCTTACTGTAAGGACTGGTCCATTTAATGAAAGTGGCGGGATAATAGCATTTATTCTAGAACCATCTGGTAGTCTTGAGTCAACCATAGGATTAGCTTGATCAATAGTTCTTCCTAGAGGTTGTACCATTCTTTGAATAGTTCTTAAAATATGATCTTTATTTATAAATGATACTGTTTCATCTTTAATAACTTTACCATCAATTTCAATATAAACTTCATCTGGAGCATTTACCATTATTTCAGTTACATTCTTATCTGAAAGTAATTCTGTTATTGGCCCATATCCATTAATTTCATTATCAATTAGATTAAATATATGAGTTCTTTCTAAATTACTTAAATCATAACCCTCTAAGCTCTTATCGATTTCATCATTTATATACTCATTTAAATCTTGTTCATCAGGAACTTTATTATCAATAATATTTTGGATAATACTACTCCTTAAATTATCAAGTAAGGTTTTATCTTTAAATATCTCATAATCACTTACTTCTTCTACTGGAGCTCTATTAATGGTTTTATAACTAAATTCATCTTTTAAACTTTTTCTTGCCATTATATCACTCCTCTTTCAAAGATTCTTTTATCATAATTTCTAAGTTATGATAATCTTTTTTAGCATGCAACTTGATATATCTAACTATTTTAGAAAAATCACCATCTATTAAATATTTATCAATATCTTTGATATGCATGTTTTTGCTTAAAGTATAATCAATATTTGCTTTTAATATATGTTTTATATCAAATAATGAAAAATAATCTTTCTGAAAATCAATAGAGCTATTCATAATAACTTTATAATTATCAAACTCTATATTTTTAAGTATCGAGATAAAGTTTTTTGCATTTTTTATATCCATGAAATCATTAGTAACAATATAATAAATATAATCAGATAAGTCCATAGTAGTAATACTTATAGCATCTAATGAATGAGATGTATCAATTAATACAACATCATATTTATATAAAACACTATTAAGTAGTATTTCTAAATATTTAGGATCTATTTTTGAAGATTGTCTAGGATCTTTTGGTGATGCTAAAACATCAACATATTCATTGTAATTAACAACATAATCATCTATAGTTTTATATCTATTATTTTCTAAATCATCTACAACGTTAAAAACTGTTTTTTCTTGAGGAACATTTAAATTAAGAGCAATTGCTCCTCCATATAAATCTAAATCTATTAACAGAGTTTTCTTTTTTTCTTCTGTTAAAATATTACTAAGTAAAAGTGTAGTAATTGTTTTACCAACTCCTCCTTTAGTAGATGCAACTGTCATAATTTTTCCTTTTTTTAATGCCATTTTATCCCTTCTATTCTCCAATTTTTTCTATTTTCTTGGTTTCTATAGTTCCTTTATAACTTGATGTTATCGTATATTTTTTTACCTTCAAAATATTACCAAATAAAGATTTTATATTTTTACTTATCGTTAATGTAATTGTTTGTTCATTCATTTCTAATTTTTCAACTTTTATATCAGAATCATTCTTTTTAATATATTCCATTATTTTATCTTTATTCTGCTCAACATGATTCATAGAATAATTAACAACTGTTTTATTAATACTATCTAATTTATTTTTGTTATAAAACATAATTGATGTATCTATAACTAGTGCAAGAACTAAAACAAATAATGGAAGTAAAATTACAAATATTACTAGTGTTTGTCCTTTGTTATTCATAAGCAACCTCACGCGTTACATAAACAGAATATGGATTATCAAGAATTAGCGATGCACCAGGAGCTAATAAATAAACTTCCTTTATTAGTTTTACAGTAGCATATTTATTTTCTTTATATTTGATAGATAGTTTAAAATCAGAATTATTGTTTTTATTTAAAACTTTTAAAACTTCATCATAATTTTTCTTTTCTTCAATTAATTCTACTGTCTCATCTAGTCTTGTTTCTAAATAATTTTTGGTATATATAATTCTACCTATATCAACACTTATAAAAATTAAAAATATGAAAATAGGTAAAATTAGTACAAATTCTACTAAAGCTTGACCTCTATTATTAGCTTTCATCTATACCACCCCTATTATCATATAAAATTATATCATAAAACAGCCATAAAAGAAAATAGTTTTTCATAAATTTGTGAGATAAAAATTCACTTTTTTTTATAATAAAAAAAAATGATTTTTTTTTGCAAAAAATATTGACAAACTACACCTAAATGAGTATTATAAACAGTACCAATTCGAGAAATGGCGAATTGGTCGCTAGTATCACACTAGCCAACCCCTTTTTATTCTTTTTATGAAGCTGTTCCCAGGGGGTGCAGCTTCTAATTTTTTGTTATTTTACAACAAGTTTACATAAATAAACTTGTTTTTTTTATATTTTTATATACCATATGATATTATTATAATAGGTGGGAGTATATGAGTGAAGTATTAAGAACAATTGATTCCGTATGTACTAGTGATTCTAATAGACAACATGCATATAATAGAGAACAAAAATATTTTGCTTTATGGAATTATCTTGAATACGAGGATTCTAGCTTTTTTTTGACTGCTTATTCTAGAGGAAGAATTAAAAGAGTTAGTAAAGAAGAATTAATGGGTGAAATAATCAAAAATATTTTAGTAGTTCATCATTTTAGAGGTGAAAGTTTTGATAATAAAGTTACCTATATCAATAAACCTATAAAAGACTTTAATAGTGATGATATAGAACTATTTATTAGCAATTTATACTATATATCTAAAAATTATAATGTAGATCCCGCCAGTAGTATAGATTGTTTTATTGATAGCGATTCATCTATACCTATGAAATTAGTAAGACACTTTATTGACTCAAGATATCAAAGAGGCAAAGTTAATAAAAATACAATAGAGTTATATAAAGAAAAAAATATAAATTTATTTGAAAAAGATTTTCAAATAATAGATAAATATTTTAAAGATAAGTTAAGTAAAAACGAAAAACAACATAATTAAATGTTGTTTTTTTCTTGTGTACTATAATTTAAATTTTCTAAGTATTTATATCGATCAATTGCATTTTGTTTATTTTGTTCTAATAATATATCAGCTTCTTCTTCATTTAATATTTTTATCTTTTTATATCTATCTTCTCCAAGTAAGAATTCATAGTATAAATCAAAATCAGCTTTTGAATCTAAATAAAATCTTTGTTCTTCCGGATTATAATGGAATAATGGAAAGTAACCTGATTTTGTAGCTTTCTTTTCCTCGTTTATACTTTTCATACCTTCTATTATTTTATGAGCAATACAAGGTGCATATGCAATAATTATAGATACACCTTTATAACTCTCTGCTTCTTTTAAAATTTTTAAAGCATGCATAGGATTAGCTCCTAAGTTAATACTAGCAACATAAGCATTAGGATAAGCTAAAGCCATTTTAGCTAAATCTTTTTTATTAGTTTTTTTACCAGAATATGCGAATTCTGAAATACTTCCTTTTCTACTAGATTTAGATACTTGACCACCAGTATTTGAATAAAGTTCTGTATCAAGTACTAAAATATTTACATTCTCATTTGTACTTAAAACATGATCAATGCCAGAATAACCAATATCATAAGCCCATCCATCTCCTCCGACTAAAAAGTAAGTTCTAGGCATGATAAATTCTTTTAACGGTTTTAATTCTTCTAATGGACCATCATCAACAATATCATATAATTCTTGAGCATTTTCTACATTTAAATCATTTAAGTAATTATAATAAACATCATAATCAGTGCCTACTAAATCTATATTATCTTTTATTATTTTCTTTATTCTTTCTTTAATAATATTATCCGCTACTTTCATACCATATCCATATTCAGCATTATCTTCAAATAAAGAACTAGCCCATGGTATAGAGTATGGTGTGACTGGAGATGATGCACCATAAATTGAAGAACATCCTGTAGCATTAGCAATAACTAATCTATCTTTAAAAAGTTGAGTCAATAATTTTAGATATCCTGTTTCCCCACATCCAGCACACGCCCCAGGAAATTCAAACTTAGGTCTTGAAAATTGTGTTCCTTTTATTGTGTTAAAATCTACTCCCTTTTCCTCAGTTGATTCTAGATAATCAAAATCACCCTTATGATTTTCTAATTCTTCAATTTTCTTCATCGTTAAAGCTTTATTACCTTTTTTACCAGGACATATTTCACTACATAAACTACAACCAGTACAATGATCATAACTAATTCCTATAGTATATTTATTATCACTAGTAATATCATCAAGTAAATTCTCTTTTACTGATTCAGGCGCATTATCTGCTTCATAATCATCAAGTAAATATGGTCTAATAACCGCATGAGGGCAAACTAATGAACATAAATTACATTCTATACAGTTTTCTTTATTAAAGCATGGGACTACATCAGAAACTTTACGTTTTTCTAATTTTGAAAGACCTGGAGCAGTAGTTCCATCTGGTTTACTTATAAAAGCTGAAACTGGAAGAGTATCTCCCTCTTTAGAATCTATTATTTCAAAGATTGACTTTTTCTGTTTTTTTACTTCTTCATAACTAATATCGTTTATATTTATTTCTTTTAAATAGTTAATAGCTAAATCTATTGCTTTAATATTTTTATCAACTAAATTATTACTTGATGCTTGAAATCTTTTACTAATAGTTTTTTTCATTTGTTTTAAAGCATAATCAAATTTTATAATCTTACTTAATTTAAAAATAATAGTTTCAACTATTGAACTAATTTTATTGTTAAGCCCAATATCCTTTGCTAATTTATAAGCATCTATAATATAAAACTTTATATTTTTATCTTTTAGTATTTTTTTATCAGAATCTTTTAAATAATCTAATATCTCTTGTTCATTTTTATTAGTTACTAAAAGGAATGTACCATTTTCTTTTATTCCTTTTAAAATGTTAAACTTTTGTAAATAGTCATCCTTAGTACATACTATTAGCGATGGATTTTCTACATAATAAGTTGATCTAATATGATTCTTGGCAAATCTTAAATGGCATTTAGTAACTCCTCCACTCTTTTTAGAATCATATTGAAAATATCCTTGAACAAAAGCTTCTGTCGCATCACCTGTTATTTTAAGTAAATCTTTAGAGGCACTTACCATTCCATCAGAGCCAAAACCATATATTAAGAATTCTGTATTATTATTAGGAATTTTAAAACTATAATCAACTTCAATTGATTTATTAGTAACATCATCTTCAATACCAACAGTAAAATGATTAAAATTATCTGAATCAAGCAAGAAATCATATACTGCTTTTATGCAGGCAGGTGATGTATTTTTTGAAGATAATCCATATCTACCACCTATAACATTAATATCATCTAAACCAGATTCTTTTAATAAAGTAGCAACATCTAAATATAATGGTTCTCCAAGACTACCAGATTCTTTTGTTCTATCTAATACAGCAATATCAGTTGTAGTATTTGGTAATGCTTTTAGAAAATATTTTTTAGAAAAAGGTCTATATAAATGAACCTCTATTAACCCTACTTTTTCATCTTTTGCATTTAAATAATCTATAGTTTCTTTAATAGTTTCACATACAGATCCCATTGCGACTATTACACGAGTTGCATCTTTAGCACCATAATAATTAAATGGTTTATAATCCCTTCCTGTTAATTTAGAAATTCTTTTCATATAAGAGGCAACCACATCATCAAAATCATCATAATATTTATTCCTTGCTTCACTCATTTGAAAATAAATATCATCATTTTGATTAGTTCCTCTAGTAACAGGATTTGTTGGAGATAGAGCGTTATCTCTAAACTCTTTTAATTTGTCATAATTTATTAAATACTTTATTTCTTCTGTATCTATTAATTCCACTTTAGATAGTTCATGAGAAGTTCTAAATCCATCAAAAAAATTAAGAACAGGAACTTTACCTTCGATAGTAGAAAGATATGCAACATTAGTTAAGTCCATGACATCTTGAACTGATGAAGATGCTAGTATAGCAAAACCAGTCATACGAGTCGCATAAATATCTTGATGATCACCAAGTATTGATAAAGCATGAGTTGATAAAGATCTAGCAGCTACGTTAATAACACAAGGTAATAACTCCCCTGCGATTTTATACATATTAGGAATCATTAATAGTAATCCTTGACTAGCAGTGTAAGTACTAGCTAAAGCTCCTGACTGTAGTGCACCATGTACCATACCTATAGCCCCAGCTTCTGATTGCATTTCCACCACTTTAACTTCACTATCAAAAAAATTTTTTTTGCCAATATTTGACCATTTATCAGTTAATTCTGCCATAGTTGATGCAGGAGTAATTGGATAAATACCCGCTACTTCTGTAAAGTTATAACTTGAATATGCACATGCCTCATTACCATCTAGTATTTTATACATATTATCATCCCCATATCATTATTATTATATAATAAATATATTTTTTAGTAAATAAAAAAAGAGCCGAAGCTCTTTAAATTATCCTTCTAATATTTTTCTACCAAATATTACTATGCAGATAACGCACCCAATACCTACTATTGATAAAGCAATTATATTATTATCAGCTGTATCAGGATTACCACATTGTTTTTGATATTCAGATTTACTTACTTCTGATCCTGTTGAACCATAACATACACCACTTGATGAATCGCAATAACATGTTTTTGTTTTCTTAGGTGTTTTACATATTGTAGCCATAATTGTTAAATTAATTGTATCAGAAGTATCATCAGTAGCATACGTACCATTACTAATACGATCATAACCTAAAGTAGCAGTACTTTCACCAGCACCTTCTACATTTCTTAACCAGAAAGTTTGTCCAGAAAAAACATTTGACTCTTTAGCAAAATTAATAGCTGTAGAAAGATCACTAGCTTCGCTACCCTTTTTCTTAGTATAATATTTTTTTACAAAATCTTGATAATCACTTAAAGTAAATATAGTCATCTTATGGGAATCATCAAGCTGTATTGTACCATTTTGGGACCATTGATATGCTAAACTTGTTTTTACAGCATCACCAACAATACCTGTTTCAAATGTAACCATTTCAGTAGAATCTTGATACTTTGCTAACAAATCATCATGATTGTAATCAACTTTCACACCAAATTGTGAAAGCCCTGCTGGATTTGCAATAACTTTAACATACTGACTATTAACACCTTGATCCTCGACAACAGTAAAAGTTACCTTTTTACCGCTTGTCATTTCTTTTGTAATTGTATCTCCTATATTATATGTATCATATGTTGCAGCATTTACTGGAAATAACCCCACTAGCATAAATGCACATATAAATAAACTAATAAAACTAAATATCTTTTTCATTATTATTCCTCCCTTTATTATATATAAATATCTACTATACTTATATCATACTTTTTTTTTATTTACAATATATTTTACTATTTTAAAAATTTAATTTTACATTTTTTGTCATCTTTCAGATCTAGTAATTAGTTTAGCATGTAATACAACTCTTTTAGAATCGTCATAACATGATGATAATGTTAATATTTTATCATCTTTAGTAACATCTAATTTATAATCATGCACACTTCTCTTTTTCAAAGTATTAATAAATTTTTCATAACTTTGATCAGTTGAGAAAGTAGTTGTTATATAATAGCTTTCCGGCTTAATTGTATATGTACTAAATACTTGCCATACGGTATTTTCCTTTTCTGTTGAAATTTTTATAGTATAATTTTCTGGCTTTGAATACCAACTTTTCTTTATAACTTTCTTTAAAGACCCAAACATTGTATTATTTAATAATCCATGACCATAAATAATCGTATTTTGAGATAAATTATTTATATTATTTCTATAATCTAAGAATACCCATCCCATATCATTATAGCTTTTATCAAATGAATGAGATAATTAATAATTATTATTCTTAGTTTGAACAAAAGGATAATTAATATTAGTACCTGCGACTTGAACCCAACCAATTGTATCTTTATTAGTTTTCTTTAGTTCAGTAAAATCAACATTAATCATTGATTTATTTATAAAGTCCCAATAATAATTAGTTCCTGTAGTTTTAGGTTTTTCTTTTGTTTCAACAACTTCAATATCTGTATTATCTATAACTTCTACTATTTGACTTTTAATTTCAGTATCATTACTTCTTCTATCAAGTAAGTTTTTTGTTACAACAGATAATACTCCAATGCATAATATCATAATAAATAAATATGCAAATTTTAAAGCTCTATTTTTTCTTTGTTTTCTTCTTTCTGCCTCTAAATCATTAATAGTTTTTCCATTTTTAGGGTTTATATACATTAGTCTTGCATTATCATCTAATGGTTTCTTATTTATCAATCTATTAATTTTATTATCTAATTTATTTCTATCTACTTTTAATTCATCTTCTAATTTCTTATGTTCAATTTTTTGATCCATCTCATGTTTAAGTAATTGCATCTCTTCTTTAGAAAACTTTTTAGACTGTTCTAATCTTAATAGCTCAATTTGTTTAGTTTTTTCTAATTTTAAAACTTCAATTTCTTTTGGAGTCATTTGATGAGTTTTTTCTAAGGATAGGATTTCATAAGCACTTGATTTTTGTAATTTAGCTAATCTAATTTCTTCTTTTTTCTTATTTAGTTTTTTTTCTAATTCTAAAAGTTCATCTTCATTATCATATGATAGCATTTCGATTTCTTCTTTTAGTTTTTGAAGTTCTCTGTCTAAATCACTTTTCCTCATAATATCCCTTCCTATCCTATACTACTATATCATAACAAAATATATTGTAAAATGCAACTAAAAAAGAAAAAAGAACACATAGTGTTCTAATTACTTACGGTTACTTTACATGTAGCTTTACTTCCATCACTAGCATATACAGTTATAGTTGTTGTTCCTGCTTTTTTAGCTCTTACTTGTCCTGTTTGAGAAACAGAAGCTACATTATTATTTGACGATGTCCATGTTAATGTTCCACTAACAGATGTTTTAGCAGTTAATATTGTTGTCATACCTGCTTGTATTGTAATGTTACTCTTACTTAAAGTTATTTTTGAAGCTGGTTTTGGACTTGGAGTTGGTTTTTTATTGCTTCCTCCTCCACCACTTGATGAATTTTTACTCCATTTTGCTACTAATTTTATATCACTAGTAACTTTACTACTAAAGTTATAATCGTTACCATTTAACGTCCAACCCTTAAATGTATAACCACTTCTAGTTGGATTAGTAGGTTTTTTAACTGTATTATTTTTCTTAACAGTTTGACTAGCTACTTTGCTTCCACCATTACTATCGAATGTAACAGTATAAGTAGTGGCAATTTCATATACTTTTTCTACTACTGTTTTAGCACCTGTGGTTACTACTAATTTATATAGTCCATCTCCGCTTGTTTTATACACAAGAGAAGTAGCCCCTTCTATTAACTCACCATCTTTATACCATTGATATGTATATTCTGAAACTGTAATTTCTGGTTTTATTGTTGCTGTTAACATGCTTCCATCATTAGTTATAGTAATATCTGGAACAGTTTTATCGATTTTAGTAATATTTACTATTTGTTCATCTGAATCTTCATCTACATCTCTTACTAATACATGAACTTCTGTATTCATATTAAATGATTTTGTTGGTTCTTTTTGCCATGTTTTTCCACCATCGAATGAATATGGTTCTTCATGTAATGCAGTATCACTTTCAGCTTCTATCGTTAAAACTACATCTTGGTTAGTCCATTCTTCAGGATTACCTGTTACTTTGAATGAAATTCCAGATTCTTTTAATATATCTATCTTATATTTCTTTTGTTTTTTCTTAAAACTAACTACAATTTCATGATTATTAATACCTTTTTCTAATGAAATTGTTTTATTACAACCCTTTATTTTAGCTTTTTTACTCTTTGCTGTACAGCCTATATATATTTCATTTTCTTCTGTAGTTATGCTATATTTATAAACATTTGCTTTAAATTTAGGTTCTAATTCTTCATCTTCAACATATAACTCTTTTAATGTTAAAGGTACATTATTAGCTATAGCTCTAATAATAAATATAAGTAAAATAAGAAGAATTAATATAGCAATAGGAATTAAGAATACTTTAGGATTAAATGTTCTTTTTTCTTTTTCTATATCAAAATCAACATTCTCATTATATTCATCATCTATATAATAATCATCATTAGTATTTATAGTGTCATTCATGTATCTTACCTCCTACTATCATAAGTATATCATATTTTTTTTTAAAATAAATAATAAACACAAATTTTACAAAAATAAAGTGTCAAGTTTACTATTATACATATAAAATATTAGCATATTCATATATATCTTTCAATAAAATTACAAAAAAAAGACACTAAAAGTGTCAAGTTTTACTTTTTTAATTTATTGAGTTTATCTTTATAAGTAGTAATACTAAACTTCTAATGAATGTAAATAATCTAAGAATTCTTTTGGAGGCTCAACTTTATAATATAATTCTTGCTTAGTAATTGGATGAATAAACTTTATACTTGATGAATGTAACATTTGACCAAAATCACTACATTGTTTGTTTTTCCCATATACTGGATCATTAACTATAGGATATCCTATATAATTCATATGAACCCTTATTTGATGCGTTCTTCCAGTTTCTAGTTTACATTCTATTAAAGTATTTTCTTTGTATCTTTTTAAAACAACAAAATGTGTAATAGCCTCTTTACTATTTATATCTGTAACTGCTTGCTTTTGTCTATTATTAACATCTCTGCCTATAGGAGCATCGATTGTACCTGTCTCATGAGGAATGATTCCATCTACTATAGCTAAATATTTTCTTTCAATTTCTTTATTCTTTATCATATTAGAAAGTAATTCCATAGTTTTTTCTTCCTTAGCTACTACCATTAATCCACTAGTATCTTTATCCAGTCTATGAACAAGTCCTAATCTAAATTTATCTCCTGGTAAATCTTTATATTTATAGGCAAGAGCATTTACAAGTGTATGTTCATAATTACCCGCTGCAGGATGTACCACCATTCCACTCTTTTTATTAATAATGACTAAATAATCATCTTCATAAACTATATCTAAAGGTATATTTTCTTCTTTAATATCAATCTCATAATTTAACTCATCATTAACTTCTATTTGATCATTAAAAGAAACTTTATAACTTGCATTTATTGTTTTACCATTAACTAATACTTTTTCTTCTTTAATTAATTTTTGTATTTTACTTCTAGATATATCTAGTTCATCCTTTAAATAGCTATCAATTCTTTTATTATTATTTTCCTTTACTACTATCATTTTTTTCACTCCTAATTATATAATACCCTAATAAGATAACTCCACATACAATATTTATATCAGCAAAATTAAATACCGGATAATTATATCCAAATATATAAAAATCTAAATAATCTATTACTTGTCCATAAATTACCCTATCTAATGTATTACCTATAATACCCCCTATTATCATAATATAAGAAATCATCTCAATCTTACTAATATTATCTTTTTTCTTTATATATAATAATAGAATAATTAAAACAATTATAGCTAGTAATACTAGTATTAAACCTTTTCCACTAAAAGACGAAAAAGCAGCGCCATCATTTTTTACATAAGTTATACTAAAAAAATTCTTTATAATTTCAATAGATTGATATAACCTCATATTATTCATAACAATTATTTTTATAATTTGATCTATTAAAACAATTATAAATGATAACAGAATAAATCTCTTTTTCATCTAATCACCAAGATAATTATATCATAAAACCATCTTTACTAAAATAACATCTTCACCAATCTTAGTAATATTATTCCATTTTATTTCTGTATCGCCATTTTTATTAAATAAAGAAAAAAAGTTTTTACTTGGTTCAATAACAAAAGATACTATTTCCCCGCTTTCCTCATTTATTTTAACATCTATTATATTACCAATATTTTTTCCATCAATAACATTGACTATTTCTTTATTTTGCAAATCAGATAATCTCATTCTATCACCTATATTATCTTATGTTTTAATATAAGCATTAATGATAGTTTAAACTTTTCTTTAAAGTCTTAATAGCATTTTTTTCAAGTCTTGATACTTGAGCTTGACTAATAGATAATTCTTCTGCGATTTCCATTTGTGTTTTGCCAGTTATAAACCTTTCCTCTAAAATATATTGTTCTCTATTTTTAAGTTCTTTAATTGCATCATTTACTGCAAGTTTATCTTCTATATCAACATTTCTTAATCTTTTATCTTCTATTTGATCATAAAGATAAATAGTATCTCCTCCATCATTATAAATGGGCTCAAACATGCTTACTGGATCTCTTAATGCTTCTATAGCATTAACTACATCAAAATAATCAACACCTAATTTTTTTGATATTTCTTCAAAGGATGGTTCAAAGCCTTTATCTAGAGTTATTTCTTCTTTACACTTTAATACCTTATAAGCTAAATCTTTTAATGATCTACTTACTCTTATACTATTATTGTCTCTTAAATATCTTCTTATTTCTCCAAGTATTAAAGGACAAGCATATGTACTTAATTTTAAATTATATGATAAATCAAAATTATCTATAGCCTTT
The DNA here is from genome assembly GCA_964422195.1 of uncultured Muribaculaceae bacterium. Taxonomy (GTDB): domain Bacteria; phylum Bacillota_I; class Bacilli_A; order RF39; family UBA660; genus CALVUP01. The sequence continues at coordinate 8,435 of CAYRAF010000012.1, read as the reverse complement.
ATTAATCCTATAACACCAACTTGAAATAAATCATCCATGTTTTCACAACGATTATTATATTTTTTTAATATACTAAGTACTAATTTTAAATTACCATTAACTAATTTTTCTTTTGCTTCTTTATCACCATTTTGATACTTTTTAAATAACTCTATAGTTTCTTCACTAGATAGAACTTCTAGCTGTGAAGTATTAACTCCACATATATCAACTTTATATTTTGCCACTATTATCTCTCCTTTAATTCTATATTGGAGAGTTTAATTTAAAAATATTCATTTTTTTATATTTATATCATAATATGACAAACAATAACCTTGACAATAATCAAAAAATCCTGTAATATTATACATGCATGGAGTAGTACTCAAGAGGCTGAAGAGGCGCCCCTGCTAAGGGTGTAGGTCGGGCAACTGGCGCGAGAGTTCAAATCTCTCCTACTCCGCCATAATAAAAATAACGTACTTAAAAGTACGTTTTTTTTTATTTCCTTTTTTGATATGTTTCTTGATTTTCTCTTCTATAAGTCCTATTTCTATTAGTCTTTTTACTAATAACGTTATTATAGAAAGTTATATCATCTTTGAGATGAATAATATCTCGTTTTAATATACCTTCTTTATACCTCAAATTATACAAATTATCATTAACTGACTCTATATCTTTTTTTATAATTAAATTATCTATTTCTAAATCATATAAAGCATCAGTTAAATTATTTAAATAATTATATTTCATAATAAATATTAATAATATAATTAAAATGATAAGTATTAACAATAGTAACTTTATTGTATTATAGTTAAATAATAATAATATCAGTATAATTCCTAATATTGAAAATAAAGCTTTTTCTATGATTGAAATTTGTTTTGTTTCTTTGAATAACTTTTTAATATTATTAATATCATATTTATTACTATTATGAGCTTTTTGGTATTTATTTAGTTTTTCTTCTTCTTGCAATATTTCTTTATACAATTTATGTCTTTTTTCTTCTATATGCGTTATTTTGTTGACTAACTCTGTTATTTTATCAGTTAAAGCTTTTATACTAATATTTTTAAAATCATCTTCTTTTTTTTCTTCATATTCTTCATATGCTGGTCTTTCTTTTGCTTCTTGTTTTTTTCTTTTTACATAACTTACTTTATTATTTATAAGTTCATTTTTTACTTCAACTAATATTTTTATTGTTTCTTTGTCTTCTTTATTTAAGTCTGGATGAAATTTTTTCATTAGAAGTCTTAATTTCTTTTTTACTTCTTTATTATAATTACCATTATAATTAATCGCTTCATATATTTCTTCTTTAGTCATATAATCACCTACATATATAAGAAAAGATTAGTATTAATATCCTAATCTCAATATTTCAAATTTTACATTTTTTTTAGATCCAAATTTATTTACTTCCTTATTAGATTCAAATAGCAAGTCAAATAAGAATTTTCTGTCTATTCCAATATCTGATCCTCTATCAAGTACGATTCCAATGATTTCTGTATTATCAGAAAGAGTTATTCTCACAATAGTACCATATGAGTATTTTTTATCACCAGCAAGTATTCTTACATTACCATATGTAGGATCATTATAATAGATTGATTTACTAATATTATATCCAGATGAAGTATAATCTCCACATCCAGCACATTGTGGTGAATATGCAGCAAGCTTGCCATTAAGAGTTTCCAAAACTTTCGTCTTTGTATTTGTTTCTACCTTAGGCTTATCTTGTTTTTTAGTATTAGTTGTTTTTGTTTCTTTTTTTATAGAACTTGCTTTATTTGCTTGTTTTTTTGAAGTTTCTTCCTTTTTTGTAATTTGTTCTTCTTTCTTTTCAATCTGTTTCTTTTCAACTGTTTGTTCTGATTTGGTTTTTATTTCTGTGACCGTAACTTTCTTTGTTTGTTTTGGTAATTTAATACTATGTATTAACTTATTTCTATTTGAATTATTTACTAATAATGTTTTAGTTTCTATATTATAAACAAAGAACATAGTAAAAATTAATATAATCATAGTTATATTGAAAAATGAGAATATTATACTTTGTATCTTTTTCATAATATCACCTTAATTGATTATAACATATTCAATTAATTTACACTATAGATATACATAAATTTACTTTTGCTTTACGTAAAGTAAAAGTAACTACTTTACTTCTACTAAAGATAATTTTTTATCTTCATGGACAAAGTAAAGAGTTACTTCATTATTATAACCTAAATCTTTTTTATATTTTATACTTGCTTTTACTTCATAAGCGTTTTTATCACTAGCATTTAAATAATTATAAACTACGTTATTTATACTATCTATATTAACTTTTTTGACTCTAGGCAATTTTTCTTTAGTAGATTCTAAATTTAAATAAATAGTATCTTTAGCTTTATCAGTAAAATTATCTAATACTTTACTATATATAAAATCTGTACCACCTATATCATTACTTGATATTTTATTATCTAAGGTATAAAAATCCATTATAAACATTTGAGATATTATTTCTAAATATTCTTTTTCATCAATATTAGAACTATTTAAAATCTTTTTTAATTTATTAAACAATTCTTTATATTCCCTTGTGTCATTATTATATAATTTATAATTATATTCCTCTATTATATCTATCTCTCTCGTGTTAAATTTGCTTTTTTTAAAATAATTTATATAAATATATACTAAACAAACTAATATTAAAACAATCATTAATAATAATAACAATCTATTTAATCTTTTTTTGTTCACTATTTTTCACCAGTTACTTCTTCAGTATAGCTTTCTGAAGATTCCCTTTCTTTTTTTATTAAATCATATACTACTACATCATTAGAAACATCTAATAAATCAGAAGTATATTTGTTGCAATTTTTAATATAATTTTCATCTATTGGAGACTTTGTTAAAGCAAGATATTCTCCTTTTTGTGAATTATAATATACTTTATTGGTTACCCAATTACTATTAGGAAAAACAACAATATTATTTCCTTTAATATCAAAAATATCATGTCCTAAAGCATATTTATTAGTAAATCCAAACATATTACCTAATGTTGGCTGTACATCATACATTCCCATTACATTATGGATTTTCTTCTTTTGTTTTTGATCTTGTGTCCAAATAATAAATGGTGTGCTTCTATTAAGTTCATAGTTATAATTGTTAAACTCTATATAATTAGGATCTTTCTCATCTAAAATACCATCTGTTTCCTTATCATAATTATACATCTTAATATAATCCTTTTTAGGAAGTCTAGCATCATGATCACCATATATTACTAATACAGTATTATCCCATAAACCTTCCTGTTTCATTAAGTTAATAAAATCTCCAAAAGCTTTATCAGCATAATGAACTGATTTTAAATAATTACCTAGTTTTGTATCTTCTAAATAAGGATATTCTTTATTACCTTCAGTTAATGAAACTTTAAATTCTCCATATTTATCAACTTCACTAAATGGGGTGTGATTAGATAAAGATATAAGTGTACCCATATATGGTTTACCTTTATCATTAATCTTCTTTATATATTCAACTGATTGTTTAAAGAATTCTTCGTCATTAAGACCTAATCCTATAATCTTATCATCATCTATTTTATAATCAGTTTTACTATAAAATTTGTCGTATCCTAGGTTTTTATGCATTACATTTCTATTCCAGAAAGATGCATTATTAGCATGCATACTAAAAGTATAATAGCCTTGATCTTTTAATAACTTAGGAGTAGAAACATATTCTCTATTAAAATAACTTACAAATACTGTACCATTATAACTTGGCATTAAACTTGTATTAAAAGTAAATTCACTATCACTACTAGTTCCTACACTAACTTGAGTATAAAAATTATCAAAATACAATCCTTCATTAGCTATTTTTGTAAAATTAGGTGCGACTTCTTCGCCATTAATCTTAAGTCCAATAACAAAATCTTGAATACTTTCAGCATGCAAAACTATTATATTTTTTCCTTTATAAATATCAGTATATTTATTTTTATTATGAACTTGATTCTTGTCTTTATAGTATTCTTTAAAATTTTTCATAGCTTTATCATAGCCAAATAGTGAACTTAGTTTTGGTTTTACACTTTGTACTAAATCATTAGCGTGATATGTATATATACCAAATACACTAACTATATATTCTCTATTCCATTGCTTAGCAAATCTTCCTATTTCAAGTCCTGTTAAAGTTATAATGAAAAAGAAAATACAAATACCTGAAGAAATAATTGTATGAATAAACTTACTCTTGCTTTTATCACTCTTATTATATTTTTTCTTTCTTAAATATCTATAATAACCTATTAATATTATAGTTGGTACCCAATATATTAAATCTTTCATTTGAAAGACATTTTCTGTAACACTATCACCTACATCTACTACAAACTTACTTGTAGAAAGTAATGATACTGACGCAAAAGATGAATAGAAAGTATAATATATAGAGTTAATGAAACACAATAAAGTTAAGAATATGTTAAATCCTATGTAATAAGCAGTTCTTCTTTTTGATTTAATTAAAAAACCAAATGCTCCAATTAAAAGGACAATTGATAGATCTGCTAGTATCGGTTTAATTGCAAAATAATTATGAACAGTAAGTGCTCTTAAAAGAATTGGATTTAAAGTTGACAGTATTACGAATGCTAAAAATTCTTTGTTTTTAGAACAACTTTTCTTAATTTTTTGACCCTTTTTTGTGAAATATTTTTTTGGATTATCTTTTATTGATTTAAACTCTTTCTTTATATTAAGAGTTAATTTTTTAAAAACATTTTTATTACCCTTTTTTTCTACATTCTTTTTCATTTCTTTTCACCTTCAAACAAGATTATATCATAAATAAGTATAAATTGCTAGGAATAGTAAATAATTAGATATATCCTTTACATATAACCATTTATCTTGAATAACAATATATATACATCCATATTTAATTTTATTAAAAATTTTAACTTGTTCGATTGTTTTTAATAGTTTACTTATTGTATAATATATATAGGAACATTTGATAGTTGGGTGATTACCTTCATCTTTTTGAAGATTGGAGGTGATGCATATGAGTAAGAAAGATTTTTTAATCTCTTCTTTGCTTTTTATCATCCTTTTACTTATAGCATTACTTTTTGTAACTATAAAATAAAAGAATCACCTAACTTTTGTTAGGTGATTTTACCCTTAAATAGGTAACACCCAACATGCGATATCAAGTGTTCCTTTTTTATTTTATGCAGATTCCTCTTGCATATTCATTATAACATATAGTTAACTATTTTACAAGCTCTACTCAGTATATTCTTTAGCATCTTTTAAATTTTCAACACTATAAAAATAATATTTGCCATCACTAGCTTTTTTGAAACTAAATTCATATGTGTCTAAATAATCTGCATATTTTGTTGCATCAAATGTTTTACGATCCACTTCAGTAATTACATTGTCTCCATCAGAGGCATTATCAAATTCAAACAATTCAACAGTAGGATAATCATCACCAATATTAGCTAATATATATGCTTTTGTTTGAATTCTAATAAATTCATTATCTTTGGTTGCTTTATATGTGAAGGCTGCAGCAGAATCACCCCATCCACTACATATACCTACAGGTTCAAAGCTATTAGTCTTTTTATTATAAGTAATTAATCCACAATAGTTTTTACCTTCATATTTAACCACTTGAACATCAGGACCAAATACTTTTTTAAAGACACTATTATACTCATCTATAGTCCTAATATCTGCATTATCATTTCCAGCAACAAATGATGATTTTGCAATTATTGCTGAATACTCATCAATTTTTAAATTTGATAAATCTCTTTTAATATTTCCTGTTTCTGCAATTGAATAAAGGTTTCTTCCATCAATTAAATTAATAGTAGTCAAATTATATTTTTCAACAAGTTCTTTTACTTCATCGGAGTTAATATCTAATTCTTCTGGTGTTTCTTCTGGTTTTTCCTTTACTTCTTCTTTTGTTTCAGTTTTTTCTTTCTTTGCATCTAATTTAATAATACCTTTATCATATAAAATATATCCTACTAATCCTAGTATTATAAGAATTAATAAAACAAATCCTATTATGACACCTTTTTTCTTTTTTGGTTTTTCTAATTCTAAATCTTTTTCATCTTTCATAACTAACTCTCCTTTTTATTTTATATTTTTATTATAGTATTTAATATTTTTTTAATCAATATCTTTAATAAAAAAAGTATTTACTTGACGTAAACGCTTTTTTTATTTATTTTTCTAATTCAGCAAGTTTTTTCTTTTCTTCTGCTAATTTTTCTCTATCCATTTGTACTATTTTTTCTGGAGCTTTATTTACATAGTTTTCATTAGCAAGTAGTTTTTCTCTTCTTTCGATTGATTTCTTTAATAATTCAATTTGTCCTTGCTTCAATAGTTTATCTGCTTCTGTTTCTGCTTTTTCAAAGAAGATTTGAGCTTTTACTCTATTTGAGAAAACTTTATATGCTTTCAAACCTAATGGTTTTTTAACAATATTATCTTTTATCTTAAGCATATTTACGATTAACTCGTTATCATCTTCTGTATCAAACATAACTTTCATATCTTTTGTAATATTGTTTTCTGCTTTAACATTTCTAAATTTTTTAATAAATTCTACTTGATCATCAACTGCTTTTTCTTCTTCTTCAAAAATATATTTTTTTGTGTATTTTGGATAAGGAGCTATCATGATATCTTCTGCTTCTTTTACTGGTAACATCGAATAAATTTCATCTGTTACATATGGCATAAATGGTTGTAATAGTTTTAATATTCCAGTTAAAATATAACATAGTGTTGATTTAGTACTTATCTCATCAATAGAATATTTTGCCATTTCAATGTATTGATCACAGAAATAACTCCAAGTGAAGTTATAAATACTATTTCCTGCATTATTAAATTGATATTTATCCATGAACTTCTTTGTTTCATGAATTGTTTTTTCAAATTTAGTTAAAATCCATTTATCTTCAGGTTTTAAGTTTTCTAGTTTTATTTCTTTTAAATCTTCTATATTAGAAAGTACAAAACGAGATGCATTCCAAATTTTATTGATATAGTTCCAATTTGCTTTAATTTTTTCTTCATCAAAGCGCATATCTGTACCAGGCGCAACATCTGTTGCTAAATAGTATCTTAGGGCATCTGCACCATATAATTTAACCATATCAAAAGGATCAATTCCATTGCCTAAACTTTTACTGAATTTTCTTCCTTGTTTGTCACGAATTAAACCATGAATTAAACAGTCTTCAAAAGGTCTCTTACCAAGTAATTTTTCTCCTTGGAAAGTCATTCTATTTACCCAGAATGGAATAATATCATATCCTGTTACTAAACATTGATTTGGATAATACTTTTCAAGTAGTTTGGTATTATCTGGCCAACCTAAGGTTGCAAATGGCCATAATGCACTAGAAAACCATGTATCAAGTACATCATTATCTTGTATCCATCCTTCACCTTTTGGAGCTTCCATTCCTACGTATATTTCTTCGCCTTTATACCAAGCAGGAATTCTATGTCCCCACCATAATTGACGAGATATACACCAATCATAAGTTATTTCCATCCAGTGATTCATTGTTTTTTCATAACGAGTTGGTACAAAGTTAACTTTTTCATCTTTTTTCTTTTGGGTTTCTAATACATGATCAGCAAGTGGCCTCATTTTTACAAACCATTGTTTTTTAATCATTGGTTCAACCATAACTCCTGTTCTTTCACTATGTCCAACTTCATGAACTAATGGTTCTATTTCTAAAAGTAATCCTTGTTCTTTTAAATCTTTTAAAACTTCTTCGCGGGCATCTTCTCTACTCATTCCTTGGTATTTTTTAGGAACATTTTCATTCATAGTAGCATCATCATTCATGATGACTATCCTCTCTAAATTATGTCTATTACCTACTTCAAAGTCATTAGGATCATGTGCAGGAGTAATTTTTACACAACCTGTTCCCTTGGACATGTCTGCATGTTCATCAGTAATAATTGGAATTGGTTTGTTCATAATTGGTAGAATAACATTTTTACCAACATATTTTTTATATCTTTCATCTGCTTCATTAACTGCAACTGCAGTATCACCAAATAATGTTTCTGGACGAGTTGTTGCAATATCTAGGTATTCTTCACTATCTTCTAGTTTATATTTTATATGATAGAAAGCACTCTTTTCTTCACCATAAATAACTTCTTCGTTAGATAGTGCAGTTTTAGCAGCAGGATCCCAATTGATAATTTTTTCTCCACGATAAATTAATCCTTCATTATAGTAATCAACAAATACTTTTTTTACTGCTTTTTGTAATCCTTCATCTAAAGTAAATCTTTCTTTTGAATAATCAAGGGCTATTCCTAATTCTGCCCATTGTTGTCTAA
>CAYRAF010000011.1:0-29618 GCA_964422195.1 uncultured Muribaculaceae bacterium | reverse complement strand
ATGAATATTTAGAAATACTTAGCGCTTTATGTTCTACTAATCATGCTTATGGAAGGTATACCTATACTAATGAGGTGTATAAAATTTGTGATGATTATAATAAGTATAATAAAATGAGTGAAGATTTAATGCATAAATCAATGGCTATGTTATTAGCTGTATTTAATAATGTTAATATAAGTAATAAACAAACAAAGATAGACTATTGTTTTGATGTAACTAATTTATTATTTAGTAATGAAAGAAAAATAAAATCAAAGATAAAAAATAGATAGGAGGAGATCTATATATGAAAAAAAAGAAATATATATTTTATATTTTTGTTTTTATATTATTTTTAGCACTTTGTGCATTATTCCCATATTCACATGATGATTGGGCTTGGGGTAGCAAAATGGGGATGGAACGTTTAGCTTGCTATTTTAATAATTATAATGGAAGATGGTTAGGTAATTTATTAGTAATACTATTAACAAGGTTTTATTTGTTGCGTATTGTAGTAGTATCAACAACTCTTACTTTGATTTTAATGTTTGCTAATAAAATCATTGATAGTAAAAATGATTTTATGAAATATTTTATACTTTTATTATTAATTACAACGCCGCATTTAATATTGAGACAAGCGGTTGTATGGACAAGTGGGTATACAAATTATGTTTTCCCTACATTATTAATTTTAATATATTTATTATTTAATAAAGATGTTTTAAATTTAAAATATAAATCACATGATAATAAATTAGTTCCATTATTATTTATTTTAGGATTTTGTTCTACATTATGTGTTGAACATATAACTATATATAGCTTTATTATATCTATTTTCTTTTTAGTGTTTATATTTATTAAATATAAAAAACTGGATTTACATAATTTATTTTATTTTATTGGTTGTACTCTAGGATCAATATTAATGTTTTCAAATAAAGCATATCACACTATTAGTGCTGGAAATGATGGATATCGCACTATTAGTCCAGTTATAAATGCATTAAGAAATTATTTTAATGTTATATCTAAAGAATTAGTTTTTAATAATATGTTTTTAAATATTATAATTAGTATTGTATTAGTAATCTTGTTATTTAAGACAAAGGTTATAAGTAAATTAAGTAAATTAGTAAAAGATTCTTTAATATTTATTTTAGTAGCTTTTCCAGTATATGTGATAATAACTAGAATGTTAAGAGTGTCTTTATTTATTAAATATACTATATATATTGAAGGATTATTAGCTTTATTATATTTATTTGTAATTTTTGTATCGTTATTATTTATTTTCAAGGAAAAGAAAATTCTTTTTAAACTCTTATTTATTTATTTATCTATTGCTATTATGACTGCACCATTATTCATAGTAACACCCATTGGTAGTAGATGTTTTTATCCAATGTATATCTTTTTTATAATATTTATCTCAATAATTCTTAATGAGTTATTACAAAATGTCAACATCAATATACTTAATTATTTAAAGAAAATAATAGTATTTATATCAATTATATGGTATTTAGTATTTATATTAATATATGGATATATATTTAAGGTTAATCTATCTAGGCAAAGGTATTTAGAAAAGCATATTAATGATTCTGTAATAATACTACCAAAAACACCTTATGATGGATTTGTATGGTTATTAAATCCAAGTAGTGAGGAATTTGTAAGAAGATATAAATTATACTATAATGTAGATACTGATACAGAAGTTCAATTTATTCCTTTAGTTGAATGGAATAAATTGAATAAAAAATAAAAAAAGTGTTATGATGACAAAACTAGTATTTTCGCTTTTTTTATGTGATTAAACAATTAATTAATAACAAATAATGTTTTATATTACAGTATTATACATAAAAAAACAAAAAAATTATTTTTCTATGTATAACCTAAAAATATGTGTTATAATGTGTTATGTATTGTGAGGTAATAATATGAAAAGTATATTAAGGTATTTGATTTTTGTGTTTTTAATTACAATTATGTTTAATAATATAGAAGTAAATGCTGCTTCTAGATCGTTAAATGATGGAGTGTATTATATTTACAGTTCAATTAATGATAAATATGCAGTTGATATTTATAAAGGTAAAGTAAAAAACAATAATAATATTCAATTATATAATGGTAATCAAACTGCTGCTCAACAATGGAAAGTTACTTATTTAAATAATGGTTATTATAAAATCACTAGTGCTAAAAATGATAATTATGGGTTAGATGTAAAAAATGCAAAGAAAAAAAGTGGTACCAATGTTCAATTATTTAAATATAAAAGTCATAAAGCACAGCAGTGGATTATAAAAGATGCTGGTGGTGGATATTATTATATAATTTCTAAATGTAATAACTTGGCTTTAAGTGTTAAAAATGGTAAAGCAAAGAATAAATCAAATATACAAGTTGATAAATGGAATAAATCAAAAAAAGAAAAATTTATTTTTGCGCCAGTAACATATTTAAGAGAAAATTCTAAAATAAAGACTGGTAAATATGCTATTTCAAGTTTGTTAAAAGATGATTATATGGTGAAATTGGCAAAAAGAAAAGCATCTAACAGTATGAATATTGAAATGAATGCTTTTCATGGAGTAATTGATCAATATTGGTATATACAACAATTATCTAATGGATATTATAAAATTGCCACAGAAAGAGATCATAATTATGTTTTAGATTTAAAAGGCGGTAAAAAAACAAAGAATACTAATATACAACTATATAAGTATACAGGTTCTGTCAATCAACAATTTTTAATAAAGAGTAATAATGATGGAAGTTATACAATTATTAGTAGAGCAAACGGATTAGCCCTAGATGTAGCACAAGGTAGTATAAAAAATGGTACAAATTTACAAACTTATTATAGTAATAATACTAAATCACAAAAATTTAATATTATAAGTGAAGAAGATACTTATAGTAATTCGTCGCAAATTAAACTTAACAATATTTTTACAAATGCTAATAAAGTTATGATTGTTGCACATCCTGATGATGAGGCATTATGGGGATCTCATGAGTTATATAAAGATAAATATATGGTAGTATGTATCACTTGTGGGCCTACAAGAAGAGATAGAGAATATGAATTTAAAAGAGTTATGACTCTTACTGAAGATGATTATATGATGTTAGGCTTTCCTGATTTGGTAAATGGTCAAAAGAGTGATTGGTCAAAGGATTGGAGTAAGATTAATGATCAACTAAAGAAAATTATTGAAGCTAAAGATTGGAATTTAATTGTAACTCATAATCCAGATGGTGAATATGGTCATATTCATCATAAAATGACTAACAAAATTATTACTTCAAAATCTAATCATGAAAAATTAACTTATTTTGGTAGATTTTATTGGGGAAGTATTCCTAATAAGAATAATGCATATTATCTAAATAATGATGAGTATAATTTTAAAAAGAATATTTTATTACCAGTATATGAAAGTCAGGAAAACGCTAAAAATACTTTTAAGAATATGGAACATTATGAGACTTGGGTAACATATAATGAATGGTATCCTCCTAAAAATAATAATAATTAATAAAAAAATAAAAAAGTGTATTGACACTTTTTCTTTTTTGTTTAAAATAGATGATGAGGTAATTGTCTATGAAAAGAAGAGATTATAAAAATTTAATAATATTAGAAATCATAAGTATTTTTTTGGTGTTGTTTTTGGTAAAAGGGCAATATATATTTGGGTCTAGTAAGGATTTTATATCACAACATTTTTTATTTGCAGATTATTTTAGAAATTTATTTTACGAAACCGGAAAAATATTCCCACAATTTGCCTTTAATATTGGTAATGGACAAAATATATTCTATTTTGGATATTATGGATTATATAGTCCAATATTTTTAATATCTTATTTAGTTCCTTTTATTAAAACGTCTACATACATTCAAATTTCTATGCTTATATTAATTATATTTACTATACATTTTTACTATAGATGGGCGATAAGAAGATTTGATTCTACAATATCATTTATTATTTCTTTGGCTTTATTAGTGTCAATGCCTATAGTTTTTCATGCAACAAGACATATTATGTTTATTTCATATTTTCCTTTTTTACTTTTAGGACTATATGGCATAGACGAGTTTTATAAAAACGCAAGTAAGAAATCTAAATTAATGATTACTTTTTCTATATTAGGAATGATTCTATCTAATTATGTATTTGCTATTACTGAAATTTTATCACTTTTTATATATGGAGTATATGTATATTTAGAACAAAATGATTTTAGTTTTAAAGAATTTATAATAAATATTATGCAAATTGTAAAACCTATAATTTTTGGTATTTTATTCTCTTTATTTTATTTATTACCAACGGCATATGCTGTTATAAATGGTCGAATTGCTACATCTACTAATATTAATTTTTTAAATTTATTGATTCCTAATTTTAATTTAGTTACATATTTATATTCTCCATATGGTTATGGTACAGGTTTATTATTGTTATTTGCATTAATCCATATGCTATTTAAAAAGAATGTGGCTTTAAAAGTTTTATCAATAATTTTATTAGTTATTACTATTATTCCTATATTCCCATTTATGTTTAATAGTGGAATGTATATTGAGTATAAAGCGTTTATTCCATTTTTACCTTTGTATGGATTAATTCTTGGCTATTTTATTAAGGATATTTCAAATGTTAAATTACTAAAATTAAGTATTATTTTAGTGATTGCAATAGTTATGATCAGTTCAATTATTAATTTTAAATATTATATTCTTATTGATTTACTTGCTATTTTAGTTGTTTTAGTATTCTTACTAAAAAATAATATAATGGGAATTATTATAATTTCTTTGTATTTTATAATTTTTGGTTTTATTTCAATATTTAGTAGGCATGATTTAATATTAAAAAAGGATTTTAATAGTTTATTTAATAATAGTACATATAACCAAATTAAAGAAGTTATAAAAGAAGATAATAATATTTATAGATTTAATTATAATAATGGCTTAGTGTCTACAAATAATATAGTAGATATTAATCATTATAGTAGCTTTGAATATTCATCATTATCTAATTTAAATAATAGAAAATCATATCTTAATATATTTAAAAATGAAGTTTCATATAGAAATAGTATGGTTCTAAGTCCTTCTACAAATGTATTATATAATATATATACTGGTAATAGATATTTATATACTAATAAAAATGAAATGTATGGATATGCGAAACAAAAAAATAATATTTATAAAAATGAAAGTGCTTTTCCAATAGGATATTCAACGTATAAAGTTATGAATTTGAAGTATTATAAAACTTTAAAATATCCACAAAATATAGAAGCTTTAATGAATTATGTTATTGTTGATGAAAATAGAATAATTAATGATTATGAAAGTAATATTTCAGAATATAACTATAATATAGATTCCTTAATTAAAGATAATAAATATATTGTAAAAAAGAATAATAAATATATTATTAATAATTCAAAAGAAGAAGACTTGGTTATAGATATACCTGAAGATAAAACTATTTCAAATAAAATCTTATTTATAAGTTTTAATATGGATTATAATCAATCTTGTGAAGTTGGAGATCAAATAATCAGTATTATGGGACAGAATAATGTATATACTTGTAAAGAATGGAAATATAATAATAAAAACAAGAATTTTACATATACTATTTCACTGGATCAAATAAAAAATAAAAAAATAAAGTTTTCTCCTGGTAAGTATATTATTAGTAATATTAGGCTCTATATTCTTGATTATGATAATGTTAAAGATATTCGTGAAAACTTTGATGAATTTATGATTAATAAAAAGAAGACAAAGGCTAATAAAATTGTAGGTAGTGTAGATACAAAAGAATATGGATATTTCAATTTATCTATACCTTATGATTCAGGTTTTGAAATATATTTAGATGGTAAAACTATTGGTTATAAAAAAACAGATTTGAATTATATAGGATTTAAAGTTTCTCCTGGGCATCATGATATCGTAATAACATATAAGGCACCATTTTCAAAATTTGGAAGGGTATTAACTTCTATATCAATATTAATATTTTTAGTTTATTTACATGATGATGAATTATTAAAACAAAGTTTAAAAATAAAAAATAGATTTGATGTATATTAGAGTAGAAATACTCTTTTTTTTATAAACTTAAATTCATTGATATTTACATTTAAGTATATAAATGCTATAATTTTATTATCTAATAATTAATATGAATGGTGATAGTAGAATGGATAAAGTACATGGTAGTAAAAATAGAATTAAATATGATTATTTAGTTGTTGGTGCTGGTTTATTTGGTGCAACATTTGCTAATTTAGCTAAAAAAGATGGAAAAAGAGTTTTAGTTATAGATAAAAGAAACCATATTGGTGGCAATGTTTATACTGAAGAAATAGAAGGAATTCAAGTCCATAAATATGGTGCTCACATATTTCATACAGATTATAAAGATGTATGGAATTATGTTAATTCTTTTGCTGAATTTAATAGATATACAAATAGTCCAATAGCGAGAATAGGTGATGAAATATATAATTTGCCTTTTAATATGAATACATTTTCAAAAATCTGGGATGATGTATTTACTCCAGAAGATGCATTAAGACATATCAATGAAGAAAAAAAAGAGATAAATACTGAACCAAAAAACTTAGAAGAGCAAGCAATAAGTTTAGTTGGTAGATCTATATATGAAAAATTAATAAAGGGATATACCGAAAAACAATGGAATAGAGATTGTAAAGATTTACCGGCTTTTATAATTAAAAGATTACCAGTTAGATTAGTTTATGATAATAATTATTTTAATGATAGATATCAAGGCATACCTATTGGTGGTTATACTAAACTAATTGAAAATATGTTAAAGGATATTGAGGTTAAATTAAATACTAATTTTTTTGATAATACAACTTATTATAAATCTATCGCTGATAAAATAGTTTATACCGGAGCTCTTGATGAATATTTCAATTATTCTCTAGGTAAACTTGAATGGCGTAGTTTAATATTTGATACTAAAATACTAGATCAAAAAAACTATCAAGGTAATGCGGTAGTTAATTATACAGGTCGTGAAGTGGATTATACAAGGGTTATAGAACATAAGCATTTTGAATTTGATTCAACTACTGATAAAACTGTTATTACTTTTGAATATCCAACTGATTATAAGGATGGTATGGAAAAATACTATACGGTTAATGATGATAAGAATAATTCTTTAGCTGAAAAATATAGAAATTTATCTAAAAAAGAAGAAGGGGTTATATTTGGTGGAAGACTTGCAGAATATAAGTATTATGATATGGATGATGTGATTAAATCTGCAATGGATATATATAATAATGGAGGTAAAAATTATGAATAAATCAAAAGAAAAACTATATGTTGTTATGCCAGCATATAATGAAGAAGAAAATATAGAAAATACTATAAAACAATGGTATCCTATATTAAAATTTGGGAATAAAGATTCTAAAATTGTAATTGCGGATGCTGGAAGTGAAGATAAGACGCATGAAATACTAGTTAAATTACAAAAAAAGTATCCACAGTTAGATATAGTTTCAGACTCCTTAAAACAGCATGGACCTAAAGTTATATATTTATATAATTATGCAATAAAAAAGAAGGCTGATTGGATATTTCAAACAGACTCTGATGGACAAACAAATCCTGATGAATTTGAGGCTTTTTGGAATGATAGAAATAAATATGATTTATTGCTAGGCAATAGGGTAGTAAGAGGAGACGGAAAACAAAGAGCTTTTGTAGAAAAAACTGTTTGTAGATTGTTGAAGATATATTTTAAAGTTAAAGTACCAGATGCAAATGCACCATTTAGATTAATGAAAGCAAGTATTGTAGCAAAATATATTGATAAATTACCTAATGATTATAATATTCCAAATATAATATTAACCGCATATTTTAAGCATAATAATGAAAAGATTATTTTTAAAGAAATATCTTTTAAACCAAGACAAGGTGGAGTGAATTCAATAAATATACCAAAAATTGTAAAAATCGGTTGGAAAGCTCTTGCTGATTTTAGAAAATTTAAAAAGGATATGTTTAGAAAATGATGATAAAAAATTTATATAAAAAATATAAAAGTATAATAATGTATTTATTTTTTGGTGTATGTACAACTCTTGTTAATATTATTGCATATTATTTCTTTGCTCATATATTAAAGACTGGTGTTATGTTTAGTACTATATTATCATGGGCATTAGCGGTTTTATTTGCATATTTAACAAATAGAAAATGGGTATTTGAAAGTCAAGCTAATACAAAAAAAGAAATATTAGAAGAAATAATATCTTTTTTTTCTTGTAGGCTTGCTACTGGTTTTGTAGATTGGCTTTGTATGTTTATATTTGTTGAAAAAATTGGTTTTAATGATGTAATAATTAAAACCTTAGCTAATATATTAGTTATCATATTAAATTATATTGCTAGTAAGTTGATTATATTTAAAAAGAAAAAAAATGTAAATAATGAAAGTGATAAATCTAAATATCTAATTTATATTGGATTTTTTATAATAACATTTTTATTGTTAATGATAAGTCCATTACATTTATGGGTAGGAAAAGATACTGGAATTGATTCTAGTGTTTATAAGACTATAGCGTTGATGATGAATGGTGGTTATATGCCATACTTACATTCATTTGACCATAAAGGACCATTATTATATATAATTAATTATTTAGGCTTTAAAATATCTCCATATAGAGGTGTATGGATTTTTGAATTTATAAGTGTATATCTTACAATGCATTATATGTATAAAATTGGAAGATTAAAGTGTAATAAATTTATCTCATTTTTTATAAGCGTCTTCGCAATATCAATGTTATTCTTATATCTTGAAGGTGGTAATTTAACAGAAGAATATGCAATGCCATTTATAGCAGTATCATTATATATATTTTTGGATTATATATTTAATAATGTTATAAGTAAAACGAGATTATTATTATGCGGACTATCATTTGGTGCAGTCTTAATGCTTAGACCGAATATGATTGGAACTTGGTTTATATTCTGTTTATATATTTTTATTAAATGTATTAAAGATAAAAAGATTAAAGAGTTAATAAATTTTATTATTTGGTTTCTAATAGGAACTAGTATTATAGTATTGCCTATAATTATATGGCTTGGTATAAATGGTGCCTTAAAAGATTTTTATTTTGATTATATTATATTTAATAAAGAATATGCAGCATATTCAAATATTGATCCTCAATATAGCGTTATAACAACGATATTTAGTTTTCTTAATAATCCAGTAATCATGCTATCATACTTAATAACAATATATTTAAGTAAAAAGGATAAAAAATATATTATATACTTAATATATATGATTATTTCAATATTTTTAATATCAATGTCTGGAAGAGCATATTATCATTATATGATAATATTTATCCCAATTATTGCACTACCTTTGTCAGAATTTTTTAATTATTGCAATAGACTAGATAAAGGATTAAAAACAGATTTAATTACAGTAATGTCTTTATTATTTTTATCAGTGAATTTAATGTTACCAAATTGGATAGATCATTTAAAAGGCGTTAATAATATATATTTAAATAGAAATAATAATAATTTATCTACGGAAGTTCTAAAAGTTAGTAAGATTATAACTCAAACTACTACTTCAGAAGATAAAATATCTATATATGGAAATTATAATATTATTTATCTGATAAGTCATAGATTACATGCTACAAAGTATTCGTATACCATGCCAATAATAAATGTGTCTAAAAAAATAAAAAGAGATTATTTTAATGATTTAGATAAAGAAAGACCTAAAATAATAGTAGTTCAACACAATGACTATGATATACAAAATTTCATATATAATCATAACTATTCTTTAATATGGGATAATTCAAATGATACAGCTAAACATCATGTTAAAATATATCAATTACAAAAATCAAAATGAACATTTATTAAATAAGATGTTTTATAATTTTATAAAAAAAGCAATAAAAATAGATTTTACTTTTCTATAAATTTATCATATAATTATACTTGAGGTGTAAAAATGAAACAGCAATTTAAAATTTCAGTTATAATACCAATTTATAATGTTGAAAAATATCTTGAAGAAACTATTAAAAGTGTCATTAGTCAAACAATTGGCTTCAAGAAAAATATTCAAATGATTTTAGTTAACGATGGTTCTACTGATAATTCAGAAGCTATTTGCTTAAAATATAAGAATAAATATCCAAATAATATTATTTATATTAAACAGAAGAATAGTGGAGTGTCTAGTGCACGTAATAATGGATTAAAATATGCAGAAGCGGAGTATATAAATTTTTTGGATTCAGATGATACTTGGGATAAAGATGCGTTTAAAAAAGGATATGAATTATTATCTAATAACAAGAATATAAATTTAGTTAGCTATAGAATGAAATTTTTTGATGCTAAAAAAGGGTATCATGCTTTAGATTTTAAATTTAAAAATGGCGATAGAATTGTGAATTTAAATGAGGAATATAAACTTCCACAGCTATCTGGTAGCTCATGTATGATAAGATATTCTGCATTGAAAAACAAAAAATTTTCCGAAATATTAAAGATATCAGAAGATGCTAGATTGATAAATGAAATTATATTAGAAAATCTAAATATTGGTCTAATATCTAGTAGTTGCTATAATTATCGACAAAGAAAAGAAAAAAATTCTGCTATCAATAAATCTACTAAAATAAAAAATTGGTATCTTGATACTCCAAAATTATGTTATAAATATTTATTTGATTTATCTAAAAAGAAATATAATAAAGTAATAAAATATATACAATTTTTAATATTATATGATTTACAGTGGAGAATATTTACAACAGCTTTCCCAAATACATTGACTAATCAAGAAAAATCTAAATATATAAGTATATTAAAAGATTTATTGAAAGATATTGATGATGATGTTATAATTGATGCTCCTTTTGGAAATAACTTAAAAAAATTATATTATTTAAATCTTAAGTATGAAGGAAAAATTAATTATGAGCTACAAAACGAAAAAATCGTTATTAATAATCAAAACATTTTAGACTTAAAGTCATTAGGAATTTGTGTTAATAATGTAATTTTTAAGGATAATATTATAAAAATGTATTGTTATGTATCTAATATTTCTAATATTTTTAATTCAATATATATTATAGATGATCACAATCACCATCATTTAGTTAAAACATATGAATTAGATAATACTAACAAATACATGAAATGCATTGATAAGAAATATGGTTTTAATAGAACAGGTTTATATGCGGAAATAGATTTAAGTAAAGTAAATAGCTTTTATTTTGCAATAAAAGAAAAAGAAAAATATATAAAATTACCAATAGAGTTTACAGGTGGCGCTCCATTTTCTAAAAAATTTTCATCAGTTTATTTACGACATAATAAAAGTATTATTAAATTCAAAAGCAAAAATGATATATTTGTTATAAGAAAAAATAATATAATAAATAGAACGAGATATGAACTGCTAGCAATTTTCAATCTATTAAAGAAACATAGAATTAAAAATTTGATTATTAGAGAATTGTCAAATATATATTCAATATTTAATAAAAATGAAATTTGGATTATCTCTGATCGATTAAATTTTGCTAGCGATAATGGTGAAGCATTTTTTGAATATTTAGTAAAAAATGATAAGTATCCAAAAAAAAAGTATTTTTTAATTTCAAAAGAATCTAAAGACTATGAAAGACTATATAAAAAATATAATAAATTGATTGTTACACCTTCATCTTTAAGATATAAAATCTTATTTTTAAATAGCAAAAAAATTATATCGGCACATGCAGATGAATATGTAATTAACCCATTTGGTAATAATAAAGCTTTTTTAAATGATTTATTTAATTTTGAATTTATATTTTTACAACATGGTATTACACAAAATGATTTATCACCTTGGCTAAATATTAATAGTAAAAAAATTGATATGTTTATTACTGCAAGTAATTATGAAGCTAAATCAATAATGGATTATAAGTATAATTATGAAAAACATATTGTTAAGGTAACCGGTTTTGCTAGATTTGATTATTTAAATAATGCGAAAAAAGAAAAAAGTATTCTTATAATGCCCACTTGGAGAAAATACTTAGTTAATAATCTTGATAAAAAAACGGGAAAAAGAATATATAATGAGGATTTTGTTAATACCGATTATTATAAATTTTATAATAATCTAATTAATAATAAAAAATTGTTAGAGGTATTAAAACAGTATAATTATAAGATAAGATTTATACCACACAATAATATGGTTCAACAAATTAAAGATTTTAAAAAAAATGAGTTAGTAGAAATGATTTCAGAAGGTATTAATTATAGAAAAGAATTTAATACATGTAGCTTATTAGTAACTGATTATTCTAGTGTTTCATTTGATGTAGCATATTTAAAAAAACCAATTATATATGCTCAATGGGATCAAAAGGCATTTTATGATGGACAAATATTTGATCGTGGTTATTTTGATTATTATACAGATGGGTTTGGCCCTGTTTGTGAGAATTTTGATGATGTCATAAATCAAATAATAACTTTTATTAAAAATGATTGTAAATTAGAAAAAAAGTATTTAAAGAGAATAGATAGGTTTTATAAATATACTGATAAAAAGAATTGTGAAAGAATTTATAATGAGATTATGCATTTGAAAGAAAAAAAATAATAGATTGCTAATTATTAAAAAAAACATAACTAAATTTTTTAACAAAAAAGATTTAAAAAAAAATGCAATTATGTTAATATATGATATAGGTTATATATATATTTAAAAGATAGGAGTTTAGAATATGTTAAAGTTTTTTAAAAATATGAAAAAATATCATAAATATGCTGTTAGATCAGCTAAAGCAGAGTTAAAAAGTGAAGTAGCTGATTCATATTTAAATTGGTTATGGTGGATTATTGAACCCTTTGCCTTTATGTTAATATATACATTTATATTTGGTATAGTTTTCAAAAACAGTGAACCTTATTTTGCTTCTTTTGTAATGATTGGACTAGCTGCTTGGGAATTTTTTAATAGAATGTTAACTGGTAGTGTTAAGTTAATTATTAACAATAGAAATTTAGTTACTAAAGTTTATATACCAAAATATATATTATTATATTCTAAGTCGTTAACTTATTTATTTAAAATGGCTATATCATTATGTTTAGCTTTTGGATTAATGATATTTCAACACGTTCCATTTACATGGCATATTATATTGATTATACCAATATTATTTATTCTTTATATAATTGCTTTTGGGGCAGGACTTATATTAATGCATTTTGGGGTTACACTTAATGATTTAGCAAACTTAACTAATATATTTTTGAGAATGTTATTCTATTTATCTGGTGTATTCTTTAATATTCAGGTTAGAATGAAGTCGTTTAAGAGTTTTATTAGAATTGGTTTATTAAGAATAAATCCAGCAGCTATGATTATGTATGAACTTAGAAATGTAAGTATATATGGTATGTTGCCAAGTTTTAAATGGTTATCTATTTGGCTAGTTATAGGTATAGCATTAACAATGATTGGTGTTCATGTAATTCATAAATATGAAAATAGTTATGCGAAGGTGATTTAATATGAAAAATAATAAAAAAATAGCTATTACTGTTAGTAATTTACATATTACTTATAGAGGACTTAAAAAAACGTCTATTAGAGCATCATGGAAAAGTTTTGGCGATAAAATAGAATTATTTAAAGCGTTAAAAGGAGTATCATTTGAGGTAGAACAAGGAAAAATTCTTGGTATTATAGGTAAAAATGGTAGTGGTAAATCAACCATGCTAAGAGCAATTGCTGGAATATTTTCTCCAGACAAAGGAAAAATAGATCTACATGGTAATTCAATCTCACTATTATCAATTGGTGTTGGTTTTAATCCTAAATTAACTGGTAGAGAAAATATATATTTATCCGGTATGCTACTAGGTTTTTCTGAAGAAGAAATAGAAGCAAAAGAAAAAGAAATAATTGATTTTGCAGATATTGGAGATTTCATTTATAGACCTGTTAAAACATATTCTTCAGGTATGTATTCTAAATTGGCCTTTGCCATTACTGCAATTTTAGAAACTGATATTATGCTTATTGATGAAGTTTTATCAGTTGGTGATGTTAAATTTAAAGAAAAAAGCTATAATAAAATGAAAGAATTAATAAATGATGATACAAGAACTGTAGTTATTGTATCACATAGTTTAGGGACAATAAGAGAGTTATGCGATGAAGTATTATGGCTTCATGAAGGAGAAATAAAAGATATTGGTGAACCAGAAAAAATAATTGCAGAATATGAAAAATTTATGGAAAGTATCTAATTTAGGTAGTTAGGAAGGAATATTATGAAAAATACGTTTAAAAAAATATGCAGTAGCAAATATCTTATTTATACACTACTTTTTCTTTTTATTAGTTTTTTTGTTTTTATTTCATTTTTGATAAGTCATAAAACTTTTATTTGGTATGAAGATGGTATATGGCAACATTTTATTTTCTTATCCAATTATTTATCTAAATTAAAGTACGGTTTTGAATTTTTTTCATTTTCAACTGGGTTGGGACAAGATATAATTGGACAATATTCATACTATGCAGTGGGGGATCCATTAGTTTATCTAGGATTATTATTTAAACAAAATAATATGCATATATTATATACACTTATTATATATTTAAAATTTTATTTAGTTGGTATTAGTTTTTTACTTTATGCTGGTTATAAAAAAATTGATAAAGAAAAATCAATATTAGGAGCATTATTATATACATTTACAGGATTCACTCTTTATGCTGGAATACGACATTTAGCCTTTTTAAATCCTGTTATTATGTTTCCACTACTATTGATTGGAGTAGAAAAGTTAATAAAAGAAAACAAGATGAGTGTTTTAATTATAACTGCTAGTAGTAGTTTCATCATTAATTATTATTTTGCAGTTACCATATCCATATTTGCCTGTCTTTATGCAATTGTTTTATTATTAATAGATTATAAAAATGATTTTAAATTTATTATCAATAGGGTAGTAAAAGCAATTCTATGCTATTTAGTAGCAATTTTAATTTCAGGAATTATTTTATTTCCTACAATTTATTCATTTTTAAATAGTGCAAGAATAGGAATGTTTAGGTTATGCTTTTATGATTTTAATTACTATAAAAGCTTATTACCTGCTCTTACTACTAATGCTTTGGTTCGTAACAGGTATTGGTCTGTATTTGGTTTTAGTAGTATAGTTGTATTATTTATTCCACTTTTAATAAATCATTATAAAAATCACAAGAAATTATTTATATATTTTATACTATTGTCTTTAATTCTATGTATCCCAATCGCAGGACAAGTTATTAATGGACTTTCATATCCTGTTAATAGGTGGTCCTTTGTATATTGTTTTACTTTATCAATTATTGTTATTACTTTCTTAAATAAAAATCTAGATTATACAAAAAATGAAAAAGTATTGATGGGGTTTAGTTTGATTATATACATAATCATTACATTATTACTTAAAAATCCTAAAAAAGAGTTTCTTTTTATGAATATGTTTGCAATTATTATATATGGTATTATTTTATTGCAAAACAGACTAAAAAAATTAAGATTGTCATATTTTATATATTTTTTTGTATTTTTAAATATAATTAGTTTTTCTTGGTTTTTATACTATGATCATAATTATGTTAATGAGTTTGTTGATAATAATGATGTATATAAGAATATAGAAACTAATACTCACACAATGGATAATTTAAATAATATTGTAAAAGAAATGAAAAAGGATAAGAGCTTTTATAGAACAGTAATTTTTCCAACAAAAACATCTAATATATCAGCTTATTATTCCATTAACACTTTAGCAGGTTATTTATCACTTGGACAAAAGGATGAATATCAATTATCTAATGATTTAAATAATTCTACTGTTTATGGTAGTAGATATATTCAAGATTTTGATAATAGAGTTAAAGCTACGTCTAGACTTGCAACAAAATATTATATAGTAGATAAAAATAATCAACATATTGTTCCTTATGGGTATAGTAGAATTTATACTAATGGTAATAATGAATTATATAAGAATAATAATTACATATCACCATTAATATATACTGATGACTATATTACTTTGGAGGATTATTTAGAATTAGATGATATAAGTAAAGAACAAATATTACTCGATACTACTGTGGTAGAAAATAAAAATAAAGATATTAAATATGCAGATGAAGATTTAAACAATTTATCTAATGGAATAAACAATGTAGAATATAGCATTGATCCAGCATCTAATATTATATTTGATGGAAGTAATATTAAAGTTAATAATAAAAATGATAAATTGATATTAAATATTACTGGTATCAAAAATAGTGAAATATATATTGATTTTAATAATATTATTAGGACAACATCAGGAAAACATACAAAAATTCTTAAAAAACTTGCTAGCACGAATACCAATAATATTTATCCATTTTCTGTATATGTTAAACGTGATAATTGGGTAAATGATGAGAATAGAAGAAGTTATTATACCAATCCTTACTTTTTTGAAAATAGAAATATGCTTATGAATTTAGGTTATGAAAGTAATTATGATGGTAAAATAGAAATTAGTTTTTCTAAATCTGGTACATATAAAGTTGATAGTTTAAATGTATATGCAATTGATATGAAAAACTATGAAGATAGTATCAAAAAAATTAAGCAAGCTAATATATCTAAATATAATAATGATTATATTGAAGCAAGTATTAGTGTTGAAAATAAAGGTGTTATGAGCTTATCAACTTCATATTCTAAGGGGTGGAATGTGTATGTAGATAATAAAAAAGTAAATACTTTTAAAGTTAATAATAGTATGTTGGGATTTTATATTGATAAAGGAAATCATAAGATTAAATTAATATATAAAACACCTTATTTGACTATAGGTATAATTTCATCTATAATTGGTATTGTTGTATTAATATTTATAATTAAGAAAGAAGATGAGTTAAATGGATAAAATTTCAATAATAGTTCCTTGTTTTAACGAAGAAGAGTCAATTGATATATTTTATAAAGAAACGATGAAAACTATAAAACAAATCAAGAACATAAAATATGAATTTATTTTTGTTAATGATGGTTCTAGAGATAACACTTTAAATATATTACGAAATCTAGGCAAAAAAGATAATTGTGTTAGATATATATCATTTTCTAGGAATTTTGGTAAGGAAGCAGCTATGTTAGCAGGTTTTGAGGCAGCTACTGGTGATTATGTTACAACAATTGATGCTGATTTACAACAACCTCCAGAATTGTTAATTAAAATGTATGATATGATTAAAAAAGGTGATATTGATTGTGTAGCAACTCGCAGCAGTTCTAGAAAAAGTTATTCTAAAATTAGAAAATTTTTTACTAAAAATTTTTATAAAATTATAAATAGAATCTCTGATGTAGAGGTTGTAGATGGAGCTAAAGATTATAGATTAATGAAGAGAAAAGTAGTAGATGCTATTATTAAGATGAAAGAATACAACCGTTTTACAAAGGGAATATATGGCTATGTAGGATTTAAAACTGAGTGGATTGAGTTTGATGATAGGGAAAGAGTAGCTGGTAATTCAAAATGGAGTTTCTTTAGTTTATTTAAATATGCCATGGAAGGTATTATTGCTTTTTCTACTAAACCACTTATATACGCTACTTTTATAGGAATATTATTTTTATTTATATCGTTTGTACTATTAATAGTAGAAATCATTAAAATGATTATATATACAAAATTTATTTTTGATATAATTGGAATACTATTTATAGTATTCTTAGTAAGTGGAATACAAATATTCTTTATTGGAATAATTGGTATATATTTATCCAAGTTATATTTGGAAATAAAAAACAGACCTATATATATAGTATCTGAGACTGAAAAAGATAATAAATAGTTATATATAAACATATAATTACTAGGTGATTATATGTTTTTTTTATTTATATTTTCTATCATTTTATTCTTATTTAGTATAGATTATATATCAAAACATATAGAAAATAAAATTTCATATAATATAAAAAAAATTATAATTAAAATTAATCATAATAAATTATTATTATTGCTATTTGGAATATTATCTACAAGTTTATTTCAATCATCATCATTAATTATTGCTTTGATAATTGTATTAACTGATAGTAATAAAATTGATTTTGATGATAGTATTTATTTGATGATGGGATCAAATATTGGCACTTGCAGTACAGCTTTTATTACATCAATTGATGGTAATTATATTTTTTGTTTTTTAATTCTATTTTATATTCTAATAAGATTAATTACTCATAAAAAAGCACAATTAATAATTGGTATTATTTTATTATTAATTAGCGTTAAAATATTAGATTACTCTGTAATTCCAATGGGTAATTCTTATATATTATTACATTTATTTGCTAATAATACTTCAATTATTAATATTTTAGTATCAAGTATCATAACTGCGATAACTCAATCATCATCTTCAATGGTTGCAGCAGTACAATCATTTACTTCTAAAAACATTATTAATATAAAAACTGCTAGCGATATGATTATAGGTAGTAATATTGGAACATGTATAACTGCCTTTATTGTCAGCATAAAAGGTAATAAATTAGCAAAAAAATGTGCTTGGTTTAATCTGTTTTTTAATATATTAGGTGTAATATCTTTTTTGATATTTAGATATTTTATTAATATATATTTATATATAAATGTATATCCTGTAAAATTACAAGTAGCATACATTCACTTAATATTTAATATATTAAATGTCATTGCTTATATTGTATTTTTTCGATTGTATATTGTGTTATGTAAACATACTAGAATAAAATTTAAGAAAAAGATACAGTTTAAATTATAATGTCTATAAATTTATGAAACTTATAGATATTTTTTATTAAATATGATAAAATTAATAATGGTGATAGTATGATAAAAAGAATATGGAATATATATAAAAAATATGAAGAGATAATTAATTATTTGATAGTAGGTGGTTTAACTACTGTAGTTTCTTTATTATCATATTATATATGTGTTAGAACATTTTTAAATCCTAAAGAAGCTATTGAACTTCAAATAGCAAATATTATTTCTTGGATATGTGCTGTTTCTTTTGCTTATATTACTAATAGGGTATTTGTATTTAAAAGTAAATCTAAAAATATTATTAAAGAAATAATATCATTTACCTCTGCTAGAATTTTAACTTTACTTATGGATATGGGAATTATGTTTTTATTAGTAACTATATTAAATGTAAATGATTTGATATCAAAAATTGTTGTTCAAGTAGTTGTTACAGTCATGAATTATGTATTTAGTAAATTATTTGTATTTAAAAAGGAGAAAAAGAAATGAAAAGAGGAAAATATTTATTATTTTTTATATTGTTAATAATAGCATTTTCTACAAAAGTAAATGCTGCAAGTAGAAGTATTAAGGATGGTGTTTATACCATATATAGTGCACTATCTGACAATTATACTCTTGACTTAAAAGGTGGTACTGTTAAAAATAAATCTAATATTCAGTTATATAAAGACAATTCTTCAACTGCGCAAAGATGGAAAGTAACATATTTAAATAATGGCTATTATAAAATAGTTAGTATGAAAAATAATAATTATTCTCTTGATGTAAAGCAAGCTAGTAAAAAGAAAGGTACTAATGTTCAATTATATAAATATAATGGTTCAAATGCTCAACAATGGTTGATAAAAGAGACTGGTGATGGATATTATTATATAATTTCTAGATGTAATAATCTTGCATTAGATATAAAAGGTGGTAAACTAGCTAATAGTCAAAACATACAAGTTTATACTCAAAATAAAAGTAAAGCTCAGAAATTTGTATTTAATGAAATAGCTAGTGGTACTAAAACTATTTCAGATGGACTATATAATATTAAATCATTACTTGATATTAATAAAGGTATAAATATTAATAATGGTAATACTAATAACAATACTAATATTAATTTAAAAAGTATAAATAATACTGTTAATGATCAGAAATGGTTTGTTAAACATTTAGGCAATGGTGTATACAGAATTGCTCAATATAATGATTTTAATATAGGTTTAGATGTAGATAATGGAAAAAGAATTGTTGGTACTAATATTCAATTATATAAATATACTTCATCTATTAATCAACATTTTTATATTAAGGCTGCTGGTGATGGATCTTATAACATTGTATCTAAAAGAAATGGACTAGCATTAACTTTAAATAATAATTCAGTAACTGATTTAACTAATATTAATTTAAATGTTAATAATAATATGGATAGTCAAAAATTCATATTTACGAAAGTGGAAGAAACGGCAGGAGATGATTTAGATGATGGATATTACTATATTACCAATTCTATTGGACAAAATTATTTGTTAGATACTAATACTAATAATATTAGTGAAAATCTTGAAGTTAAATATCAAAGTAGTAAAGGTATAGATAGTCAAAAATGGTATTTTAGTAAAGACTCTAATAATTACTATACTATATCTACTAAAATGAATGATGATTATGTATTAGGGTATATAAATAATAAAATTGTTTTAACGAAAAGAAATAGTGGTAATAATTATAAATGGATGATAAAAAGAGTTAACAACTATAATTACTATTTAGTTAATGAAAATGGTATGTATTTATCTTTAAATAGTACTATTATGAATAATAATACTTTAAAACTTATTAATCCTACAGGTACTAATTTAGAATTATTTAGATTGCATAAAGCAACTACAAAACAAGCTAAAAAAGTTCTTAATAATGGATATTATACTATATCTAGTGTACTTAATTCTAATACTAATATTGATTTAAGAGATGGCAAACTAAATAATGGTACTAATATACAATTATATAAGGCTGTTGGAACTACTAGTAATCAAAAATGGTATATTCAGCACATTTCTGATAATTATTATAAAATTAGTTCTATAAAAAATAAAAACAAAGTTTTTGATGTAAGTGGAATTGGTGTAAAAAATCCTAGTAATGTTCAATTATATGATTACAATGGACAAATAAATCAGCAATGGATTATTGAGATGGATGAAAATGGTTATTACTCTTTTGTATCAAATGTAGGAAATTATTACTTAACGGTACATAACTCATCAACTGCCAATGATACAAATATTGAAGTTGATAATTATAAAAATAATAATTCTCAAAAGTTCATACTAACAGAAGTTAAAGATGTATATTTTGGAATGGATGTATCTGTATATAATAACAATATTAACTGGTCTAAAGTAAAAGCTTCTAATATTGATTTTGCTGTAATTAGAGCAGGGTATGGATGTGACTTTGAGTCTCAAGATGATACTAAGTTTTTAGAAAACACTAAAGGTGCTGCAGCAAATAAAATTCCATATGGGGTATATTTATTCTCATATGCTGAAAATAATAAAGAAATAGATAGTGAAGTTGATCATACTATTAGAATGTTAAACAAATTATCTTCAAATACAAAATCATATATGAAATTACCTGTATTTTTTGATATAGAAGTCGATAAATATGCAAATAAATATTCTAAAGCTTATTTGACATCACTTGCTGATAGATATTGTAGTGCAATTATAAAAAAAGGTTATCAATGTGGTGTATATGCCAACAGAAATTGGTTAAATAATCATATAGATGGTGTTTTTTTAGAAAAAAAATATATGATATGGTTAGCAGAGTGGAATAAAGCTACTACATTCTCTAAAGCTTTATCTTATAAACCAACATATAATGGTAGTTATAATATTTGGCAATTTACTAATAATGGTAGAGTGAATGGTATTTCAGGCGCAGTTGATTTAAATATTGGGTATAATTTATTTTAAAGACATAATTTGTCTTTTTTTGATATAATTATTATAGGAAGGTGATATTATGGTATATGCTGAAATATTAGCAGCAGGATTGGGTTCTCGTATGGGAAATACAGAGTTACCTAAACAATTTTTAAAGTTGGGGGATAAGCCAATTATTATTCATACAATTGAGCAATTCTTACTATGTGATAAAATTGACAAGATAATAGTATGTGTCTCAAGTGATTGGACTTCATATACTGAGGATTTGATAAACAAGTATATTAGTGATAAAGATAATATTATAATAATTGAGGGTGGAGAAAAAAGAGATGACACTGTTATGAATGGTTGCTATTATATTAAAGAAAACTTCGGACTTAATGATGATGATATTATAATAACTCATGATGCAGTTAGGCCTTTTATAACATATAAAATTATTGAAGATAATATAGATGGTTTAAATGATGCTGACGCAGTTGATACCTGTATTAAGACTACTGATACTATCGTGGAAGTAAAAGAAGATTTGGAGACATTAGATAATATTCCAAATAGAAAGTATTTATTTAATGGACAAACTCCTCAAACATTTAAACTAAAAAAACTATTAGAATTACATGATAAAATGAATGAAGATGAAAAAAGTAAATTGACTGATGCATGTAAAATATTTGTTTTGAATAATCAAAAAGTTAAGATAGTAAAAGGAGAAGAATTTAATATAAAGATAACAAATATGTTTGACTTAAAATTAGCAAATGCTATTTTATTAGAAAGAGGTAATAAATAATGATTAATCAAGCTTATAGACTTACATCTCCTAGAGTTATAAAAGCTGAGCAAATAGAAGAAAAGATGAAAGATAATGATATCATAGTTAGACCTACCTATTTATCAATATGTGCTGCTGATATGCGCTATTACACAGGTAATAGAGATAAAAATGCATTAAAGAAAAAACTACCAATGGCATTAATACATGAAGCAGTTGGAAAAGTTTTATATGATCCTAAAGGAAAAATAAAGAAAGGGACTAAGGTGGTTATGATTCCAACTACTCCAACTGAGGTTGATGAAGTTATTAAAGAAAACTACTTAAGAAGTAGTTACTTTAGATCCAGTGGTTATGATGGTTTTATGCAAAGTTTTGTAGTTATAGATCGTAATAGAATTATTGAATTTGATGGTATTGATGAAAAAATTGCAGTTTTATTAGAACTTATGAGTGTAGGTATGAATGCTATAGATAAGTTTAAAAAGGTATCTCACAAAAAAAATGAAGTTATTGGAGTATGGGGAGATGGTAATGTCGGTTATGCACTTTCCGTACTTATTAAACATTTATATCCAAAAACAAAATTAATTGTATTTGGAGCAATAAAAGAAAAACTTGATTATTTTTCATTTGCAGATGAAACTTATATGGTAAATGATGATTTAAGTAATATTAAAGTTGATCATGCTTTTGAATGCGTTGGTGGTAGATACTCAGAAGATGCAATTAATCAAATAATTGATATGATTCATCCAGAAGGTACTATTGCATTAATGGGGGTATCTGAAAATAATGTTGCTATAAATACCAGAATGATACTTGAAAAAGGGATAACACTAATAGGTAATAGTAGAAGTAGTTATAATGATTTTAATGAATGTATTAAAATATTAAAGGATAAAAAAATACAACAAATAATGTCCAATATTATTTCAGATGAGGTTGTTATAAAAACTATTAAAGATATGAATTATGCATTTGATAAAGATATTAATAATCCTTTTAAAACAATAATGAAATGGGATATTTAAAAAGTGTAAAAGTGTGTATATATCGTTGTATGCACTTTTTTATTATGATAAAATTATATTAGAGGTGGGATTATGATATATAAATATGATTTTAGTATTATTATACCTGTATATAATAGTGAAAAATATATTAAAGATAGTATTGATTCTATTATCAATCAAGATTATGATTTTTCAAAAATACAAGTTATACTTGTAAATGACGGCAGCATTGATAATAGCTATAATATATGCAAAGATTACAGTGATAGATATGATAATATAATAGTTATAAATCAAAAAAATAAAGGCGTATCTACTGCTAGAAATAATGGTATAAAAAAAGCTTTAGGAAAATATATTTTATTTTTAGATTCAGATGATTATATATCAAATAATACTTGTAAATGTATTTATACTTTTTTTGAAAAAAATTATAATAAAATTGATATAGTTGTTTACCCACTAATATACTCTAAACCAAATGGACTAAAAAAACATTTTAGATATAATAGACTATATAATAGTAGCAATACAATTTATGATATAAATAAAAAACCTGAATTAATACAAACAACTATTAATTATTGTATTAAAAATAAATTTAAGGATAATCTTTATTTTGATAGAAATTTAAAAATTGGTGAAGATGAAAAATATGCTACTAACATTATTTTAGAAAAAGGTAAAATAGGGTATTGTAGCGAATGTGTATACTATTATAGACTTCATAACACTAACACAATATCAAAGTTTAGTATTACGTTAAAAGATTATAAAAAATACATTGAGTATTATACTAAATTACTTAGTGATAACCCTAATAATAAATATATTATAAATCTAACATTAAATAATTTACGTTGGAGATTAGAGGAAGATAAACTTTTACCATATACAAATAATAAATCATTAAGAAGTAGAATGATAAAATCATTAAAAGAATTGCTAAATAACATTTCAGAAGAAGATATTATGAAATTAAGTTATTTAAAAGTAAGAACACGTATGGCTTTATTGTATTTCAAGGATATTGTATATAAGTATAACTTAAAAGGTGAAAATATCATCATTAGTACCAATAAAAATGATTATAAATATAAGAATAAAATAATTATAAATATTAATGATATTACTAATAAATATATATCTGGTACTATTGAAAAATCATTTGATTTATTAGAAAAAAGTTCATTAGAAAATTTTGATGTAAGTTATTTTCCTATCTATGCTAATTCTTATATTGATAATATTTATGAAACTAATTTTAAATATAAGTTTAAAAATAAAAATTATATATCAATAGATGAATTATTATATAATTATCCATCATATACTATTAAATTAAATAAGGAAAGTGATTTTTTCTATAATTATAGTATTAAAAACAAAAAAATTATAATAAAAAAGAAAAGAAAGAAAATATTAATTAAACAATTATTAATAAATTTAAAATTATATACTCCTATTAGTTATTTTTACAGAAAAAGTAAATCACTAATTAAGAGAACATTACAAAAACTTAGAAGAAGTAGTTATATTTTATTATACAAGTATTATTGTAAAAAATATGAATTAAATAGTAATAAAGTATTATTTTTATCTGCATCAAGAGATAGTTTAACTGGTAACTTTGAATTTGTTTATAATGAGTTAAAAAAGTATAAAGATATTGAAACTAACCAAGTATTAAAAAAGAGTTTAAATAATAGATATAGTTTTAAAGAAAAATTAAATCTAATGAAGTTAATCGCTAGTTCAAAATTTATCCTATTAGATGATTTTTATCCTATGATTTACGCTTTAAAACTTAGAAAAAATCAAGAATTAATTCAGCTATGGCATGCTATGGGAGCTTTTAAAACAGTTGGTTATAGTAGAATGGGAAAAGTAGGAGGACCTAGTGTAAAAAGCTTAACTCATAAAAATTATACTGCTACTATTGTAAGTAGTGAAAATATAAGAAAAAACTATAGTGAAGCATTTGGAATAACAATAGATAAAGTACATGCTTTAGGAATACCTAGAACAGACATTTTCTTTGATGATAAATATAAAAATAATATAATAAACAAATTAAAGAAAAAATACCCATTTATTAAAAATAAAAAAGTTATTTTATTTGCTCCAACGTTTAGGGGTAATGGTCAAAAAAGTGCCTATTATAATTATAAATGGTTGGATTTCAAAAAAATTAAGGAAGAATTGAAAGATGAATATGTATTTTTACTTAAATTGCATCCTTTTATCAAAGATATACCAGATATTATTGATAATCAATTCTATTTTGACTTTTCTAGTGAAAGAGAAATTAATGATTTACTTTTTGTAACTGATATATTAATTACTGATTATTCTTCAGTTATATTTGAATATTCATTTTTTAAAAAACCTGTGATTTTCTTTATACCTGATTATGATGAATATGTCGCTAGTAGAGATTTCTATTATGATTTTGATAAATATATGTATGGAAGCACTGCTAAAAATGTTAAAGAATTAATAAAATGTGTGAAGGATAGTAAGGTTGATACTAAGAAGATTGAAAAATTTTATGACTATTTTTGTTCATCATGTGATGGTAATAGTACTAAGAGGGTAGTTGAAGAATTAATTATAAAAAAGAAGTAGGTGGATTATGAAAATATTAATATATATATTTAAAATTATTATAAATATTATATATACGATTCTAAAATTATTTCCAACTAAAAATAAAATTATTTTTATTAGTAGACAAATGGACAGATCTAATATTAATTATAATATTTTGATTAATAGAATTAAAAATGATAACCCTGATACAAAAATTATAATATCTTGCAAAAGAATTAATAAAAATATAAAAGGTTATATAATATATTCTTTTCATTTACTAAAAGAAATGTATCATTTAGCTACATCTAAAGTAGCTATACTAGATACTTACTCTATAACGGTAAGTAACTTACATCATAAAAAAAAGTTAACAATAATTCAAATGTGGCATGCTATGGGAGCTTTAAAAAAGTTTGGCTATAGTATATTAGATACCAAAGAGGGGAGTAATAAAAAATTAGCCTATTTAATGAATATGCATAAAAATTATGATTATGTTATGGCTAGTAGTAATGAATGCGCTAAATATTTTGCTGAAGCTTTTAATACAGATATAAATAAAATATTTATAGATCCATTACCAGTTGTTGATAGATTGGTTAATAAAGATTACCAACAAGAAGTTATAGACATGCTAAAACAAGAATATCCGATTTTAAAGAAAACTAAGAAAAAAATAATTCTTTATTGTCCAACATTCAGAAAGAATAATAAAGATTCAAAAAAAATACAAGATCTTATAGATAATATAGACTTTAATAAATATGAATTAATTATAAAACTACATCCAAATAGTAAAGTAAATGTTAAAGATAAAAGGGTTATTATCGATAATAGACATACAACTATTAAATTTGCTTTTTTAGCGGATTATATCATAACAGATTATTCAGCAATTGTTTTTGAATTATCACTTTTAAATAAACCTATTTATTTTTATACCTATGATTATAATGAATACGTCAATAATAGGGACTTTTATATAGATTTTAAAAAGTCTATGCCTGGTTTAATTTCAGATGATTCAAAAAATATTGTTGATGCTATTGAACATAACAAATATGATTTAAATAAAATTAAAAGATTTAGTAAAAAATATATAGATATACCAAAAGAAGGTTGCACTCAAAAATTATTGAATCTTATATATAATTTTTTAAAGTAAAATTAGCTAGCGAAAGGATATTAATACATGAGTGAAATAATAAGAAGTATAAAAGATTTTTCAAAATTAAAAGAAAATAAGATTATTTATAGTAATAAGAAAAATATTGTACTAAATAATACGACTATTAGTTTTTCAGGTACCAATAATATTCTTTATTTAAATACTGAAAAAACTATTGTTTTAGAAGATTGTGATATTGAATTTAATGGTAATAATTCACTGATATATTTAAATGAAAATTTTCATAAATATTGTTTAAAAGTTTTTATTAATAATAACAATGTATTATATTTTGGAAAAAACAATTATTTTAACAAAGTTTTGCAATGTATAATTTCTGAAGAAAAAAATGTTATTATTGGAGATAATTGCTTATTTTCAACTAATATATGTATGCGCACAGCAGATCCTCATTTAATGTATAGTATGAAAACTAAAAGAAGAATAAACTATAGTAAGAGCATTTATATAGGAGATCATGTATGGATTGGACAAGATGTTATAGTACTTAAGGGAGCCAAAATTGGATCAGGAAGTATTATTGGTGCTAAATCACTTATATCTACTAAGTTTCCATCAAATTGTGTAGGTGGTGGAATACCTGCTAAAGTAATTAAGAAAAAAGTATTTTGGGATTCACCGTGTGTGCATAAATATACAAAAAAAGAAACTATGGATAGCTCTCTTTTTAAGAAAAAAAATAATTTTATTTATAGAGAAAAAAATAATATTATTAATGTTATTGAGAAAGAATTAAATGATTTAACTGAAGTCAATGATAAACTATTATATATTAATAAAAATTTAATTAATAAAACTCAAAACAGATTTGCTATTGGTAATAAACAAAATAATAAAGTGAAAATGCTTACTAAAAAAATAAATAGAAAAATAAAAAAATTAAGAATAAAATCTTAATTTTTTTTAAAAATAAAATAAACTACATACCACACTACCAAGCATTATAAGTAGTAGTATTACCGCAGATATTTTTAATGCTCTTTTACTCATTTTTTACACCTCAAGTATAATTATAATAAAAAATATTGAAAAAGTAAATTAATAAGTATATTTTTTATTATGTTTAATATACTTAACTAGGTGATAATATGAAATTAAAACAAAAGAAAAAATATGTTTTTTTAATTGGACTAGCTATTATAGGAATAATTTCTGGTTTTATTTTTTCTTTTATTATATCTAAAGGGGATAAGTTATTAGTAGAAAGTTCTATTAGTAAATATATATATAATATTAATAATAATAACATAAATTATTATAAAACATTTATTAATAGTTTTTCATCATCATTTTTATATACAATATTAATATGGATACTAGGTATATCAATAATTGGTATTCCTATAATTTTATTTTTATTATTTCTAAAAGGTTTTATATTAGGTTTTTCGATAGGATCAATTATTAATATATATAAAATCAAAGGAATACTAGGCGCTATATTATATATATTTCCTCATCATATAATAATTATGATTATTTATATATTACTTAGTTACTTTGCTTTTACATTTTCAAAAAAATTATTTAATTATTTATTTTTAAAGCAAGAAGAAAATTTAAAAAAGTATGCTAGAAAGTATTTAAAAGTACTACTAATTGCCTTTGTTGTTATATTAGTATGTTCTATCATAGAAACTTTTTTATCACCAATTTTATTTAAACTTTTTACAAATTATGTAATATAGAGTATAATAAGTTAGTAAAGAAGTGTGATATTATGAAAAAAGTTATTATTGGTATGTCAGGCGGTGTAGATTCTTCAGTAGCAGCAATTAAATTATTAGAAGATGGTTATAATGTTGAAGGATTATTTATGAGAAATTGGGATGCTTCTATAAATAATGATATTAATGGTAATCCTACATTAGAAAACAATATATGTCCTCAAGAACAAGATTATAATGATGCTAAAGAAGTGTGTGATAAGCTTGGTATAAAACTACATAGAATAGACTTTGTAAAAGAATATTGGGATTATGTTTTTACTTACTTTTTAGATGAATTAAAAAAAGGAAGAACACCTAATCCTGATGTTATGTGTAATAAATATATTAAATTTGATTTG
>CAYRAF010000010.1:0-30584 GCA_964422195.1 uncultured Muribaculaceae bacterium | reverse complement strand
CGGTGGTCACCAGATTTTTCAGGGCGTTCAGAATCATTCCTCCGGCCCGCCAGCATTTTATTTACATTAATATATATATTTGAATTGTTATAATAAGGGCTTGATCCTAACAATAAACTGTTTTCATCATTATCCCCTAATAATGCTGGTACTTCTGATGGATCAATAATTCTTAAATTAGAATCTAGGGATGGCTTACGAGTTAAACCTCCAACCAATTTACCGTTTAGAAATTCACCTAATAGTTTTATCTTAACAATACTTTGATCAATATCTTCTACTTCTCCTAGTATTTTAACATCATCTTTTTCAAATATAACATGCATATTCATAATATCAGTACTAACATTTGCACCAATTTCTACATGAGCCATATTGTTTCCAATATAAATTATTTTTCCAAACACAGTATCACTTACCCTCTTATATTAATTCTTCTATTCTCTCTAATAGTTTATCATCAATTTTATCTTTTAGCAATTCTTTTATTGTATTCTTTTTAGATAATAATCCTAATTTTTCTTCATATTCTAATAATTTTTCTTCTACTATTTTTAATTGATTATGAATAGCATTACGACTAACATGGTAATTATCTGCAATTTCTGATAACGATAAGTTTTCAAAATAATAATCTTCAAAATAGCATTGTTGTTTTTCCGTAAATAATTCTTTGTAATAATCATAAAGCTCATTTAAATATAAATATTTATCCATAACTATACACCTACTATATCCATTATTCCAAGAACAATGCAAGATACTCCTGCGATAATATAAATGATTGTTACTTTTTTTCTGTTATAAACTCTGGTATTATTATAAGCCATAATTAGAAAATCTAATCCTAATAATATTTTAGTAACATTATGTAAAATATTATTTTTTTGAATTAACGCAATTATCCAAATAACAATGATTGCAATTGTTATAATAGCTTGTAATATAATACCTACCATGTTATATTCATTTGTTTTAAACTGTCCTTGTGTAATATTCTTTTTATCTTCCTTTGAAATTCTCATATATCCTCCTACATCATATCTTTAAATAATCCATATATATATTTTTCTATATCAAATACTTGTAAATCTTCTTTTGCTTCACCTAGTCCAATGAATTTTACTGGGAGTTTTACTTCCTCTTTAATAGCAAGTACTATACCACCTTTAGCGGTACCATCAAGCTTAGTTAAAACTATTCCTGTTATATTTGTAATTTCTTTAAAAGCTTTTGCTTGAGAAATACCGTTTTGACCAGTAGTAGCATCAATTATTAATAATGTTTCATGAGGAGCATCTTCTATTTTTGTTTTTATAACTCTATTTATTTTTTCTAATTCGTTCATTAAATTTACTTTATTTTGTAAACGTCCTGCGGTATCTATTAAAACAACATCATATTTTTCATTTATAGCTTTATCTATTCCATCAAATACTACACTTGCAGGATCAGCACCTTCTTCTTTTCCAGAAAATCCAACACCAACGCGTTCACTCCATTCTCTTAATTGTGCAGTTGCTCCTGCTCTAAAAGTATCTCCTGCGACTAGAAGAACTTTTTTTCCTTCATTCTTCATTTTCCAAGCTAGTTTTCCTATTGTAGTTGTTTTACCTACCCCATTAACTCCTATCATTAATACTATAGTAGGACCTTTTTCATTATAATTTATTTTACTAGCAATCACTTCATCATTAACATAAATTATAAACAATTCATCAACTATTACTTCTTTTAGAAATTCTACATCCTCTATTTTTTCATGTTTTACCCTATTTCTTAATCGATCCATAAAACTCATGACTGTATTAACACCGATATCTGCCATAATTAAAATTTCTTCTAATTCTTCAAAATATTCTTCCGTAATCTTATGATATTTATTAGTAAGATTTGCAAGTTTTGATACAAAGTTTTCTCTAGATTTTGTCAATCCTTTTTCATAAATCTTTACTTCTTTTTGTATAGAAGTTGATGCTTTTTCTTCAGTTTTAAATATATTTTTTATTTTATTAAATAATCCCATTTTATCACCTATCTTTATCTTCACTAGTTTCTTCTTCCTTTGAAATCTTCCTCATATGCCTTTTTTTGAGCAATTGTAACATTAATTCTTTCATCGTTAGACGACATATCTTTATTATTTATTTGTTCTAAAATAGATTTATCTACTTTTTTCTCATCAATTAACTTTTTATAAAACTCTTCTTGTTCTTGAGAACTTTTATTAGCAATAAAGTTTTGGTTCTTATTTAGTGAATATATACTTTTACCTGTAACATCGCTTATAACAAGGTTTTCTTCTTTTTCTCCAGAACTATCTTTAGGATCTCTAGAAAATGTTCCATAAATAAACTCAGAAGGTATTTTATGTTTTAATAATCCTTGATTTAATAAATTAGTATCATAACCTGGAGGAAAATCTCTCCAAATAGAATAATAATTATTTTCAAGAACTCCTATGAAGTAATCTTTTCCGTCTAATCTTATTGTCGGTGGAATAGCAATAATAACATTTTCAATCTTCTTAGTTTTCCAAAAATTATATGTTAAAAAACTATCTCTTCTACCGTCTTTATTTTCTAATATATTCTTTAAATAACCATAAGCAGTTACAGTCATAGAAAGATCTCCTGTTGCTATAAAACCATTCTTCATAATGCTTTTAGCTACTTTATCTTCTGTTACTTTTTTAGGTTGTTTTGTAAAATTATAGGCACTTTTAGGAAATATACCAATATTATGAAGTCCTATTGAATAATTATCTGGAATATCACGCATAAGTTCTTTTAATAATTCATTATCACAATATTTAATTTTACCATTACCTATTATCATAAAACACCCATTATCATTGTATCATATTTTGTATTATTTTTATATAAATCTTGATAAATTTAAATAATAATGATATACTATGTATAGCTTTAGAACTTATATAAATTTATTTTATTATTTTTATGACGGGAAAAAACTTTATAATTTATTGGTTATTTCTTTTATAGTGATATTATGTTTATATAATGTTTTTTAATGTAAGAAAGGAGGATTTATGAAAAATCCAAGTGAAACAAAAATAGTTGTTTTAGGTGGTTTAGGAGAAATCGGTAAAAACATGTATTGTGTAATGCATGAAGATGAAATTGTTATTATAGATGCGGGTATTTGTTTTCCAGAAGGTGATTTGCCGGGTATAGATTACATTATCCCAGATTTTACATGGTTAAAGAAGAATGAAAGTAAAATAAAAGCTTTACTTATTACTCATGGACACGAAGATCATATAGGAGCAATACCATATTTAGTACAAAATGTAAATATACCTGCAATTTATGCACCTAATCAAGCTAAGGAATTAATTGCTATTAAACTTGAAGATAGAAATATTCGTTACGATAACTTGAATGTCTATACTGAAGATACTCATCTAAAATTTAAAAATATATCTGTTGAATTTTTTAGAATTACTCACTCTATACCAGATTCTCATGGTATAGCAGTTACTACCCCTAATGGTACTATTGTTACTACCGGAGACTTTAAATTTGATTTAACACCTATAGGTCCAATGGCTAATTTACACAAAATGGCACGGATTGGTGAAGCTGGAGTTGATTTATTAATTAGTGATAGTACTAATGCACTAAACGAAGGTATGAGCATGAGTGAATCTAAAGTTGATGATGCTTTATTCGAGATATTTGATCAACATCCATATAGTAGATTAATAATTGCTACCTTTGCCTCAAATATTTACAGATTAAAGCATATAGTAGAAACTTGTTATAGACATAATCGAAAGATATGTGTCTTTGGTAGAAGCATGGAAAATAACATTGATATATCTATTAAGGGTGGATATATTGATCATAAAGATATATTTGTAACACCAGAAGTAGCAAACACTTTAAAACCTCATGAAGTATGTATTTTATGCACTGGATCTCAAGGAGAACCATTAGCTGCTCTTTCTAGAATAGCTAATGGTACACATAAACAAATACACTTACATCCAGATGATGTTGTGGTATTCTCTTCAAGTCCTATTCCAGGTAATGCTTTATCTATATCAAAAACTATTAATAAATTATATTTAAGAGGAGTTAAAGTTTATACAACAAATGTATTTAAAAACTTGCATACATCAGGACATGCTAATCAAGAGGAATTAAAACTAGCTATTAGATTAATTAAACCTAAGTATTTAATGCCTTTTCATGGAGAATATAGAATGTTAAAGATGCACGCTAATATTGGAATTGATTGTGGCATTCCAAAAGAAAATACTTTTATTTTAAAAAATGGAGAAATGTTATCTTTAATAAATCATCAAATAAAAAAATCAAGCGAATCGTTAGAAGATAATGATATTTATATTGATGGTAGTCGTATTGGTGAAGTATCTACACAGGTAATTAGAGATAGAAGAATTATGAGCAATGATGGTATATTAGTTGTAATAGCTAATATAGATATGAAAAACAGAAAATTACTTATCAAACCAAATATTACAACAAGAGGATTTATTTTAGTAAATGAGAATGAAGAATTAATACATAAAATTGAAGGTATTGCTAGTAATGCTATTAATAATAAATTATCTGATAAAAATTCTAATTTTAATGATATAAAATCACAAATAACTGCAGATTTATTCCCAGCTATATATGAGCTTACTGGTAGAAAACCAATAAT
The DNA here is from genome assembly GCA_964422195.1 of uncultured Muribaculaceae bacterium. GTDB lineage: Bacteria > Bacillota_I > Bacilli_A > RF39 > UBA660 > CALVUP01. Next base: position 25,889 of record CAYRAF010000010.1, on the reverse strand, counting down.
ATTGCCAGTTATATTAGATATAAAAAAATAGTTCAAACTATTGAACTATTTTTTCTTTGACATCAATTTTATATTTGTTTTTTTATGCTTATTATTATTTTTATCCGTAGATAACACAGATACTTTATTCTCTATATTTCTAATATCCACAGGTTTCTGCGCAAATTTATTTCCTTCATTTATTACAGTTACAAGTAATTGTGTTTCGTCTACGTTTTTTGAAGCTAATGATTGATATAATTTTGTTACATATTCCTCTGGTTTAAATTCATAATCTGAAGTATTTACAACACTATCTAATGTAATAATAGCATCTGTATATGTAAAATCTTCTTCCACAGCACATAATTTAACGATATTTTTAACTAAACCTCTATATTCTGTTTTCCCCATTATACTTAAGTATTTATCTATAAAATATAATGCTGTATCCATATCATTTATCGTAAGACAATTAATAATATCCACAAGATTAACTGTTTTATCATCTGTTATTTTTTGTTGAGCTTCTATATTATTAATTTGTAAAACTATATCGTTTAATAATAATCCAATGACCGATTCATGATAATCATCATTTTTATAAATATATGATAAGGCTTTTTTATAATCTCTCATCTTTATTGCTTCGTTTACTGTTTTAGCATTATCACCTAAAACTTGTGGTGTAACTCCAGTATAATCCATTTTAGTATAATCAGATAATAGATTAAAACAAATAATCTCATTTCTACTATACTTTCTATTTTCTTTAATCTGAGAATAATAATCTACAAGACTCATATAATCCTTATTTTTTATACTCTTTATAATTTTTTGATCATTATTATATCTAACATGTCGAGCATGATTTGCTAATGCAAACAATATAATACTATTAAAGTCTTTATTATCTTCCCCTATCTTTGCTGTTATTTGATTAAACTTATAATAATATATGTTATTTTCTAAAAATTGTTCATTAGAAGCTAAATCATCAATAGTAATTTGCTTATATTTTTCCAAATAACTGCCTGTTAAATTAGTAATATAGCCCATTAGATATAGACATGAATTTGCAAAACATTGTTCATCATCTATAGTATATAAATAATCAATTGCTCTTAAGCATTCATCATAATTATAATCATACATTTCATATAAAATTTTATTTTTAGCAATCTCTGAACTTGGTTCATTATTAAATAAATAATCATTTATTTTATGATATTTTTCAAATTCCTTATTTCTTTTGGCCTCATATGCATAATCTTCTAATTCTTTACAATTAGTAAATATATATTTTCCTCTTGATATTCTTTGTAAAAAGCCATTAGTTACCAAATATGTTATATCATGAGAATTATATCCTAAATCTTTTATTTTTCCTGTTGTTAACTCTTCTTCGTTTATTACTATATCATATAAATCTGTTAAATTTTTAATCATCTAATCACTCCTAGTAATGTACTATACTACAACACTTTATTAATTTTTGCAACAAAAAAAGCTAGGCAGCCCTAGCTTTTATTAATTTCTTAGTTTCTGTGTTAATTCTTGTATATACAGGTACTATTTCTAATTGACTAACTTTACCTTGTTTTCTTTGATATTTTTTAAAAGAATTTTGTGGTAATTTCTTTGGAGTTATAAGAATTCCTGTAGTTTTTGCTAAAGATACATTCTTTACAGTTTGATGAAATTCTTCTTCTGTAAATACTTCTATAAACTTATCATTGTCCTTAACAAAGATAAATTTTTCTTCACTTTTACTAATAAATGAAGCTCCTGGTGCATATTCCAGCTGCTTACGAATCGTTAATTTTGCTTCATATAATCTATTTATATCATATTTAACCATAATACCCTCCTTTTGAATAAGAGAATATAATATCACAAAAAAAAATATGATGCAAGTTTTTTTACAAAAAAAAGAAGCATTATTTTGCTTCTTCTTGAGCTCTTGTTTCTCTTATAACTGTTACTTTAATAGTACCAGGGTATTGCATAGTTTCCTCAATTTTATCTTTGATATCCCTTGCAATCTTATGAGCTGTTAAATCATCAACGCTCTCTGGTTTTACAACAACCCTAAGTTCACGTCCTGCTTGTACAGCATATGATTTATCTACACCATCAATATCTTTAGCAACAGCTTCTAATTGTTCAAGTCTTTGAATATAATTCTCTAACGAATCATTTCTAGCACCTGGACGTGATGCAGATAAGGCATCAGCAACTGCGACTAATACAGAAATAACACTATTAGCTTCTGTATCTCCATGGTGAGATGCAATCGCATTAACAACCACTTCGTTTTCATGGTATTTTTTAGCTATATTAACACCAATATCTACATGGCTTCCTTCAATCTCATGATCAATAGCTTTTCCTATATCATGAAGTAATCCAGCTCTCTTAGCTAATCCTACATTTTCACCAAGTTCAGACGCCATAATTCCGGCAAGATTAGCAACTTCCAATGAATGTTGTAAAGCATTTTGTCCATAACTTGTTCTAAAGTGTAATCTACCAATTATTTCAACTAATTCAGGTTCTACTTTCGTAATACCAAGTTCAAATAATGCATTGTTACCATATTCTGTTATTTTTTCTTTCATTTCCTTAGAAACTTTATCATATAATTCTTCAATTCTAGTAGGATGAATTCTTCCATCTTTTATTAGTGTTTCTAAAGTTATTCTAGCCATTTCTCTTCTTAAAGGATCAAAGCTAGATAAAACAATTGTTTCTGGGGTATCATCAATAATTAAATCTACTCCTGTAATTGATTCAATTGTTCTAATATTTCTACCCTCTCTACCAATAATTCTACCCTTCATTTCATCATTAGGTAAGTTAATAACTGTTACTGTTTGCTCATTTGCAATATCAGCAGCATACTTTTGCATAGAAAGAACTAACATATCTTTAGCCTTTTTATCTGATTCTAATTTAGCTTCATTTTCTCTATCCTTAATATATGCTGTTATTTCTTTAGACATAGCTTCTTCCACTTTGTCCATTACTAGTTTTCTAGCTTTTTCTTTACTAAAACCAGAAATCTTTTCAAGTAAGTCAAGTTGTTGTTGTTTAATTTCTTCCACTTTTACTCTCTCGTTTTGGATTTCTTGTTGTTTTAAAGATAACTTTTCGTCTCTTTCATCTAGTAAACTCTCACGTTTTTGATAAGCCTCATCACGTTTATCAATATTCTTTTCCCTTTGAATTAATCTTTCTTCAGATTCTTTTAGTTCTTGTCTCTTATCTTTTATTTCTTTATCAACATCAAGCTTTAATTTATGTGTTTCTTCCTTTGTTTCAAATAAAGTTTGTTTCTTTATTTTGTCAGCTTCTTTTCTAGCTTTTTCGATAATCTGTTCTGCTTTGTTTTCTGCATTTTTCTCTTTAACTTTTTTTGCGATGATAGTTGCAGAAGTACCAACACCACATCCAATAACGATTAGTAAAATGGAGATTGTAATATTCATAATATTCCTCCATTTCTATATATATAAATTTTGATATTAACAATTTTATCAATACCTACTTCTATTTTAAATTTTATAAGCTCAAAAGTCAATAAAAATAACAAGTATTAACTTGTTATTTTTTTCTAGCTATTCCATAAAATTCTCTTACTTTTGCTTCTATTTCGTCTCTTAAAGCTGTATTTTCTTTTAACAATAATTTGACATTTTCTTTACCTTGTCCTAGTTTTTCACCATTATATGAGAACCATGCTCCTGCTTTTTCAATAACACCAGCTTCTACACCTAAATCAACAAGTTCTCCTTCTTTAGATACACCTTCTCCATACATAATATCTACTACTGCAACTTTAAATGGTGGAGCTACTTTATTCTTAACAACTTTAATTTTTGTAGTGTTCCCTATAACAGAATCTCCTACTTTAATTGAATCACTTCTTCTAACATCAAGTCTAATTGTTGAATAGAACTTTAAAGCTCTACCACCAGTAGTAGTTTCAGGGTTACCAAACATTACCCCAACTTTTTCACGCAATTGATTAATGAAAATAGCTGTTGTTTTAGTCTTATTAATTGTTCCTGATAACTTCCTTAAGGCTTGTGACATCAATCTTGCTTGCAAACCTACATGAGAATCTCCCATTTCCCCATCAATTTCTGCTTGTGGCACTAAGGCTGCAACCGAGTCAATAACTATAATATTTACAGCTTCACTTCTAACTAAGGCTTCACAGATTTCTAATGCTTGTTCTCCTGTATCTGGTTGAGAAAGTAGCAATTCATTAATATCTACTCCTAGACTTTTTGCATATACTGGGTCTAATGCATGCTCTGCATCTATGAACGCTGCTCTTCCGCCTTCTTTTTGTACTTCTGCAATAGCATGTAATGCAAAAGTTGTTTTACCAGATGATTCTGGTCCATATATTTCAATAATTCTTCCTTTAGGATATCCGCCTACACCTAAAGCTACATCTAATGATATAGAACCACTAGAAGTAACATCTATCTCCATGTGTTTGCTTTCCCCTAATTTCATTATTGCCCCTTTTCCAAATTGTTTTTCAATATCTTTTAATGTTTGGGCTAATTTATCATCTACTTTTTCTTTTTTTGCTGTCATAAAATCCTCCTAATTTCTTTCTTATATACTCATTATACAAGGCTTTATTTTCTTTGTCAATACTTTTATCGAATATTTGTTTGCTTTTACATTTTTTAACAAAAATAAAAAATTTCCTATATAGAAAATAGGAAATTCATTTGATTTTTAGCTAAAATTATAATATTTCTGATTTGTCATCAAAAAACTTTTTACACATATTATAATACTCTATCATAGATATAATTGACATTACACAAGCAAAATATAAGCAAATGTCTGCTACATATATATTCCAAATTTCAAATGGTAAGTTACAAAATAGAGCTAATACTACTCCAACCATTAAAAATGTTGTTTTTACTTTACCTGACATTATTGCTGCTACTACTTTTCCTTTAGATGAAGCTTGCATTTTTAAAGCATCTACTACGATATCTCTAACAATTACAATTACAGGAATAATTACACTTATCATATTTTGTGCAGCTAAAATTATTAATACTGAGTCAACTAATATCTTATCAGCAATAGCATCTAGCATTTTACCTGTATCAGATACTAGTCCTCTCTTCCTGGCTATATTTCCATCAAGAGCATCTGTAACTGATGCTAATATAAATAATACACCAGATATTATATATTCTAACTTTACGTATACTCCTCCTATAGTGTACCTAGGAAAAACTATTCCAATATTATAAAATGGAAATGTTAAAATAAATATTACAATTACTGCCATTATAATTCTACTAACAGTTAATTTAGTTGGTAAGTTCATAAATTTCCTCCCTCATACTTCTTAATTCATTACTACGTATTTCATTATCATCATTAGGTATATTAATAACTATATATATTAAAACTATCACTAAGATTACAAATAGTATTGCAAGTACTATAGGTCCATAATCTTTTCTTTCTTTTTGTTCTTTTGTATATGGAGAAATAACTTTATTTTGCTTTTCTTTTTCTTCCCTCTTTTTCATTGCTTCCATAATATCATCTAAAGAAATCTTAGAGGTATGTTCAAAAAGAAAATCATTAAACTCTTTATTAACTTTATCTGGTTTTAAACCTAAGTATTTAGCATACTTTTTAACTAAACTACGAAGTTCATATATATCTTTAAAAGCTCTAGTATTACCAGCCTCTATATTTTCTATTTCATCTTTTGTGACTTTTAAATCATCAGCTGCCTCTTGAGCACTAATACCATTAGCTTTTCTACTTTCTTCTAAATATTCACCTAATTCTTTCAAGCTAACACCTCTTTACATAAAAAAATAAATAATACTTTATAAGCCATGTTCTGTACCTATTACTAGGTGGCAAATATCTATCTACCAATACTGGTTCCCATCTTGATTGTTATTCTCTCAATGGAACTCCCCTACCATAATTTGGGTTTCTCACTCGTGGGGTTTACCTCGTTTCACTTTTAGATTTCTCCAAAATATCGTCTCTGTGGCACTTTAACCCTACTATAGCCATATTCATGGAACTTAGACTAATTCGGTGCCGTTAGATTTCTCTACCCTAGGTTATTTTTTCCCTAGGCACGAACACTAAAATCATTTCAGATTTTGTGAGCATGGACTTTCCTCTACATTACAAGAATGCAGCATTTGCCAAAGTATTATTCATCTTTTCCATAAACAACTTTTTCAAGTTGTGACAATCTTCTTAATAAATCAACATTAGTTACCTCTCTATCAGCACTTCTAGACATAGAAACACTTGCTTTAACATTGCGAAGTTCTTGTTTTAATGCTGCTATTTCATTAAGTAGATTTTCTTTTTCTTCTTCTAATTCACGAATCATTTTAATAAATTGTTCATAATCAGAAATAACAATATCTAAAAATTGATCTACTTCTTTCAAACGATAACCTCTTGTATCAATTTTAAATTCTTTTTCTAAAATCTCTTGTGGAGTCAAACTAACTTTATCTTGATACATATCACATCACTCCTTATGATTATATATTAAAAGAAAAATATAAATTTGTCAATATAAGGAAAATGCAATAATTATCTAAAATACTAAATAAATAGTTAGATAGTTACTTCTTAAATGCTTATTATAACATATTTTTATAAATTTACCAATTATTAATTATTATCGCTTATTCTATTAATTCTTTCTTTTAATTTGATATAATCTATATCATCTATCATTTTATTAATACTTATATAAATATCTAAATCTTTCATATTATCACCAACTATAATATATATAATACTTTCTTATAATGAAAGAGTTTCGACAAAACATTATTTTTTTCTCATTTATTTTTAAAAATATATAGTATTTTTTTTTAATATATAGTATAATTTTATATAGGTGATTTGATGAATTATCCTAATGGAATAAATAAACAAAGTATTCCAAATAGTAAGCAAAATATTAATTACGCTAACAGAGGGATGTCACTAGAAAATGAGATAAATATTTCTAATGATTACTATAGAGAGATAGATAAAGCATATATATATAAAAAGCCTACTCCTATAAAAATCACTAAAGTAGATTATCCATCTAGGAAGGAAGCTATTATTAAAGAAGCTTTTTTTGAAATGCCTTCTACAACTGACTATAATGGTTTATATAAAGGAAAATATATTGATTTTGAAGCTAAAGAAACAAAGTCAATAACATCATTTCCTTTAAATAATATTCATCCTCACCAAATAGAACATATAAAAAATATAGCTATTCATGGGGGAATATGTTTTTTAATTATTAGATTTACAAGACTAAATAAAACATTCTTGTTATTTGCAGATGATTTTATTAAGTTTATTAGTTCTAATATTAGAAAGTCTATCCCTCTTAGTTTTTTTGAAGAAAAAGCATATATAATAAAAGATAATTATTTACCAAGAATTGATTATTTAAAAATAATTGATGAAGTATATGGAGGTGTATTACATGGCTAATACAAATAGAACTAGAAGTAGTAGATATTCTAGTAACAATTCAAATAGGAGCAGTAGTAATTTACATTCTAGTAATTCTAAAACAAAAAGTAATGTAAATATTAAGAAGATTAAAAGACAAAACAATATGATATTAAGTGCTATTATAATTATTTTACTTGTGTTATGTTTTATATTTATGGGATGGTTTATTACTTTAGTATTAACTATAGGTCTTTGTTTCTTACTATTGTTTAAAGCATTAATAGAACAAACTAAAAGTAAAAGTAAAAGACGATTATTGTATTTCTTAATGATTCTATTCTTGTTCTTTTCTATAGTAGCCCTTGCTGCAGTAGGAGCATTTATGGGATTCATAATGATAAAAGCTCCTAAATTTGATACAACAAAATTATCTGAAAAAGAATCAACAATTATATATGATAAAGATGGTAAAGAGTTTGCTCGTTTAGGTACTGAAATGAGAGAAAATGTTCATTATGAGAAATTACCTGATGTACTAGTAGATGCTTTAATTTCTATAGAAGATTCTAGATTTTTTGATCATAATGGAGTTGATGCTCCTAGATTTGCTAAAGCTGTAATTGGTCAAGTAACACATAAAGGTGTAGCTAGTGGAGCTTCTACTTTATCAATGCAAGTTATTAAAAACAGTTTTACATCTACTGAATCTCATGGTATTGAAGGTATTATTCGTAAATTTACTGATATATATTTAGCAGTATTTAAATTAGAAAAACAATATTCTAAAGAAGAAATAATAGAATTCTATGTTAATAATCACTATTTAGGTAATAACTCCTATGGTGTAGAACAAGCTTGCCAAGTATATTTTAATAAAAGTGTATCAGATATTAACTTATCAGAAGCCGCTTTATTAGTTGGTATGTTCCAAGCTCCTTCTTCATATGATCCATATAATTATCCAAAGAATGCCGAAGATAGAAGAGCAACAGTTTTATATCAAATGAGAAAACATGGATATATTACTGAAGACCAAGAAGAAATTGCTAACAGTATTCCTGTTTCAAGTTTAATATCTAGTAAACCTAATATTAATTCTGCAAAATATCAAGGATTTATTGATACTTTAGTAGAAGATATAGAAAAAAGATATAATGTTAATCCTTATTCTACACCTATGATTATTTATTCAACATTAGATGTTAAAAAACAAAAAGCAGTTGAAAAAATATTAGACAATGGTTATAAATGGCCAAATAAAGTTATGCAATGTGGAGTTGCAGCATTAGATATTAAAACTGGTAGAATTGTAGCTATAGGTGCTGGTAGACATAGAGAAGGTTCTCTACAATATAACTATGCTACACAAATAAAAAGACAACCAGGATCAACTGCTAAACCTTTATTTGATTATGGTCCAGGTATAGAACTTGATAATTGGTCTACTTATGAAATATTTGTTGATGAACCATGGTCTTATAGTGGTGGTAAAGAAATGAATAACTGGGATGGTTCATATTATGGAACAATGACTTTAAGAAGGGCGTTATCTCTATCTAGAAATGTACCTGCACTTAAAGCTTTCCAAAGAGTTGTTAAAGATGCTGGTAAGGATAAAGTTATTGATTTTGTTACTAAGCTAGGTATACAACCAGAATTATGTCCTGCTGGTTATACATATAATAGTTCTACTAAGAAATGTATAAGTAACAAAGACTCATCTAAACAAGTAGATAGAAGCTTACATGAAGCTCACTCAATAGGGGCATTTAATGGGGCTTCACCTATTCAAATGGCTGCGGCTTATGCAGCATTTGGTAATGGTGGTTATTATCATGAACCTCATGCTTATACTAAGATAGTATTCAGAGATACTAATGAAACAGTTAAATCATCCGATTTAGAAAAGTCTAATAGTGAAAATCAAGTAATGAGTGATGCTACTGCATACATGATTAGTAGTGTTCTTCAAAATGTTGTTACTGATAGCATGAAAGTAGAAAATGTTCATTATGCTGCTAAAACTGGTACTTCAAACTATGATGAAGCTACAAAAGCTAGATATGGTTTAGCTGATGATGCAGTTAATGATGGTTGGACAATTGCTTATGATACCAAAACAGTATTTGGTATGTGGTTTGGTTATAAAAACATTTCTAGCAAATATTATAATAGGATGATTCAACAAGCCTTAATTCGTGATAGCTTAGCTAAAACATTTGCTAATGTATTATTTGAGCATGATGGATCTAATTTCAAAATGCCAAAGAGTGTTGTTAAAGTTGGAATAGAAAAAGGTAGTAATCCTGCTGCTCTTCCTAGTCCTGGTACTCCAAAAAGCAACATAGTTTATGAATTATTTAAAAAGGGAACTGAGCCAAAAGAAACCTCAGAAGCCTATAGTGCTCTAGCAAACCCAGGTTATTTAAATGTTAGTTATAATGAAGGTAGTAATACAGTTAATCTTTCTTGGGGTAAAGTTGTTCCAAGTAATAAAAAAGATTCTTATGGAGCATTTGGATATTATGTATACTTTAATGGAACAAATCTTGGATTTACTCAAGACACTAGTTATACTATAAATAATCCAACTACACCATATGGTACATATAAAGTTGTAGCTGCATTTAAAAATTATTCTAAAAATCAAAGTTCTGGTATAACTAAGAGCTTACAAAAAGAAAAAGAAGAGGAAGAACTTAATTATACTTATGAGGTTTATCCAAAAACAATTAGTGTTGCAGATGTTGCAAATTTTGAATATAATTCAACCTATGCAATATTCTTAAATGGTAAAAAGATAAGTCCAGATTCTATTAATCATAATCCTGATTTAACAGAAACCCCTGGGGTTCAAACTATAACGTATACGGCTATGCATAAAGGAAATGAAATTAAGTTCTCAGTAAAAATTACAGTAAATTAAAAATAGTAGATTAACTACTATTTTTTTTATAATATTTGCATATGTCTTTTAATTTACACTTAATACAATCTGGTTTTTTAGCTTTGCAATAATATCTACCAAATAAAACCAATTGATGATGTCTTCTACCCCATTCTGCTCGTTTAAATTTTCTTTTTAGCTTTTGTTCTACCACTAAAACATCATCAATATCTTTAGCTAAACCTAATCTAGTAGAAACTCTTTTAACATGTGTATCTACAGCAAAAGAAGGAACATCATATATATTATTTAATACTAGATTAGCAGTTTTTCTTCCTACACCAGGCATACTTTCTAAGGCTTTTCTATTATTTGGTAAAACACCATTATATTCTTCATCTATTATCCTAGATATTTCTTTCATATAATAGCTTTTTTTATCAAAAGTACCTATTGGTCTAATTATCTCTTTTAAGTCTTCTATATTAGCTTTTTTTAGTTTTTTTAGACTATCATATTTCTTAAATAAAATAGCAGTTACTTTATTCACTGCTTTATCAGTTGTTTGAGCACTTAAAACTGTAGCTAATAATAATTCATAATCTTTAGTATATTCTAACTCACACTTAGGATTAGGTATTAAATTATCTAATTCTTTTTCTATTATATTAATCTTCATTTTCATCTAACCAATCATATTCAAATATTTTTATATCTTCTTTCTTTTTCCTAAATTCTTCTTTATTCTTTTTAATATCATCTAATGTTTTAAAACCCTTTTTATTCCATTCATATAAAATCTTATCGACATACCTTAAATTAGATACTCCATTAATAGAAGCCTCTTTTACAGCCTCTTTGATAAACTCTTCACTATTACCATTTTCAAGCCAGGCTTTTATAAACTCATATTCACTAGGAGATAGAGTTCTTGAAAATTCATTTTCTATAAAACTAAATAAGTTATTATCAACTTTCTTATTATTAGTTTCATCTATCATATAAATACTAAGTTTGTTATAAAAGTTATCAACATTTATATATTCTTCCCTTATTCCCTTATCATTCGTTTCAACATCAACACTTATAATATCCTTATCTGTTAAATTAGATACTAATTTCATTATATCCATAACTTCCATATTTAAATCTTCTTTGATACTATTTGGATTAAAAATTATCTTTCTTCCTTTATTAAGTAAGTACATGATAAAAATAAACTCTTCTAAAGAAATATTTAACTTATTATATCTTTTATATAAGTATAAAGGAATAACTATATTACCATCTTTTATTACTTCTAATAATTTATCATCCATAACAGTCACCTTCTTGATTAATTATTATATCATTTATTATATTTCTTAACAATATATTTTAAAACCATAGACTTCTTGTTTTTAAGTTCATTATTAAGAATTTTAATTTCTATATCTTTAAATATTTCTTTTAAATAACTGCCAGGTTCTTTATTTAATACTTTACATATAGTATTAGCGTCAATACAAATATCTTTTCTACTCCTAATAGGCAATTTATTATACATTTTAGTTACTTGCCTTTTATCTTTGTTTAATATACTAGCAACTACTATATTTGGATATAAATCATATTTATATAAAGTTGCATTATTAATTATACCCTCATCTAATAAAGATTTTATATCACTAATAAGCTCTTTTTCATTAGAAGTAAATGGATATACATCTTCTACATCTAAAAGTGCCCATATACCAAGCAAATCATTACAATTTCCCCTATCATTTAATTTAGTTATATCAATATCTAACTCTTTATCAACTTCTAATTCTTTTAATAATTTAATTCCTCTATCAATATTGTTAGATATAAATATTTTATCTAATTCTTGTTTTTTTCTTTGGAAGGATAATTTTTTTAATAAATGCTTACACCTTTTAATAGCATATTTTACATCACTAGATAATTCAAAATCTAAGATAGTAGCAAATCTAATAGCTCTAAGAATTCTCAAACTATCTTCTTCAAATTTAGCATAACTATCTCCTATAGTATTTATTATTTTTTTATTTAAATCTTCTCTACCATTAAGTATATCTATAATATTTTCGTTTTTATCCATACAGATACTATTAATAGTAAAATCTCTTCTTAAAATATCTTCTTTTAAATCATTTATATATTCTATTTCTTCTGGTTTTCTATTATCTATATATGATATTTCTTTTCTATATGTTGTTATCTCAAATCTAATTCCAGAAATCATAATAACAACAGAACCATAATCCTCTGAAGGTAAACAAGCATCTTTAAATATTTCTTTTATTTCCATGGGTTTGGCATTAGTGCATATATCTATATCATAGCTTTTTTTCTTAAGTAAATAATCTCTTACAAAACCTCCTACTATATAGGCTTCATAACCATATTTATTTAACTCATTTAATACTTTTTTAGCTTTTTTTAACACCCTATATCACCAACTTAATTATAATATAATTACTGAATATAAACAATTAAAAAGAACTCTACTAGGCATTATTTGTCATAAAAAAAGAACACCTAAGTGTTCTTTAAATTATTATATAACTAGTTAACTGCGTCTTTTAAAGCAGATCCAGCTTTGAATGTAACAGCAGTTCTTGCAGGAATTCTTACAACTGCACCAGTTTGAGGATTACGTCCATCTCTTGCAGCTCTTTTTGAAGTTGCAAATGTACCAAATCCAGCAACTGGAACTTTATCTCCACCTTTAAGTGCTCCTGTAATAGCTTCGAATGTTGCATCGATAGCTCTTGTAGCATCAGCTTTTGTTAATCCTGCTTTAGCAGCTACTGCTTCAACTAATTCAACTTTTTTCATTTCGTTACCTCCTATTGTTTATTAAGCACACTATGCTTATGTATATAAATTATCACATTTTTTAAAGATAATCAATATTTTTGGCTTATTTTTGTGATTTTTTACTGTTTTTACTTAATTTTTCATTAATACTTGATAGTAATTCTATTATCTTTCCTAAAGCTGATAATACTATACTTATTATTGATGAAGCAAATACAATGATAATCATCAAGCCAAAATTAAAAGTTTCCTCTATACAAGTTTCACTTATACTAGACATTGATGAACACGATGTATATTTATTGCCCATAACTATTCCAAATATTATTCCAACTATTAAAATGATAGCTGCACTTATCCGATACATTCCGTATTTATTATTAGCATTTTTTATTTCTTTACTTAATTCCTTAATATTTGGTAATTTCTTGTCTTTTTTTTCAATTTCTTCAAACATTATTTCATCTCCTTATACTGCTTATATAAATATATATATCTTGAGAAAAATAATAATATTATTAGTTCAACTACATAGTTAATTAATTTTAAAATTGCTAATACCTTAAAATATTTAACAAACATTATAATATATAAAACGATTAATACTATAGATAAGATATAAAATGTTAATTTATTGTTTACTCTTTTGAATATATCTATTTTTTTAACATATTTATAGAAAAATGAGTTTATGAAATAAATTGTCATAATTAAATATACCATTAAACTAAATATTGTTTTAAAATTAAGCTTAGTTAATATATTAAAACAAGATATTGTAGAACTAACTAATAGTATAACTGCAATAACAAGATTCATATATGAAAAATGCTTTTTACCAAATTCAATTTTTAATAATATAAAATATAAGCATAAAGCTATATAGAAGAAACTATTTCTAATTAAATCTAATAATCCTTGATTATTTATATAACTATATATTATAGATATAAGTAAGTATGCCAATGTACTAACTAATAAAACATTACTTATATTGTAAGGATCTTGTAAAAATTTGATATTCTTGATAGTATTATCTACTTCATCTACCACTTTAGTAGTATTATCTACTACACTATCCTTAATATTTTTGGCTTTACAATAAGGACAAATTTTTAAATTTTCTATTTCTTTTTTACATTTTCTACACTTCATATGTACCCTACCTTCCTATTTTTAATTATATCATTTTTTTTAATTTTGTCCTAGCATAAGTTATCATTAATTGCTATTTTCTAAAGATTATGCTATAATATGTGCCAGAAATGGAGTTGGTATAATGACTAACCAAGAATTAAAAGATACTTTAGCATTAAAAAATAATAAAATTAAAGAAAGAATACTTAGAGAGGCAACTTATACTGATAAACAAAACTATAAATTATATTATGAATTTGCTAAATTTTTACTTGATCTTAATAGAAAAAAAGATAATAAAGAAATAATGCATTTATTAAATGAAATAATCCATAATGCAGATAATAAAAAATTGATACATAAAGCAAAAATAAAGAAAGTAGAACTTTTAACAAGTACTAATGAATATCTTTATGCTGAACATATTCTTTATAATATGCTTGAAGAAAATGAAAATGATTATAAAGCAATAATTGCTTTAGGTAAACTAAAAACAAAAACCTATGAATTTGAAATTGCTAAAAAGTGTTTTAAATATGCTTTAAATTGTGATGATAGAGATGATAGAACAGATGCTTATACTAATTTAATAGACTTATATATTGAGAATGAAGATTATATTCAAGCTTTTAATTATTTAGATGCCTTAATTAACGATCAAAAATGTAAAAAATATGATAATTATAATAACTATACGTATGCTAGAATATATAGGGGTATAGGAGATTATGATAAAGCAATAGAATATATGGATAAAGTTACAGGGTTACATGAAAGATATGGCCTTTTAGTTGTAGAACAACTATATTTATATAATGCTGTTGGTGATGATGAAAAAGTAAGTGATATATTAGAAAAGATGGGTGCACATCAAGCTCCTGAAAAAAGAATTCAATATGAAGAAGCTTTAATGAACATTGCTTTAAAAAATAATAACAATACGCAAGCAGAAATGCATAAGAATAAAATGTTAACTTTAAAGAAAAGTTATTTATGCAATAGTAATAACAAAATGATGTAGACAAACTTCGGTTTGTTTTTATTGTTTAGTATGTGAATATATGATATAATACCACTAGAAAAGAGGTGATACTATGAAGATCCCAACAATTGCTTTAGTAGGAAGACCTAATGTAGGTAAAAGTACTATATTTAATAAGATTGTAGGCAAACAAAAATCTATAATTGAAGATACACCAGGAGTAACTAGAGATAGAATATATAGTGAAGCTAAGTATAAGAACTATAAATTTAATGTAATAGATACAGGTGGTATAGATGTATCAAAGGAAATTTTTAATGACGAAATTAAAATACAAGTAGAAATAGCTATTGATGAGGCTGATGTTGTTATCTTTGTAGTAGATGGTCTTGAAGGACTAACTCAAAATGATTACGAAGTTAGGGATATGCTTAGAAAAAGTCAAAAAAAAGTAATAGTAGCTATAAATAAATTAGATAATCCTCAAAGAATGGAAAATATATATGATTTTTATGAGCTAGGATTTGATGAATATATTCCTGTTAGTGGACTTCATAATATAGGATTTGTTGAACTATTAGATAGTGCTTGTAAAAGTTTTAAAGAAAATACTCAAGAAAAAGAAGATACAAGAGTAAAGTTTTCTTTAATAGGAAGACCTAATGTAGGTAAAAGTAGTTTACTTAATGCTTTAATAAATGAAGAAAGAAGTATAGTTAGTTCAGTTGCGGGTACTACACGCGATTCTATAGATACAGTTTTTACTTATGAAAAGGAAGAATATGTAATTATAGATACCGCAGGGCTTAGAAAAAAAGGTAAGGTATTTGAGACAATAGAAAAATACAGTTTGCTTCGTTCATTAAAAGCTATTGATAATAGTGATATATGCCTTCTAGTAGTAAATGCTGATGAAGGTATTATTGAACACGATAAGCATATCGCAGGATATGCCTTAGAAAAAGGAAAAGGACTAATTATTGTTGTTAATAAATGGGATACTATTGATAATCCTAATATGAATGAATATAGAAAACTAATAAGAAATGAATTTCAATTTTTAAGATATGCTCCTATTGTATTTACATCAGCTAAAACTAAAAAAAGAATTCATACAGTAATGCCTGAAGTAAAAAAAGTGAGTGAAAATATTAAAAGAGAAATAAAGACAAGTGTCTTAAATGAAGTTATCAGAGATGCTTATCAATTAAATCCAGCTCCTTCATATAAAGGCAAAAGATTAAAGATATATTTTGTTAATCAATCAGGTATTAAACCTCCAAAATTTACTTTTCATGTCAATGATAAAGGCTTAATACATTTCTCATATGAAAGATATTTAGAAAATAAGATAAGAGAAAATTTTGACTTTGAAGGAAGTCCAATTGAATTACAATTTAAGAATAGGAGTGAATAAAATGATTAAGTTTAATATATTCGGTGGTAATAAAGAAACAAAACAACAAGAATTAGAGCATTTAAAAAAGGCAATGACAATGTTACAACAAAATTATGAAAAAAAGATGATATCTTCTGAATATTATGTCAAAAAGAATCAAGAATTCATGAAGAAAAAAGAAAAACTTGAAAAAGAATTAGGAATTAATAATTATTAACATAAATAAACCTCTTACATATATTTAAAGTAGGAGGTTTTTTATGTTTAGAGATTCATTATTTAAAAAGATAGAGAATAAAACTAATGTGGATAAAGATACTATAATGTCTCTTGCAAATGATTTACAAAATAGTAATATGAAAGATAAAAATGTACTTAATAATCTAATAGATAATATTAGTAGAATTACTGGTAAAGAAGTTAGTGAGGAAAAAAGAAAAAAAATAGTAAATACTATTTTAAATGATAATGTACCTAAAGATATTGATAAAATGGTATAAAAAATACTAATATTTTCATATTTCACTTTAATTAACATAATATTAATATGAAAACATAAGAAAAGGTAAGTGAGTAGATGTAAAAAAATGAAATTATTAAAAATATTGCTTTAAGAACAAAGGGAGATATTTATTTAGGAGTTGTTGGATCTGTTAGATGTGGGAAAAGTACTTTTATAAAAAGAATGGTAGAAACATTAATTGTTCCTAATATTGAAGATGAATACGAAAGAAAAAGATGTTTAGATGAAATTCCTCAAAGTGCTCAAGGAAAAACTATAATGACAACAGAGCCAAAATTTGTTCCTAATAATGCAGCTAAAATACATATTGATGATTTTGATGCTAATATTAGATTAATTGATTGTGTGGGATATGTAATTGATAATGCTAAAGGTGCTGAAGATGAAAATGGTCCTAGAATGGTAAAAACACCTTGGTATGATGAAGAAATACCTTTTGTAGAAGCTGCTGAAATTGGTACTGAAAAAGTTATTAAAGAGCATTCAACAATTGGTATTGTTATGACCACTGATGGTTCTATAGGTGAGTTTGACCGTAAAGACTATATTGATGCTGAAAACAGAGTTATTAATGAACTTAAAGAAATAGGAAAACCATATATAGTAATACTAAACTCTACACATCCTATGATGCCAGAAACTCAACGACTAGCAGAATCCATAAGCGAAGAACACGATGTAGTAGTACTTCCAATGAATGTTGAAGAGATGAACGAAAAGGATATGTATACAATTCTAAGAGAAGCTTTATATGAATTCCCTGTATTAGAAGTAGATGTAAATATGCCGGAGTGGATTGCTATATTAAACTCTAATAATCCTATTAAAAAGAAATATATAGAAACTATTAAAGATAGTGTCCATGATATAGATAAACTAAGAGATATTGATACTATAACTGATGCCTTTAAAGATGTAGATGTTATAGACAAAGCCTATCTTTCAGATGTTGATCCTTCTACTGGTATAGTTACTATATCATTAACTTCTCCAAATAGTTTATACGATGCTGTTTTAAAAGATATTATCAAAATAGATGTTACTAATAAAGCCGAACTATTATCATTATTTCAAGATTATAATGAAGCGAAAGAAGAATATGATCAAATTAAATATGCTTTAAAAATGGTTAAACAAACAGGATATGGGGTTGCTACACCAGCACTTAAAGATATGAAATTAGATAAACCCGAAGTTGTTAAACAAGGATCTAGATATGGCATTAAACTAAAAGCAGTCGCACCTTCTATTCATATGATTAGGGTAGATATTAACTCAACATTTGAACCAATTATAGGAAGTGAAGCTCAAAGTAAAGAATTGATAGATTATCTAATGAAAGATTCAGAAAATCCTGAAAGTATTTGGAAAAGTGAAATATTCGGTAGAAGTTTAGATAATATTGTTCAGGAAGGAATTCAATCTAAAATAGCTTTAATGCCTGATAACATTCGTTATAAGTTACAACAAACATTAGGAAAAGTTGTTAATAAAGGTGCAAATAACATGATAGCTATTGTAATATAGTTATCTTTTTTATTGACTACTTAAAAAACGTGATATAATAGAATAGTGATGAGTATGAAAGAATCTAAATTATATAAATTTATTAGGCCTATCGTAACCTTTTTATTTAGAGTTATTTATAAACCAACAATAATAGGTAAAGAGAATATTTCAAACGATAAAGGTATAATTCTTGCTGGTAATCATACTCATAATTTTGATTGTTTATTATTAATGAGTGCTACCAAAAAACCAATACATTTTTTTGCTAAAATAGAGTTATTTAAAGGCCCCTTTGGTTTTATATTTAAATCATTAGGATTAATTCCTGTTGATAGAAGTAAAAAAAATAAAAGTGCTTTAATTAAGGGTTATGACTATCTTAATGATGAAAAAATAGTAGGTATTTTCCCTGAAGGAACAACTTGTAAAAATCAGGAACTACTACCTTTTAAGATAGGTGCAGTTAAAATGGCTGATGAAACTAAAAAGAAAATAGTTCCTTTTGCAATCATCGGAAAATATAGAAGAGGTAAAATTAAAATAGTATTTGGAAAAGCATATAATATACTTAATGATTTAGACAAAGAAAATGAAAGATTAAGAGATAAAGTTAAAAAACTAATAAAAGATAATGAGGTGTAGATTATGGGTTTATTTAAAAATAAAGTTAGTGCCCCATGGGAAAAATTTTATAAGAAAAAAGAACTAAATATTAAAGTACCTAATATATCTATTTATGATTTGTTAGAAAAAAGAGCATCTGAAATACCAACTGCTCCTGCTATTCATTATTATGGAAAAAACATTTCTTATAAAAGTTTTTTAAAACAAATAGATCAAGCTGCTAAAGCTTTTAGAAGTCAAGGTGTAAGAAGTGGGGATGTAGTTACTATTTGTATGCCTAATATTCCTGAAGCTTTAATATGCTTTTATGGATTAAATAAAATAGGTGCTATTGCCAATATGATACATCCGCTATCCGCAGAGGAAGAAATAAAAAATTATCTTAACTCTACAAATAGTGTTATGCTAATTATGATAGATACTGTTCTTGATAAAATAAAAGCTATTATAAATGAAACTAATGTTTATAAAACAGTAGTTGTTTCTCCTAAAGAATCTATGCCTATAGTTTTAGGAATAGGATATTTTATATCTAAGGGTATTAATTATAATTCATTAAATATAAAAGGTCAGTTTATGCGTTGGAGTGAATTTATGTTACTAGGTTATAAATATAATGGTAATTATAAAGTTAAACTTGGTAAAGATGATCCAGCAGTAATACTACATAGTGGTGGAACAACGGGTTCTCCTAAGGGAATAATACTTTCTAATGGTAATTTTAATGCTATGGCTCTACAAATACGTGTGTTATTCAGTGATTTAAAAGAAAATGATGGAATATTAGCTATTATGCCTAATTTCCATGGCTTTGGGCTTGCTGTTTCTATGCATGCACCGTTATATATAGGAGCAAAACTTATTTTGATTCCTAAGTTTGATTCAAAAACTTTTGATAAAACAATTAATAAATATAAACCAGCTGTATTAGTAGGAGTTCCTACTCTATGGGAAGCAATGTTATCCAACAAAAAGTTTAAACATGTTGATTTATCTTTTCTAAAACATGTGGTTTCTGGTGGAGATAGTTTAAGTGCTGTTACTTGTTCAAAAATAGATGTTTTTTTAAGAGAGCATGGAGCAAAAGTTAGAGTAGAACAAGGTTATGGTATGACTGAAAGTGTTGCTTCTACTGCGCTTGCTTGGAAAGATGCTAATATCGCAGGTAGTATTGGTATACCTTTCCCAGGGGATTATTATAAGATTGTTATGCCACATACTCAAGAAGAAGTTTCTTATGAAACAGAAGGAGAAATATGTGTTAGTGGACCTACCGTTATGCTTGGTTATTTAAATAATGAAAAAGAAACAAATGAGGTCTTACAAAAGCATAAAGATGGTAGAATTTGGTTACATACTGGTGATATAGGATATATGACAAGCGATGGAATAGTATTCTATACACAAAGATTAAAACGTATGATTATATCATCTGGTTATAATGTATATCCTTCTCATATTGAAGAAATTATTGAATCACACGAAGGAGTATTAAATTGTACTGTAGTTGGTATACCTCATCCATATAAAGTACAAGTACCTAAAGCATTTATTGTTTTAAAGGAGGGATACTCTGCATCTAAAGTTAAAAAAGAACTTAAGGAACTATGTGAAAAGAATCTAGCAAAGTTCTCACTACCAAGAGAATATGAATTTAGAAAATCTCTTCCAAAAACACTAATTGGAAAAGTAAATTATAAAGAATTAGAAAAAGAAAGTAGAAAAAAAAATGAAGAATAAAGCTTGGTTATATATAATAGCTAGACCATTTATTAGTATATGGTTTAGAGTTTGTTATCGAGTAAGAAGTCATAATAAAAAAGTTATCCCTAAAAATGGTAGAGTTATCTTCTGTGGAAATCATAGACATGCTTTTGATCAATTTCCAGTTTGTTTATCAACATTCAGAACAATTCACTGGATGGCGAAAAAAGAGTACTTTGATTCTAAATTTGGATGGTTTTTTAGAGCCGTAGGATGTATTTCAGTAAATAGAGAAATACACGATGAAGAAGCAAAAAGTGAAGCAAGATGGGTACTTGAAAATGATAAAGCATTAGGTTTATTTCCAGAAGGAACACGAAATAAAACAGATAAAGATTTAATGGATTTTAAGTTTGGAGCAGTTTCGCTTGCTAAAAAAACAAATTCACCTATTATACCTTTTGCCATTACTGGCAACTATAAGTTGTTTAGAAAAACTAATGTCTATTTTGCTGAACCATTTTATATAGGTGATATGACTTTAGAAGAAGCTAATAAAAAACTAAGAGATATTATTTTAAAACTATACAAGGAACACAAATAATCCTTGTATTTTTATTTATATATGGTTATAATAGAAAGCTAAGGAGTGATGATATGAAAAGAATTCAGGAACTACATACTTCTGACTTAAAAGAAGTTGTTAAAGATATGAAAGTAATTGCATATAACAAAAATTATCCAAAATCTAATATGCAAGGTAATAGTTATAGTTTTAAAATAAATTTAGCTACATTAGTAACAAGGTTTAGTAAATTAGGCTATTCTATCCAAAAAGGAAATAGAAGACCAACAAATGAAACTGAAGTTGGTATTCAAAGCTTTCTACAATCTATTTATGATAGCATTGATAGAAGTGGTGTTGATAGTCTTGCAAAGACAGTTACAGCTTTAGAAATGCTTGGCATTAAAAATATAAAATATTGTCCATATAATATTACAACAGAAATGATTCTTAAACCAATGGAGAAATTGTATACAGATGGAACATTTATGTATAGACACATGGCATCTGTAAACTGTTACGATATAGATAATCTTACTTTTAATAAATATTTATTAAAAGTAAATAAAAATCCAGATTACACAGTTAATTTTGAAGATAGTTATGCTATACTTAGAACACTTGATATTGTAGATGATCTTCCTAATGTTGATGAATTAGCATTATTGGAATACCCATTAGTTATGCCAATAGTAAAAGAGCCTATAGAATGGGGCGCCAGTTATCCAGCACGAGAAGTATTTAATAAATTTGACCAAAATAAAGAATTTCAAGAAAGATATAAAGTCTTAATGAAATAGGAGGAAAATATGGCAGCATCAACAATACCCACACCAATAGAAGCATGGATGCTTATCGCAGACATAGTTCAAGAATTGGAGTTTAAGGATTATGAAAATTCTACTTTTAAAAGAAATTTATTATTATTAAGAAAAAAAATACATGAAGTTAGTGACACTAATTTATTATTAGATACTGAAAATATACTTCAAGCTATTTATGATGAAAAAGTAGGAATTAATAAGAAAAAAAGTACTTTTTATGAAACAATATATGCCCTTAATGATCTAGGAGTAAAAACAATAAGTTTTGGACCATTGTTAAAAGATTTTTATCTTGCAACAGCCAATATCAAAGGTAATAATATCAATACGATGTGGAAAACATACACAGATGGTTCTTTTTGTATAAGTCATACATATAATATTATTTATCCAGCAAAAAATACATCTTATATATTAAGTCTACAAATAAATAAGAATCCTACCAAAATATTGGAATCCCATACTCATTTAGTAAGATTTGATATTGCTCATAAACTTCCACATAAACAAGAAGTTGTCAACTTCTCTGCTCCAAATATTCAGTATGCTGATAATAGAATTATATCTTGGAATGAAGCTCCGCTAGCACAAGAGGTTTTTGATACTTTTGACTTAAGCAATAGTAGCTTTGCTAAAAGATTAGTTAAAGCAAATGAACATTATTATACAAGAAAGTAAGCATTACTAATAAGTAATGCTTTTTAATTTGTTTTCTTCATCTAAATAAATATCACAATATTCTATATATTTATATATATTATCTACCTCTTTAATATTTTTATAATAATAATCTTCATAGAATAAATTTTTATCTTGAAATATAAAATAGTCATCTGTCTTTAAATAAATATCTATATCATGTCTAATAACAATTTTTAAGTCTATTGTTTCAAAGTCTAGATCTTCTATACAGATAATTCTTAGTATTAAACCATATTTACTTTGATATGCATATATTTTATAAAATCCTTGTAATGTTATATCATAATATGCTTTTAAATTAATAATAACTTCTTTTATATATTCCACTAACTTTTCTTTATTTTCTAAAGAAGTTGGTAGTTTTTCTTTTACAATAAAAACATAATATCCATCTTCAACATACTTTATTTTCAAGATATCACCTATGATATAATATGTTTTCTTTTATTTTTGGCAATAAAAAAGACTTAAATAGTTTCTACTGTTAAGTCTTCTATTCTTTTTATAACTGCATCTCTTCCTAATTTTGTATGAGATGAGAATAATATTAGTTCATCACCTATTACTAAATCTATAGTAGATTGAATTTGTTTTAATGATTTGTCTCTCTTACTAGGAGATACTTTATCATATTTAGTAGCTATTATAGTAACAGGTAAGTTATAGTATTTTAAAAAGTTATACATTAAGACATCATCTTCTGTGGGCTTATGTCTAAAATCAATTAGCATAAATACTCTTTTTAAATTTTCTCTTGTTTGTAAATATTCTTCAATCATTTTACCAAACTTAGCTTGTGTTTTTTTATCTACAGCTGCATATCCATATCCAGGAACATCTACTAAATAAAAGGTTTTATTTACTTCATAAAAATTAAGTGTTTGTGTTTTCCCTGGTCTAGCAGAAGTTCTAGCAATATTTTTTCTATTAACAATTGTGTTTATAAAGCTACTCTTTCCTACATTACTACGACCTACAAGTAAGAATTCTGGTTTATTATCATCAGGATATTGACTAATTCTTACTGCGCTTATTTTTAAATCTACACTAGTTATTTTCATATTACACCTCTATTTATTATTTTCATTATAATACTTTATACATTCGTTATTTAAATCTTCTAATACTTTTTTAGCTTCTTCCATGGTTTTAACTCTAACACCACTAGCAAGTTTGTGGCCTCCACCGTTATATTTTTCAGCTATTTTATTAATAACAATCTTATTAGAGCGAATATTAATTCTTATTATATCATTTTTAACATCTTCTGTTACAAAAGCCCATACTTCAAGTTCTTCTATTCCACTAAAATTATTTATAGTATTACCAGCAGAAGCTGAATCTATTTGTAATTTTTCTACATCTTCTTTTGTAAGTATTATATAACCAAATCCATATTCATTAATAATCATATTTTGTGCAATATAACCTTCTAATCTTGCTTCTGATATTGGTCTTTTATATAAATCTTTCATTGATTGTTCCATATCAAAATCATATTTATTTACCATTTCTGATACCATTTTAAAAGCTTTTTTTGAAGGGTTATATAAAAATCTATTAGTATCTGACATAATTCCTATGAATATTGATCTTGCAATATGGTCATTCATTTTTAAGGGTGTATTATTTATTAATTCTAAGACAATTTGTGAGGCAGATGTTGCTTCCGTGTCAATATATTCTAAATCACAAAATTCTTCTATGAATTGATGATGATCAATCTTAATTTTATAAGCATATTTATCAAGATCAGTTACATCTACTCTAATTAAGTTTGGGGTATCCAAAACAATTAGTAAAGCATCTTTTTCTTCTATTGTCTTATCAAGAGTACCAATATAGGAAAACTTTGAAGTACCATTGCCTATAGCATATACTTTCTTATTTGGGAAAGTAAGTCTGATACTATCACGAAGAGCTATTTGACTACTCATAGCATCAGGATCTACTCCAATATGTCTTACTAATATTATTGTTTCATATTTTTCTATTTGTTTGTAAATTTGATCAAACATATTATCATCCTATCTATTTATTAACGCTAATGTATCTTTTGCAATCATTAATTCTTCATCTGTTGGTACTACATATAATAGTACTGAAGAATCATCGCTAGAAATCTTTTGTAATTTTCCTCTAACATTATTTCTTTCAACATCTATTTTAATTCCTAAGCATGCTAATTTTTCTACTATTTGCATACGAATATCAATTCCGTTTTCTCCTATACCACCAGCAAAGCAAATTACATCTGCTCCACCAAGTAATACGTAATAATTAGCAATATATCCAACTACTGATTTAATATATTTTTCTTGTGTTAAAATGCATTTAGGATCTCCTTCTTTGCAGCCATCTTCAATATCCCTAGAATCAGAATATTTACCACTTAATCCTAAATAACCACTCTTTTTATTTAGAGCATCTACTACTTCACTAGCATTAAGGCCAGCTTTTTCCATAACATATGGCACTATTGAAGGATCAACATCACCACTACGTGTTCCCATAACAATACCTGCAAGTGGAGTAAATCCCATTGATGTATCTACACATTTACCATCTTTAATAGCAGTAACTGAACCACCATTACCTAAATGACAACTAATAATTTTTAAATCATCACGTAATAAAGTTTCACTAATTTTTTTAGTAATATATCTATGTGATGTACCATGGAATCCATATTTTCTAACTCCATATTTTTCATACCATTCATATGGTACTG
>CAYRAF010000009.1:0-30736 GCA_964422195.1 uncultured Muribaculaceae bacterium | reverse complement strand
TTATTTAAATTTTCTAAAGTTGGTAATATAGCTGGATGTCATGTTACAGATGGAGAAATTGCTAATAATCAAAATGCTAGATTAATAAGAGATGGAGTAGTAGTATATACTGGAAAAATAGCTAGTATTCAAAGAGAAAAAGATCAAGTTAAGTCAGTAAAAAAAGACATGGATTGTGGAATTACTTTAGAGAATTACCAAGATATCAAAGTTAATGATGTAATAGAAACATATGAACTTGTAGAAATTAAAAGATAAATATGAAAATAGAAAGACTAGAGTCAGATTTAAAAAAAGAGATAAGTCATATCTTATCTACTGAAATAAAAAATAATACTATTAATTTTGTGACTATTACAGGATGTAAAATAACTAATGATTTAAGTTATGCTAAAGTATATTTTACTGTACTTAATGATGATAAAAAAGAAGAAATAGCTAAAGAATTACAAAAAGCTTCTAAATTTATTAGGGGAAGAATTGCTGAAAAAATCAATGTAAGACATACTCCAGAAATTATATTTAAATATGATGATTCTATTGAATATGGTAATAGAATAGAAGAAAAGTTAAAAGAAATACAAAATAAAAATATCTCATAATTTTGAGATATTTTTTTAGTCTAAATTTTTAAGAAAAACTTTATTATTATCATTATCATTATTATTGCCATTACCATAAGCTATTATATTATCTAAGACAAATATTCTATCACTATCTTCTTTGGAATATGAAGTTCTACTTTTTGAAACTTTATCTAAAATCTTAAAATCTATATATTGCTCCCTTAAGAAATCAGTTAATCCATTAAGTTTAACATATGCAATTACAGTACCAACATCTTGCTCATTTATATCATTGCAAGCATTTAATAACTTTTTATATTTATCAAATTTTTGACTAATTTCTACATATGATCCAATCTGTGAATTTATACTAATATCATGCTTATTTATAATAAAGTTTTTTAAATATAGGGCATATACTTGTACATCAGACATATTTAAATGACCTTGGGCAAGTTCAAATGATTTAATAACAGTGTTTGATTCTAAGTTACAATCATTAATATTTTCACCAAAAACATTTAAATATCCTAAAACAGAACTAATATAATTACTTTCTACTTGTTCTATTCTTTTACCTCTCATTATCATTTCCATTGTATTCATATATAACAACTCCTTTTTTTAAATGCGAGTATGATTATACCATAAATTCATTGTTTTGTCAATAAAACTCTGTTATAATTTAAAAGGTGATATTAATGGATGGAATTATTATTATCGATAAAGAAAAAGACTATACTAGTAGAGATATAGTTAATATTTTATCAAAAAAATTTAATACCAAAAAAATAGGGCATGCAGGTACTTTGGATCCCCTTGCTACAGGAGTATTAGTTGTTGCTATTAATCAAGGTACTAAAATAATAGAATTTCTAACTTATGATGATAAAGAATATATCGCAGAAGTTAAATGTGGGATAAAGACAGATACTTTAGATATAGAGGGCAATATATTAGAACAAAATAATAATTATATCCTAAATGAAAATGAAGTTATTAAAGTACTTAATTCATTTATAGGTAAGTATCTACAAGAAGTGCCTAAATACTCTGCAATTAAAGTTAATGGTAAAAGATTATATGAGTATGCTAGAAATAATATAGAAGTAAAGTTGCCAAAAAAGGAAGTAGAAATTAAAGATATAGAGTTAATTAATATAAAAAAAGATACTTTTACATTTAAAGTAAAAGTATCTAAAGGAACATATATTAGAAGTTTAATTAGAGACATTGGAGAAAAATTAAATATATTATGTACTATGTCTAATTTAAGAAGAATAAATGAAGGTATTTTTAATATAGAAAAATCTTATAGATTGGAAGATGTAAATAAAGATAATTATGAAATAATGTCATTAAAGGAAGCATTAGCTAATTATAAACAAATAGAAGTTAATGAAGATTTATGCTTTAAAATAAAAAATGGTAATAGAATAAAAGATATTTGGAATATAGATGATATAGTAGTATTTACCTATGAAAATAAAGTAATAGGAATATATGAAAATAATAAGGGTATATTAAAAAGTAGAAAGATTATTGTATAATCTTTTTATTTTACATAAATAGTGTAAAGTATAAAAAAACAAGTTTTTTTGTCTTGACCTAAATATTTAAATAATGATATATTAGTTATGATAAGGAGGAAATAAAATGGAAAAACAAAGAGGAATAAGAGGATTATCAGTAATCGCACTAGTTGTAGCTGTATTAGGGCTTACAGTTGCATTTGCAGCAATGAGTAGAACATTAACTATTAGAGGTACTGCTACTCTAGATAAAGCAGAATGGGATGTACACTTTGAGGGTGTAGATGGAAAATCAACAACAGAATCTGGAGTAACAACAATAGTTGGAGAAGCTACAGGCGGAGCTTCTATCGAAACTGCTCCAACAATCAATACAGGAACTACTACATTTGGTACTGACGGTGTAGAAAAAACTGATATTGGTGCATATAATGTTAAATTAACTAAACCAGGATCAAAAGTTGTATTTACATTTAAAATTGTTAATAATGGAGATATTAATGCTAAAATAGGTGATGCTGGATTAACAATGCCAAGACCTACATTTACATCTTTAGCAAATCCAGCAGTAGCTGCTGATGCTACATTAGTTGATAGTAAAACTAATTATACATTAACATATGTAGATGTTCATGGAACAGATAATAAAACAGTTGATTCTGCAGTAGCTGCAGGAGATACTTTAAAAGCACACGATTACGTTACAGTTGCCCTAACTATAGAATATGATAGTTCTGCTACAGAATTACCAACTGATGATGTTTCTCTTACTGGTATGAACATTACAATTAATTATGTTCAAGATATGGCTAATAACTAATTAGTTAAAATATAATTATTGAAGGAGCATCCTTTGCTCCTTTAATATGTTATTAATACAAAAGTATTAAAAAGTGGTGATAAGAATGAAAAGGAAGGACAAAAGACTCTTATTATTTGAGATAGGTCTAATATTATTTTTACTATTTAATAGTTTTGTATTTAAAATAACAAATCAGTATATTTTAAGTGCAATATTGGCAGTTGTATTTGTCTTAATGTTAATAGTATTTGGTTTTACTAATAAACCACGTAGGAATGATAAAGATATATTTTTAAATATCTTTACTTTCGTATTATTATACTATTTTATAACATATCTTTTTGGTTTTTTTGCGGGATTTTATAGAACTGCATATGATACTTCAATAAAAGGAATTATATATAACTCGATGCCTGTTTTAATGTTAATTGGTGTATCAGAATTGTTAAGATATGAGATTAATACACATATTGTGAATAATAAATTATATTTATTTTTAAGTTTTTTAATATTTGTATTAATTGATTTTACTATAATGGTAACAATATATAATGTGTTCGTACCAATGGAACTTACAAAAATGGTATGTTTGGTTATATTCCCAAGTATTACTAAAAATTTATTATTAACATATTTAAATTACAATACAACTTATTTAAATAATATATTTTATAGATTATTAATGGAAATACCGGTATTTATATTACCAATATTTCCAGATTTTGGTGAGTATATAAATATTATTATTAAAACAGTTTTACCAGTACTTATCTTTATGAGTATTAATACTTTATTTGGATATTTTTCTGCAAGAAGAATAACTAGTTCAAAGTATAATAGGAATAAGATGATATTTTATACAGGTGTAACTGCTATGCTAATAACTATTATTGTACTTACAAGTGGTAATTTTAAGTATCAAGCATTAACTATTGGCTCTAGTTCAATGTATCCAAAAATTCAAAAAGGTGATGTAGTGATACTAAAAAAAGTTCATAGAAATAAATTACATACAATAAAAAAAGGTGATATATTAGTTCATCGTCATGAAAATAGGTTAATAGTACACAGAGTTATAGAAATAAAGACAACACCAAATAGTATTAATTTTAGAACAAAAGGGGATAATAATGGTACTAAAGATGCTTATATGATCAAAGAAGAAGAAGTAGTAGGAATAGTAAAGTTTAAAATCAAATATATAGGTATGCCAACAGTTGCCTTAAATGAATTATTATATGGTTAGTAGGTGATAATATGGATAAAAGAAAAACTTCAAAAAAAGAAAATATAGAAATAAAGAATAAGGAAAAAGACATAAAAGAAGAAAAAACAGAAATAGTAAAAGAAGAACATAAAGATAATGTTTCTGAAAAACCACCAATAACTAAGTTTTATAAAAGATATTTTAGTTATGGTGAAAGAATAATTATTAGAGCTGTATTAATAGTACTTTTCTTAATCTTTGCTGGAATATTTTTGATGGGTAGTATTTCTATTAAAACTACTAGTAATGTTTTTTATAGTCAAAAAGGTAATATTGATTATAAAGTGTATTTGGAAAAAAATGATTTTTATGATACACCTTATTTAGATAGTAATATGCAGTATATAGCAAGTTTAATTGATTATATAAACGTAAACTTCCAATATAGTTTTAGTGCTAATAAAGCTATAGATTATAAGTATAATTACTATATAACTGCTGATACATTAGTAACTGATAGAGAAAATGATAATAAAATTATATATTCAAGTACAGATAAAATAATGGATGATGTTACAGTTATTAAAGATAATTCATCATCATTCTATATTAATGAAAATTTAAAAGTAGATTATGGTCATTATAATAGTATAATCCAGAAATTCAAAAGTTCTTATGCTTTAAGTGCAGAAAGTAATTTAGTATTAACTTTACATGTTGATATATATGACTTAAAAGGTAATAAAATTAAAGATGTAAATGATGGATTAGTAAAACTAACAGTTCCACTTACTAAGCAAACAATTAATATTAGTATGGATACTAATAATGTAAATAACAGTAGTTCTGCGGCTATATATACAGATTTTGCTATATCTAATAAATTATTCTTAGCATTATCATTTGTTTGTGTATTATTAATGCTTGTAACAATAGTTAGTTTGATTATATTTATGATTAAAACTTCTAAGAAGAAATCTATTTATGATATAACACTAGCAAAAATATTAAGAGAATATGATAGATTAATAGTTACTTCTAAGAAAGATATTGATATACCAGAAGATGCTGTAGAAGTTGAAAACTTTACTGAATTATTAGATGTTAGAGATAATATAGAAAAACCAATAGTATTCTATGAAATTCATAAAGGATTAAAGAGTGTATTTGTAGTAAAAAGTGATGTAGAAAGTTATAAATATGTATTAAAACTTGCAGATTTGGAGAAGAAGAAAAATGAAAAATAAGAAGAAAGATAATATAAAAATTAGAAAAGCAAAAGATAGAACAAATCAACTTATCTATTTGCTTTTTGCTGCTTTTGTATTATCTTTTTCTGTAGCTTATGCTTCTATAAACAGAGAATTATCTGTATCGGGTGAAGGAACATTTAGACCAATTAAAGATATGAGAGTTTCTGCAATTAGATTGCATAGTACTGCTAATGACGCAATGGAAATGTATGAGCCTAAATATAATGTTGCAAGCACTACTATAGGTGCTAAACTTCCTAATACTAATTCTGAAATATCATTTGCTGTAGATATTACTAATTATGGTACAGTAGCCCAATGGGTAGATTCAATTGATTCACAAATTAATAGTGAAAATGTTAATTTTGCAATGACTAATTATACTCTTAAGACTATGATTATGCCTGGAGAAACTAAAACTTTATACTTAACATATACCGTATCAAGTAGTTATACAAGTAATGATGCAATAATATTTGATGGAGTAGTTACTTATACTTTCTATCAACCGGAAAGTATATTAGTAGATGGATATGGTGAAGATGGAGGAGATTCAGCATTTAATGGGCCAATAAATAAGAATCAAATTGAAAGTGTTGAGTTTTTACCTACACTTGAAGTTGGATCTAATGCACTTACTATGACATTGAATAATGGTGATGAGGAATTTGTTCATTTAGCAGCGGATGCAAAATCTTGGGATGCTTCACGTGATTATGATGAAACAGTAATTGCTTGGTGTACTGATACAGATAATAACGGTTTATATGAATTACATTTTGGTTGTAATGGTAAGATATATATTGAAGGTGCCGGTGGTAATATGGCATTTGGTGGTTTAACTAAAACCACATCAATTGATTTCAATAATTGCCTAGATACTTCTAGAACTACTAATATGGCTGATATGTTCTATGATTGTAAAAGCTTAGAAAATTTAGATGTATCATCATTTAATACTAATTTAGTTACTGATATGCAATATATGTTTTATGAATGTAAAGCTATTGAACATTTGGATTTAAGCAAATTTAGTTATGCTAGTGCCAATGACATGGATTGTTTATTTGCTAATTGCTCAGCATTAAAAACAATTAATTTAGGTGCATCTAATACACCAAATTTAACAACAATGCAGCGTATGTTTCAAAATGATACTGTGCTTAAATCTATTGATTTATCCCATTTTGATATTTCTAAAATTAAATCATTTGCTTATATGTTTTCAAAGTGTAATAATATAGAAACAATTACACTTCCTAATACTGTTTCAAATGATGTAACAACTTTTCAACAAGCATTTAGATACTGTAATAAATTAAAATCTATAGATTTATCAATGTTTAGAGTAACAAAAGTTACATCGGTATCTTATATGTTTGGTTCTTGTACATCATTAGAATCAATTAATCTAAGTAACTGGAATTTAAGTAAAATAACAACTATTGCTAATCTTTTTTCAGGATTAACTTCACTAACTAGCGTAAATTTAACAGGATTTAATGCGCCAGTAGCTACTAATATGTCAAATTTATTTAAAGATTGTAGTAATATAACTACTATAAGTATGCCTGATGTGGCTCCTACTAAAGTAACTAATATTTCAAGTATATTTAATGGTTGTAGCAAATTAACGACCTTAAATATACCTAAATTTGATTTTTCAAAAGTTACTACTTCAACTAATGCATTTACTTCAGTTCCTGAAAATACTGCTATAACAGTT
The DNA here is from genome assembly GCA_964422195.1 of uncultured Muribaculaceae bacterium. Classification (GTDB taxonomy): domain Bacteria; phylum Bacillota_I; class Bacilli_A; order RF39; family UBA660; genus CALVUP01. The sequence continues at coordinate 23,650 of CAYRAF010000009.1, read as the reverse complement.
AAAGATCAAGCATCTAAAGACTTTATTTTAGGATTAAGAAGTGATTTTACTAATATTACAATAGCAACATAAAAATAGACAAAATTGTCTATTTTTTTTTGCTTTACATAAACTTAATTAGGAAGTGATATTTTGTTTTTTAATTTAGTTCATTTAATAAAAACTTTATTTTTTTCAACTGCATCATATTCTAATGAAGTATTTAAAGATCCTTTATCAGAAGATGATGAAGCTTTATATATTAAAAAGATGAAATTAGGGGATAAAGAAGCTAGATCTACATTGATTGAACATAACCTTAGATTAGTCGCGCATATAGTAAAGAAATATTCAAATGGACCTTCTGATCAAGATGATTTAATTAGTATAGGAACAATAGGATTAATAAAAGGGATAGATAGTTATAACGATAAACATAATACTAAGATAACAACTTATTGTGCTCGTTGTATAGAAAATGAGATTCTTATGTATTTTAGAAGTAATAATAAAAACAATAAAAATATTTCTTTAAATGAAGCTATAGGATATGATAAAGATGGTAATGAAATAACAATTTTAGATATCTTAAAAACTCCAAAAGTTGATTATATAGAAGAAATACATGTTAAAGATAATATAAAACTCTTAAAGAAGTATTTTAAAGTATTAAATAAACGTGAATATGAAATATTAATAAAAAGATATGGATTACTTAATTATAAAGAACAAACACAAAAAGAAATAGCTAAAGATATGAATATTTCTAGAAGTTATGTTTCTAGAATAGAAAAAAGAGCTTTAACTAAACTTTTAAGAGAGTTCATAAAAGATAATCGTTTAGAAGAATACTAGCTTTTTTTTAAATCTTATGATATTATAAGCATTACGGAGGTAATTTTTATGGAACAAACACTTGAAAGTATACATTTTACAGATGAAAATTCTTATAAATATGATGGATCTGAATATGAAATAACAAGAGAAGAAGATGCTGAATATTTTGATGATGGTATTGGATATATGCATTTGAGAAAGCTTCATATTACTAAATCTAATAGTGTGATGATAACTTTTATGGAAGCTAGAAGAACACCAACATCAGAAACCAGTGAAGAAATAATAGAATTAGATATTTGGCCTTGTAAAGATGTAAATAATAGAGATGATTTATTTTATATCAGTGAAGAAAATGCTTTATATCGATCACTTAATGGATTATTAGAAGATGACTGGGCTTTTTTTGATGATAAGGATAGTAATAATAAGTTTTATATAAAAAGAGTCGATTATGGTTTAATTTTTGGTATTGATATAGCTGAAGAAATAGATTTAGATCAAGAAAATGGAAATTTAATATATTTTAGACCAGTAGGTAATAATATTGTTAAACCTATATTTGATTCGCTATTAGAAAATAAAAAGATAAAGGGTGCAAAAGTATTAACAAATGATTAATATAAGAAGTGTAAAGTACGTGACTATTATTATATAGTTAAGTTGATTTAAAACTTCTTTTTTTATATAATAGTATTGGTGATAAGATGAAGATATATATACCTGATATGTATAAAAAAAATATTTTTAATATAGATTATGATAAATTAAAAGAAATAGGAATAAACTATTTAATATTTGATTTAGATAATACAATAGCGCTAATTGATGAAAGAAAAACTCCTATTAGAACTAAGTTATTATTTAGAAAATTAAAAAAAGATTTTACGGTATTAATAATATCCAATAATAATAAAAAAAGAGTGGAAGAATATAGTAATCAATTAGATGTAGATTTTGTATCCATGGCTTTAAAACCATTTACAAAGGGTTTAAGACAAATAAAAAAGAAATATAATTGTAAAAGAAAAGAAATGTGTATGATAGGGGATCAAATAATGACTGATATTATATCAGGTAATAGATATAAAATTAAAACTATATTAGTAGATCCATTAGGTAAGAAAGATTTAAAAGTTACAAAATTAAATAGATATTTAGAAGGAAAAGTATTAAAAAAATTAGCTAAAAAAGATTTATTTAAGAAAGGACGTTATTATGGATAATAAATATTGTTTAGGTTGTGGTGTTTTATTACAAGATGAAAACATTTTAGAGGATGGATATACTACAACTTTAGAAAATGATATATGTCAAAGATGTTTTAGAACTAAAAATTATGGTGAATATCACGCAGTTAGTAAAACCAACGAAGAATTTATTGAGATTTTGAAAAGCATTAATGATACTAAAGATTTAGTATTATATGTAGTAGATATATTAAATTTAGATCAAGACTTAAATATTATTAAAGAATATATAAATAATAAGATAATGTTAGTAGTTAATAAAAAAGATATTTTACCAAAAAGCGTAAAAGATTCTAAGATTATTGATTATATTAAAGAAAAAGACCAACAATTTGAAGATATTATTGTAATTAGTAGTGAAAAGAATTATAACATTGATTTACTTTTGAATAGAATTAAATATTATCAAACTTCTTCTAATGTGTATGTGGTAGGCAAAACAAACTCTGGTAAATCAACATTAATAAACAAATTATTAAGAAATTATTCAACTAATACTCAAGAATTAACTATTTCTCCGATGCCTTCAACAACTTTAGATAAAATAGTTATTCCGCTTAATGAATACTTAACTTTAATTGATACTCCAGGGCTTGTAGATAATGGTAATATTTTAAATTTTGTAGATAGTGATATGTATAAGAAAATAATTGCCAAAAAAGAAATTAAACCAAAAGTATTTCAAATGAAAAAAAATCAATGTATTGTTATTAATGATTTATTAAGAATAGATAATTTATCTGAAGAAAAGAATAGTTTTGTAGTATATGTATCTAATGATTTAACAGTTAAAAGATATAATTCATCTAAATGTGAATTATTAAAGGATATTAATAAAAATACATATGATATTAATCATTATGAAGATTTAGTTATTAATGGCTTAGGTTTTATAAAAATAGTTGATAAATGTCAAATAGATGTCTATATTGATCCTAAAGTTGATGTATATACAAGAAAATCTATAATTTAGATTTTCTTTTCTTGAAAAAATATAGTAAATAATATATAATGATTATAGTAATATAATAGGTGATTTTATGAAAAAACTATTGAAAGGTATTAGAAATGGCTATGATAATGTATTAAATAGTACTAAATTAGGCTATTATTTAAGAAAAACAGTAAGTACAAAAAATACGTATTTATTATTTATAATTTTTGCTAGTTTAGTATTACTTGGTACATATGTTTCTTATGCAATTTTTACAGTTGCAGAGCAAAAGGATAAAACATTTAAAATTATTGCAGGTAATTTAACTAGTTCTATAACAAGTGAAGATTTGGATAGTACTAACTCAATTGTTGTAGAAAACAATAAAATAAAGATGTTAGACATAACTATTACTAATACAAATCCTATTGATGCTACTTATAATTTAGAATATAGTGTTTCAAATAATATTACTAATACCAATGTTTCTACTAATAAATCTAATATAATCAAATTAGATAATGAAAATAATCAAGATATATTAGTTAAATATGTTGAAACTAGCAAAACTAAACCAAATGAAAAAGGACAATTTATTGTTAGTAGTTCTAAAGAAGAAGATAATTCTAAAACAATTAGAATTATGATAAATAATTATTCGTCATCACCTAAAAAAATCACTTTCAAATCTAAAGTTGGACTTACTACTGCTGAGTTACATAATGATTCAGATACTGGTATTGTAAATCAAGAATTTAGCTATACATATAATAAAAATTATGTTTCAGATATTACTAGTTTAGGATATAGTGATATTAATGAAGTGATATATGATGTTGATTTTTTACAAGATGAACTAAGTAAAGGGCAAGGAGATTCAACAGAAGATTTACAAGTTAAAATAAGTAAAAATAAAATATACATGGATAAATCAGAAAACTTAAAAAATCAAGAAGTAGACTTTTCATATAGGACAGATTATGCTACTGGAAAAAGTGATTATGGTTTTCAAGCATATGCTCCTCAATCTAGCAATTCTGCACAAAGTGTTTATGGTAATGATTTAACACCAAGACTCTCAACATACTTCAATTATTCACAATCTGATAATAAATTTGAGATGAAACCTATTAATGCAGATTGGCAATTTGTTAGTAATCATAGATTGTGGGGACAACCAAAACAAACTACTAATGATTTAATTGATATATATGTTCCAGTATATGTTAACTATTATAAATGTGGTGGTATTAACTGTAGTTGGAATACTAATAGAAATACTTATCAAAGTGAAAATTTTGCTGGGATGGATCAGATAACACTAAAATTATCAATATATGATAAAGTTGCTTTCAAAAATGATATTGAAAGATTAAAGAAGAAACTTTATACATATGATCCATATTATTATAATATTCCTGCTTATATTCAAAAAGTTGATAATTATGTTATTAATTTATACAATAAAAGAGAAGTAACTCAAAAACAATTAGATGATGCCATTACTGATTTAGAAAAGGGGCCAAGTATGTATTATGCTGATTATAGTGCTGTAGATGAATTAATTAATCAATATGAGGCATTAGATAGCAGTTTATATACTGAAGAATCTTATAATGCAGTTACAACTGCTGTTAATCAAGTAGTAAGAAATTTAGCACCAAGTGAGCAAAGTACTGTTGATGGATATGCTAATGCCATTAGAACAGCATTAGAAAATTTAGAAAAGAAATAAAAGAAGGTTATTCCTTCTTTTTTTGTATTCCAATAATTGCTCCAAATATATTACTAATCATTATAATAAAGTAATATATTATATTTTTTATATGAAAATTTTTAAATATTAGTGTTAGTATTAACATTATAATAATTATAATAATACCGGTTTTTAAACCTTCCAAATATCCTTTTTTTATACTTTGTCTACCAATATAGAATCCACATATTAATGATGAAATAATTACACTAAGTAGCTTTAATACTTTGATTGTAGATAAGTTAAAAAAATCAAAATAATGAATTATAGTTATTAATAAATTAATAATTAAAACCGATAATAGAAAAATACCTATGGATTTTAAATATTTCAAATACTTATTCATGATATCACCTATAATAATTCTATTATTTTGTATAAAAAGTTATGACATATTACAAAATAAAAGTAGGTGATGAAAGTGAATTTTATAAGTGTTATTTTTAGGACATTAGTATTTTATATAGTAATAACAGTCGTATATAGAATGATGGGAAAAAGAGAAATAGGTGAATTAGGTATAATTGATATAATAGTGTCAGTATTAATCGCAGAACTTGCCGCTATTGGAATTGAAAATAGTAAACAAAATATTTTAATTCCAATACTTGCAATATTTTCATTGGTGTTACTACAAGTTATTATGGCTAAAATAACTATAAAAAATAGTAAAATAAGAGATTTATTTGAAGGTAAACCATCAGTTATTATTAATAGAGGAAAAGTTAATTTTAAAGAAATGGTAAAGCAAAGATATAGTTTAGATGATTTATTATCCGGACTTAGAGATAAAAGTATTAGAAGTATAGAAGAAGTTGATTATGCTATACTTGAAAATAATGGTAGATTATCTATATTTACTAAAGGATCTTCAACTACTTATCCATTACCTTTGATTCAAGATGGAGTAATTGATGAAGATGCTTTAAGACAATTAGGTAAAGATATTAATTGGTTAAAAAAAATAATTAGTAAAGAAAGAGTTAATTTAGCAAATATTTTTTATGGTTTTTATAAGAAAGATCAAATTTTTATAATAAAAAAATCTGATTTGCAAGATTAGACAAAAATATTACTCTAGATATGTTTTTATTATATTAAGGATAGGTGAGTATATGAAAAAATATCTAGTTTTCGCAGTAGTATTTTGTATAATATCTTTATGGATAGTAGATTATAATTTAAATAAAACCAATAAAAAAATTTCTCAACCAAAAGTCAAGCAAGTTATTAATGAAGTTAAGGAAGATAGATATATATTTGTATCATATATAGACTATTCTAAATTATTAAAAGGAAAGACAAAGGAAGAACAAGAAAAGAATATAGACGAAATGGTTAATAATATACATAACGCTAATTATAATGTTGTTATTCTCCAAATAAGACCTTTCGCAGATAGTATATATCATTCTAGTTATTTTAATACGTCATCTACAGTGGTTTCTCAAGAAGGAGATGAATTAGTATTAGATATACTTGATTATTTTATCAAAAAAACACATAACTTTAATATGAAATTATATGCTTGGATAAATCCATATAGGGTTAGAAATGTAAGTGATCCAACTACTATATCAAATAAATCAGTAGCGTATAAATGGATAAATACTAAAAATTTAGAAGTAATAGATAATAAAGGTATATTTTTTAATCCTTCTAGTAAGGAAGTACAAAAGTTAATAATAAATGGCATAGATGAAGTTAGTAAGAATTATGATATTGATGGAATGTTATTTGATGATTATTTTTATCCAAATGAAGAAATTGATTATTTAGATTATAAAGAATATGTAAATAAAGGTGGTGAATATAGTTTAAAAAAATATCATGAAGAAATAATTAATAATTTAGTAAAAGAAGCTTATCAAACAGTTAAAAAGAATAATAGTAATATTATGTTTGGTATATCTCCTGATGGTAATATTAAAAATGATTATAGTGTTCATCATGCTGATGTTAAGACTTGGTGTAAAAATGATAATTATGTTGATTTTATAATGCCACAAGTATATTATGGATTTTTACATGATACAGTACCATTTGCTACTACTGTAGAGGATTGGAATGATTTAATAGAAAAAGATAATATATCATTAATACCTGCTTTATCTTTATACAAAGCAGGAACTAAAGATATGTATGCTGGAAGTGGAGAAAATGAGTGGGTAGAAAACTATGATATTATTAAAAGACAAATAATATATTCTAGAAATTTATCTCATTATAGTGGATTTGCTATATATAGATATGATTATTATTTTAATAATCTAAACTATAATGATACAGTTATGAAAGAAACTAATAATATGAAAAGTCTCTTGAAATAAAGCATTTCTTTTGATATAATACTGGTATGCAGCTGTGGTTTAACGGCTAGAACGCGACCTTGCCAAGGTTGGGACGAGGGTTCGACTCCCTTCAGCTGCTCCAGTTAATAATAACGTCGATAGACGTTTTTTTTATTATTCTTTACTTTTTCTTAAATTTGTGATATAATATGCAGGTATTAAGGGGTGGTTTTATGATAGCAGTTATTTCTGATGTTCATGCCTTAAAAGAACCGTTAGAAGCAGTTCTTAAAGCTATAAAAGAAGAAGGAATAGAAGAAATATATTCATTAGGTGATAATATAGGATTAGGACCTAATCCAAAAGAGGTATTAGATCTATTAGAAGAATATAATGTTAAATCTATTGCAGGTAATCATGAAGAATATCTTAATATAGGTACAAAGCCATTTTATTATTTAAATGGAGACGATAGAGGAGTTATTAGATATACTACTTTACAATTAACAGATAAACAAAAACAACAGATAAGAGAGTATCCTAAATTTATTGAATTAACTATAGCTAATAAGAAAATAGCTTTATGCCATTTTATAAATGATGTTAGATGTGATTTTGATGATCATAGTACATGGTCATATCAGAATAATCCAGAAAGGAATTATGGACAATTTTATTATACTAATAGTCATGGACAATTAGATGATTTTGGATATAAACTTAATATACCAGCTGGTAGTTATTATTTAGAAGAAGATACTACTAAGAGATTAGAAATGCTAAGAGATTATCTTTTATTACATCCAGTAAAAGATCCATATAAAAGAACAATAGAATCATATATTAAAAATCCATTATTTTATACTGATAATATTTTAAAAACAGTTAATGATTATGATATAGTAATACAAGGACATGTACATTTCAGTAGTGTGGTACAATCTGATAAAACATTATTCCATACTATGAGAGGTCTAGCTATGGGTGATAAAGATAATAAAGACAAAGCCTCATATATAGTATTAAAAGAAGAGAACAATGATGTTATAATAGAGGAAAGAGTAGTACATTTTGATAGAGAAGGAATGAGAAAAAGTATAGAAAATGCTAATTATCCAAATCAAAAAGCGTTAAGATATACAAATTAAGAGAGGAAGATAGATATGACAAAAGAAGAATTAAAACAAATGTATAAAAGCTTAGTTATTTATTTTTCAAGATATACTTTAATAGAAAATTCTGAGGAAAATATTATTACAAGAAATAATTTATTAAAAATCGATGAATATGTTAGAGATCCTGAAGTAGAAGACTTAAGGATTAGTAGCATTAGAGTTGATTATAATTATGATATTAGTAATAACAAAGTTTTATCTAAGTTTTTTGATAATCAAGAAGTAAAGAGATACATATATGATGATGATGAAAATAAATATGTATTACTTATTTCACAAGGAGAAACAATTCCTAAAGCTTGTATAGGAATGGAAATAGATAATCATATGTTACTAATTGGAGAAAAATATCCAAATGTTGCTACTTTACATTTTATAGATACAACTGATGGAATAGAAATATTTACTTTTGATGAAGATACTAAAAAAACACTTACTAATAAGCAATATAATCATATTTCTATAGCTACAGATGCCATAATAGTATTTAACGAAATTATTAGAAGAGCTACAAATGGCGAAGAATTAGTAAAACCTAAAAGATTAACTAAAATATTAAATAGTCGTGATAATAAATAGTATAAAAAGATAGTATAAATTTACTATCTTTTTATTTTTTTTAAAATAAGTTATAATAGAATTGTAAGGAAAATAGAAATTATTAGGAGGTTTAAATGATAAAATATGATTTTTACACGTATACAGATAAAAAGGTTGAAGATTTAAATAAATATAAGGATAGAATAGATAGTATTAAAGCAACAATGCTAAAAAAAAGTAGTATGTTAGATTGGCTAGATAAAGATACTACAATTACAAATGAAGAAATAAAAAGAATTAAAGAGATTTCTAAGTCAATTAGGGAAAAAGCAGATGTATTCTTAGTAATAGGTATAGGGGGTTCTTATCTAGGAGCATATAGTTTTATAGAAGCTTTTAAAAATTACTTTACTCATCAAGATACCGAGGTTATATTTGCGGGGTATTCCTTATCATCTGAATATTTAAAAGATTTATTTGAATATATAAAAGATAAAGATATTGTAGTAAATTTTATATCTAAAAGTGGATCTACAATGGAAGTTAATATAGTTTATCAGGAGGTATTAAAATTATTAAATGATAAATATGATGATATTACAGATAGAGTAATAATAACAACGGATAAAGAAAGTAACTTAATGAAGTATGCAAAAGAAAATAATTTTGTTACTTTTGAAGTACCAAGAAACATAGGAGGAAGATATTCAGTATTTTCTCCAGTAGGATTACTTCCAATTTGTGTTAGCAATATTAATGTAGATGAGGTTTTAAAAGGTCTAGAAGCAGGTAAAGAAGATATTGATAAAGCTATGGAATATGCTTGTATTAGAGATTTATTTTATAATGAGGGAAAAGTAATTGAATCATTTGGTGTTTATGAGGAAAAACTATTACCATTTTGTGAATGGTTAAAGCAATTATTTGCGGAAACTCAAGGAAAAGAGAATAAAGCAATTCTTCCTATTAGTACTTGTAATACTAGAGATTTACACTCATTAGGACAATTTTATCAAGAAGGAAATAAAATATTATTTGAAACTAACTTTAAAATAGAAAAAACAACTAATATATATATTGATAAATATAATAAAAATTTATCTGATATTAATAATTTAGCGGTAGATAAAGTAGCAGAAGCACATATGAATGGAAAAACTTATTCAAATATTATTACTATAGATGAATTAAATCCATATAATTTAGCTAAGCTTATGTATTTCTTTATGATTAGTGCTGCTACAGGTGGATATTTACTTAATATAGATCCATTTAATCAACCTGGAGTAGAAGAATATAAGAAATTATTGAAAGATAGTTTAAACTAAAAATATAGTTATTATTATTGACTATATTTTTTTTATATATTATAATTTATATAGTAAAGAGGTGTTGGGAATGAAGAAATTTACATTGAATGCAATAATACTATTTATCTATTTATTTTTTCTAGGAGTATTTAATTTCTTTCTATTTACTACAGATGGTACTTTAAAACTAATAGGATTATTTGCTATGATGTTATTCTGCATTAATAGGATAGTAATGACAATAAAGGATTTCTTTGATGAGATGCCAAATAAATTTGAAAGATATAGTGATATTTTTCTAGCTGTAGTTGGAATAATAATTTTCTATATAGTACTTTTAAATCTATTCTTTGAATCATCAAATATACTTGCATTACTTGTATCATTTATGTATTTATTTGTGGTTATAACAATCATAGTTATATTAGTAAAAAGTTCACAAAAAGATAATAAAAAATAAAACCAATATTGGTTTTTTTTATTGTCTATCTTGACTATATATTTTGTAAATGATAATATTAATATGAGGATAGATAATATGAAAAAAGATTATAAAAGAATATATATAATTATAGGAACTGTGTTAGGAGTAGCTTTGTTAGTAGGAACATCATATGCTTTATTAAATGTAACTACTAGAGGAGAAAAAACTAATATTATTAATGCAGGTAAATTAAGTGTAGAAATAACAGATGAAGCAAATGAAATATATCAAATAAATCCATTACCTCTGACAGATGAAGGGGCATTAAGAACTACACCATATACATTTAAAGTTACTAATACAGGAACAATGAAAGCAAATTATGATTTAACTCTTGATTTATTAGAACTTACATTTGCAAAGAAAAACATTAAATATTATTTAACTAAAGTTGTTAATGGTGAAGATACTGTTATCAAAAGTATTACCTTATTAAGTGAAGGTTCTACTACTAATAAAGGTGGTAAAGAATTATATACATTAGATAGTGGAACAATAGATATAGGAGAAAGTTATACATATAAACTATATATGTGGGTTGATTATAATACTACTGCTGATGAAGCGGAAAATCATACATGTAAAGCAAAAGTTAGGGTTGATAGTCAGTCAATAACAACTAATAATAATAGTGGTAGTGGTGGTACAAATCCAATATCTAGTGTGAAATTGAGAAGACCAACGACTGAAGAAATAGAAGATTTCGATTATAATAAATGTGTTGCTGAAGGAGATTATTCACAACCTAAATATAATCGAATAAATTATAATGAAACACTTGGTGCTATTTCAGCAAATATAGATGCTCCTTCTTTAGCAGGCGTTAAGGCTGGTACGTATGTTTATTTCTTTCAAAATTTAGATTTTGCTGGTATTACATTATTAACAAATCAGTGGTATTATATGGATGATGATGCTTTTATTGAATACAATGGATCATGTCCATTTGTTAGAACTGATTTTAGATCTAAGGGAATAGCTTCTGAAAGTTATTATGAAGCTATTGTAGCATCATTTAGTAATTAATAATAAGATAGTAGAAATACTATCTTTTTTTTTGATTATATGCTATAATATGTAACTGCAATGGGGTGTTAAAATGAGTTATATAGAAGTAAAGAATTTAAAGAAAGTATATAAGATGGGTGAAATTGAAATTAAAGCTTTAAGCAATGTCGATTTTACTATAGAAAAAGGTGAGTTAGTAGCTGTATTAGGTCCTTCAGGAGCAGGTAAAACTACTGTTTTAAATCTACTTGGTGGAATGGATAATATTACTAGTGGTTCTATTATTGTTGATGGTAAACATATTGAAAAGCTAAATAGAAAAGAGTTAATTGAATATAGGAGATTTGATATAGGATTTGTATTTCAATTTTATAACCTAGTTCAAAACTTAACTGCATTAGAAAATGTTGAACTTGCTAGTCAAATATGTAAAGATCCACTAGATGCCTATGAAGTAATGAAAGAAGTAGGCTTAAGTAAAAGGATTAATAATTTTCCAGCACAACTTTCTGGAGGAGAACAACAAAGAGTTGCTATTGCTAGAGCCATTGCTAAAAATCCTAAAATATTATTATGTGATGAACCAACAGGAGCTCTTGACTCTAAAACAGGAAAAAGTATATTAGAATTACTTCAAAAAACTGCTAAAGAGTTGAATATGACAGTAATAATTATTACTCATAACTCTATTATTGCTGATATTGCTGATAAAGTAATTAATATAAAAAACGGCACTATTGAAAGTATTAAAATAAATAAAAAACCAACAGATGCTAAGGATATAAGTTGGTAATATGAAATTATTATTGAAAGAAGCCATTAAAAAAATTAAACTTACTTTTGGTAGATTTTTATCTGTATTTTTTATAGTCGCATTAGGAGTTGGTTTTTTCGCAGGTATTAAAAACACATCAAAAGATATGTTGTTTACAGCAGCTAGTTATTATAAAGAACAAAATTTAATGGATATGAAGTTAGTAAGTACTTTAGGATTTACTGATGAAGATATTGATATTTTAAATAACATTAAGGGTATTGAACAAGTTGAAGGTAACTATTATTTAGATGCTCTTGATAGTAGTGATGTAGTTAGAGTAATGGGTATGCCTAAAATTATTAATAATTTTAAATTAATTAAGGGTAAATTACCTTCTAACAATAAAGAAGTTTTAGGGGATAGTTTGATATATGAACTTGGTGATGAAATTAATCTTACAACAAACGATTTAAAAGAAACAAAACTAAAAGTTGTAGGTATAGTTGAATCACCTATGTATACTCAATTTAATGCAAAAGGTAATACTTTACTTGGTAATGGTAAAATAAACTCATATATATATACACTAAATGATAATTTTAAATTAGATTGTTATACAGTGATATATTTAACAGGAACTAAAACAAGTAAATTAGAAGCCTATACTAATAAATATAATAATGCTCTAGAAATATTAGAAAAGAACATAAAAAAGCAAGAAGATTTGTTAAGGAATAGAAGATATGATGAAATTCATGATATAGCTAATAAGAAAATTAATGATGCTATAACAAAAGTACAAAGAGAAGAAAATAAATATTTAAATGAATTTAATGATGCTAAAAAAGAACTAGATTATAATAATAAAAAATTAACAAAATCAGCAAAACAGTTAAATGATAAAGAAGTTTATTTAAATAATGAAGTAAGTAACGGTAAAAATAAATTAGAGGAGGCTAAAGAACAATTAAAAGAAGCTAAAAATCAACTTGAAAATGCTAGAAATGAATATAATAAAGCAAAATCTGATTATGATTCTATTATGAATTATATAGAAATCGTTAAATATATTAGTGAATATGATAATTTTCCTGATCCTTCAACATTACCAGACTTTACAACAATGACTCCAGATGAAATAGTAGATTATATAATGACTACTGGATATGATAATGTAGTAGACTTTTTGAATTATATTGATGAAGGAAATTTAAATTTAAATATTAATATAGATCTTAATGAGATTACAGTAGATAATTATAGAGAAAAGTTACAAGAAATTAGAAACTCAATAAATATTGATAAATATAGAGCAATAATTGATCAAATTGATATTAATAGCCCTTATACTATTGTTGATCAAATAAGAAATATTTTAAATGATACTAAAGAAAAACTGAATCAAGCTCAACAAGATATAGATGCTTTAGAAGAGGAGTTAAGCGAAAAAGAAACATATTTAAAAGAACAAGAAGACTTGCTTGTAAAAAAAGAACAAGAAGGTAGAAAAACAGTAAATGCATATAAAAAACAACTTAATGATGGATATAAAAAACTTGAAAATGCTTACCAAGAATACTATGATAATTATAATTTATTTAAAATAAAAATAGATAATGCATATCAAAAAATATCTATTGAAAAAGATAAACTAAAGGGCATAGAAAAACCTACTATATATACTTTTAATAGAAAAGATAATCCTGGATATAGTGAATATGAAGATGATACTACTAGGGTTAATAATATAGCTAAAGTATTCCCTGTATTTTTCTTATTAGTTGCAGCATTAGTTTGTCTAAATACTATGTCTAGAATGGTAGAAGAAGATAGGGGACAAATGGGTATTTATAAATCATTAGGGTTTAATAATAAACAAATATTATTTACTTATTTACTATATGCATCTATTGCCAGTATTTTTGGTTCTATTCTTGGTTTATCCATAGGTTGTAATGTATTACCAAGAGTTATCTTTAATATATATAATTTTCTATATATATTACCTAATATTAGATATAATAATGATATATTAATTATGATAATAACCTCAATTATTATGTTATCAGTAATGCTATTAATAACTATTTATACAGCTTTATCTGTTTTAAAGGAAACTCCTGCTTCCTTACTTAGACCTAAAGCTCCTGCTAAAGGTAAGAAAGTCTTAATAGAAAATATTAACTTTATTTGGAAAAGATTAAACTTTTCCTTCAAAGTTACTACTAGAAATATTTTTAGGTATAAAAAAAGAATATTTATGACTATTATAGGTATTGCAGGTTGTACAGCATTAACTTTAACAGGATTTGGACTTAAAAATAGTATTGAAGGTATAGTTGGAAAACAATTTAATGAGATAACTAAATATGATGCTTTAATAGTATTAAATGATAAATATCAAGAATTAAGTAATGATATTAAAGATTTATTTAATGATAATTATTTAAAGAATTATTCCCTAATATATCAAGAATCTTTTAGTTATAAAATGAAAGATAAAAATAATGACTTATTTGTAGTAGTACCAGAAAACGAAGAAGATTTATATAAATCTTTAGATATGCGAAATAGAAAAACAAAAGAAAAAGTTAGAATAGATAACTCAGGAGTAGTTATTACTGAAAAACTTGCTAATAATTTAAAAATAGGTAAGAATGATTATATAGAAATTTATAATACAAATAAAGAAAAATTTAAGTTTAAAGTATCAAATATAATGGAGAATTATGCTTATAATTATATTTATCTTAATAAGGATTATTATAAACAAGTATTTAAAAAAGATGTTAATTATAATATGGTCTTAACTCAGGTTGATTCTAATGTCAAAAGTGATCAAATTAGTACTAATTTGTTAAATAGTGGTAAAGTTATAAATATTACTTTTATTAAGGATATGTTAAAAAGATTTAAAGATATGGTTACAAGTATCAATAGAATTGTATTTGTTATACTTCTTTGTTCATCACTATTAGCATTTATAGTTCTTTATAATTTAACAACAATTAATATTACTGAGCGTACAAGGGAAATAGCTACATTAAAAGTTTTAGGTTTTAAAGATATCGAAGTATCATTATACGTTTATAGAGAGACAATGATTTTAACTGTAATAGGAGCACTATTTGGATTAATACTAGGAATATTTTTACATAGATTTGTAATGATAAGTGCAGAAATGGAGTTTATAATGTTTCAGCGAAATATTAATTCAGTAAGTTATATTTATGCATTTCTAATTACTTTAATATTCTCAGTCATTATTTCAATTTTTACGCATTTTAAACTAAAGAAAATTGATATGATAGAAGCTTTAAAATCAGTAGAATAAAAATAAACATTGAATGTTTATTTTTTTGTATGTTATAATAATCTAGGATAGGTGATTTTATGAATAATAAAGGATTTACACTTGTGGAGTTATTAGGAACCTTAGCTATACTTGGAATTATATTATTAATATCGATTCCTAGTATTAATAATGTTGTAGAAAAAAATAAAAAATTAACATTTATTAATGATGCTAAAAGATTTATTGCTTTAGCAGAAGCTGATGCTAGAAAGAATTCTTATAAATATAATGTATATACATTAGATAATAATTGTACTACTACAGTTAGTTTTAATGAGTATGAAAAAAACAGTATTAAAACTTCTGATTTAGAAAAATCACCTTATGATAATAAATATTTATGTGATTCATGGGTTTTTGTTTGTCAAATTGATAGTAGATATTATTATATAGTTTATTTAACAGATGGACAAAAGAGTATAATAGCTTATAAATCTCCAGAATCTATATCAGTTCCTAATAAAATAAAAGATTATAATAATATAAATGAAAAAGATGAAGATAAAAGGGTATCATTTATAGTTGATTATCAAAAAAATCAAGATTCTACTATATTGGATGTTATTAAAAAAAACGGATATATCCGTTTTTTATATTGCTCTATAAATATCTTGTCCTTTATATGGATCTTTAGGATCAATATAATCAGTAAACAAAATACCATTTAAATGATCTATTTCGTGTTGAAATATAATAGCTAAATCTTCACGAGCTCTTATTTTAATTTTATTACCATCCATATCATATCCTTCTATAGTAACTCTAGCATACCTTGGAACGATTCCTTCAGTTTCACGATTAACACTTAAGCATCCTTCTCCAGCTTCTATATAAATTTTTTCTTCTGAATTACTAATTATTTTAGGATTAATAACAACATAGTTTTCAAACTTACCTTCATCTTTTTCTAAAACAATAGTCAAATATCTTTTTAAAACACCTGTTTGTACAGCAGCCATACCAGTACCAGGTCTTAAATCATATTTTTCAGCAAGTTCTTCTATTTGGCTATTAGTTAAATATTCAAGCATTTCATTAATATTCTTTTCATCTTCTTCTGTAAGTGGAAAAACAACTTCTTTTGACTTTTGTCTTAGTAATTTATTTTTTTCATCTAAAATATCTTTTGTCATAAGCATAATACCACACTCCGCTTCATTCATGCATATTATAACACAAATTATAAAAAAAAGGAAGTGTTTCTTCCTATTAAGTTTATCTTGCAAATCTTGAACCTAATACAATAACTAGTAAAATGAATAATACTAAGATAATTGCATAGTTATTACTTCCTTGATTATAATATGGAACCATATATGGCATTGTGTTATTATTACCACAACCACAAGATCCACCACCATAATAATACATAGTTTTTCCTCCTTTTTATTAATATCTAATATAAAATATTCTAATATAGTTATTTGTGTTAATTAATTTGACTAACTAACTATAATTGACAAATTATGTAAAATATGATATAATTAAACGCGTTAAAGGGGATAGGGTGGTAAAAATGATGATGATAGGTAAGCTTGGATATTATAAAGGTCAAAAATTTATTACAGTATTTCAGGGTAAATTACGTGAAGTAGATGAATATACTATAGAACACTATAAAGATAGTAAGGATTATAGAGAAAAAGAACATATTCCTGATGAATGTAAAATAGCTATATTATGTGAAAAAATAGATGATCATAATAGAGTTAGAAGATTATATAATAATGGTGGTAATAACTTAGAAACACCAATTATATATGGTAATAACCAAATACAAAGTATTAGTCAAATGACTAATAATATTTATTATGGTATGAGCTTATTCCCAAGACTTACAAAAGATTTATCATATAGTTTTAGCATTCTAGGTCAAGGATTAAAAAGACCTCGTACTGTTGAACAATTATATAATTCTATGGATAATAAAGATTTATTTAATGATTATTACTATTTTTTAAAAAGAGCTGCCTTAACTTATTATCCAAAAGTAAAAAAATATTTTAAAGAAGAAGAAAAATTACAAAAACAGGAAGAAACTATTGAAATAAGTGTTGGTAGAATAAAGATAAATAATCCTGTAATGCATGATTATTTAGAGGATTGTTTAGGTAATAATGATTTAGAAGAATTTTGGAATTGCGCTTCATTAGATGAGATAAATGTAAAAATCAATGGAGACAATAAATCAAAGAAAAAAACTAATAAAAAAGGTGCTTAGAATAAGTGCTTTTTTTTTGAAAAAAATCTATGTAAAAATTCGTAAAAAAAATACTTTTTTGTTGTATTTTTTTTAAAATCATATATAATAAAATTTAAATATTTTCATTTGGAGGTGTATTATGGTTAAGACTAATCTACCAGTTTTAATTATTAAGAATTTAATACTATTTCCTTCAAGTGAAATACGCCTTGAATTTGAAAGAGAAGAAGAAAAAGAACTTTTATCTTTAGCGGAAAATTATTATCAAAATAAAATATTATTAGTAAATCCTATTGATGATATAACAGATAATATTGATACTAATTTACTTCCTAGTATTGGAGTAGTTGGTTTAATTAAAATGAAAATGGAAATGCCTAATGGTAAGACTAGAATTATTATAAAAGGGGAATATAGAGCTAAAGTATATGCTTATAGTAAAGATGATGATTTATTTGAAGCAATGACTGCTGAAGCTAATATTAGTAGTATAGATCCAAAAGAAGAATTGGCATATAGACATAGATTATTAAGTAAATTAGAAGAATATGTTAATGCTATGCCATATATTGGAAACGCTATATTGTCCCAAGTAGAAAATATATCTACTTTATCTAAGTTGACTGATATCATATGTTTAAATTTAGATAATACCTATGATAAAAATATTGACTATATCAATGAAATTAATCCTATTAAAAGAGCAGAAATGTTACTTACGGATATGCAAGATAATTTAAATGTATTAGAACTAGAAAAAGAAATAGATGAAAAACTAAATAAATCTCTAGAAGAGTCTCAAAAAGAGTTTGTTTTAAGAGAGAAATTA
Source organism: uncultured Muribaculaceae bacterium (assembly GCA_964422195.1). Taxonomy (GTDB): domain Bacteria; phylum Bacillota_I; class Bacilli_A; order RF39; family UBA660; genus CALVUP01. Next base: position 4,942 of record CAYRAF010000009.1, on the reverse strand, counting down.
AATATTATAAAATCTGAATTACATGAAGATAATTTAAGTCAAGACTTAATAGATTTAAAAGAAAGTATTGATAGTAGGAAACTACCTATAAATATAAAAGAGAGATTAGAAAAAGAATTTAAAAAACTAATAGATAATAATCCAAATATCCCAGATATTGCAATTACTAGAAATTATATAGATACCTTACTTTCGTTGCCATACAATATTTATACTAAGGATAATAAAGATTTAAATAATATTGAGTTAAAACTTAATAATAGTCATTACGGACTTAATGATATAAAAGAGCGAATATTAGAATACATTGCTGTAAAACAGAATAATAAAGATGTTAAAAGTCCAATTATTTGTTTAGTAGGTCCTCCGGGAACAGGTAAAACATCCCTAGCTATTTCAATAGCTAAAGCTCTAAATAGAAACTATGCTAAAATAAGTGTTGGTGGTATATCAGATGAAGCAGAACTTGTTGGTCATAGAAAAACATATGTAGGAGCAATGCCAGGTAAAATAATTCAAGGAATCAAGAAAGCTAAATCATTTAATCCAGTTTTTATTATTGATGAAATAGATAAAATGACTAAAGATTTAAGAGGGGATCCAGCATCTGCACTTCTAGAGGTATTAGACCCTAAACAAAATAATCATTTTCAAGATCATTATATAGAAGAAGATATTGATTTAAGTGAAGTATTCTTCATATTAACTGCTAACTATATAGAACAAATACCATATGAATTACAAGATAGATTAGAAATTATTGAACTATCTTCATATACGGAATTTGAAAAATTAGATATATTAAAGAAATATATTATTAAAAATGAGCTTAAAAATCATGGATTAACTAGTAGAGATTTAAAGATTGATGATGATGCTTTAAGAGTAATAATAAAAAACTATACCGAAGAAGCAGGTCTTAGAGATTTAACTAGAATGATAGAATCTATATGTAGAAAAGTTGTTAAAAATAGAATAACTAAGAGGAAAAATACAAAAGTTATTATAACTCCTGATAATATAGATAATTATTTAGGACCTAGAAAATATATAGATGATATAAAAGATAATAAATATGTAGGATATATTAATGCCCTAGCATATACTATGTATGGTGGTAAAGTTTTAGGTATAGAAGCTACAATGTATGATGGTGATGGTAAAGTAGAAATTACTGGTAGTATTGGTAATGTAATGAAAGAAAGTGTAGAAATTGCCTTAAGCTATATCAAAAGCCATTCTAAAGAGTTTAAAATTGATAAAGAAATGTTTAATAATAAAAACATTCATATTCATTTTATTGAAGGAGCTGTAAAAAAAGATGGTCCTTCTGCAGGAACAGCAATAGTGTCTTGCTTGATTAGCTTATTTAAAAATAAAGTTATTAAATCAAATATATCAATGAGCGGGGAGATTAGTTTAAGAGGAGAAATATTAGATGTAGGAGGAATAAAAGAAAAAGTAATTGCAGCCTATACCCATAATATAAATAAAATTTATCTTCCAAAAAATAATGAAAAGGATTTAAATAAAATACCAGATGAGATTAAAAATAAGATAGATTTTAAATTTGTAGAGAATTATATTGATATATATAAAGAAATATTTTAGTATTAAAAACTGACAAATTTTGATATATCCATTTTCTATAATTAAATTATAAAAAGTGGAGGTGATATTAGAATAATCTTTAATACATAAGTATACTAACTCTCACATACTAAAAAGCAACATAAAAGTTGCTTTTTTTCTTGAATATTTATATTTAATTATAGTATTATATAGATAGGAAGGTGAGAGTATGGAAATAGGATTAGGAATAGTTATTGTTATTGGCATAATTTTACTTGGCTCAATAAAACAAATTAATGAATACGAAAGAGGAATTAAGTTTACTTTAGGAAAGTATTCAAGTACTATGAAACCAGGTTGGAAAATAGTACTTCCAATATTTCAATCATTTTCTAAAGTTGATATTCGTACAAAAGCAGTAGATGTGCCAGAACAAGAAGCAATTTCAAGAGATAATGTTTCAGTTAAAATCAACGCAGTTATATATTACAAAATATTTGATGCCTCAAAAGCAATATTAGAAGTTGAAGACTATGATTATGCAGTTGCTCAACTTGCACAGACAACAATGAGAAATATAGTTGGTTCAGTGACACTTGATGAATTGTTATCTGAAAGAGAAAAAGTTTCTTCAAGTATATGTGCAATTATTGATAAAGCATCAGACGAGTGGGGAATAAAAGTAGAAAATGTTGAATTAAAAGATGTATCATTACCACTTGAAATGAAGAGGGTAATAGCTAAAGTAGCAGAAGCTGAAAGAGAAAAACAAGCAGTTATTACTAAAGCAAGTGGTGAAGTTGAAGCTGCTAAAAACTTAGCTAAAGCATCAGAAATAATGGCTACTACTCCAGGAGCACTTCATTTAAGAACTCTATCAACAATAAATGATATTTCATCAGATCAATCTAATACAATAGTATTTGCACTACCTGTAGAGGTACTTAGAGCAATTGATGGAATTGATATGAAAAAGGTAGTAGATAAAATAAAAAAATAGTACTATTAAGTACTTTTTTTATCGACAAATTAAAGAAAAACTACTATAATTATATTATAAGGTAGTGATAATATGAGGAAAGTGTTGTTTTTTATATTAATTTTATTTTTAATACCAACTTTTGTACTAGCAAAACAAGAAAATGTTAGTTTTTCTAAATGTGTAGATGGTGATACTATAAAAATAAAAAAAGAGGGCAAAGAATATACTGTAAGATTTTTGGCAGTAGATACTCCTGAGACAGTTAAAAGAAACAATCCAGTTGAGCCTTTTGGAAAAGAAGCTAGTAATTATACATGTAAAATGGTTAGTAATGCTAAAAAACTTACTTTAGAATATGATAAAGGTAGTAGTGAAACAGATAAATATGGCAGATTACTCGCATGGGTATATACTGATGGTGTAATGCTACAAGAAGAGTTAATTAAAAATGGCTATGCAGAAGTTGCTTATCTTTATGGAAAGTATGCTTATACTGAATATTTGCAAGATTTAGAGCAACAAGCAAAAGAAAAAAAAGTCGGTATATGGAGTTTAACTGATGATGAAAAAGATGGCTGCGTAATCGATGGAAAAATTATTAAAAAATCTTCTGGCAAATGTGGAAGTACTGAAACAAAGAAAAATACTATAAAATCTACAAAAAAATCGAAAAAAAGTAAAAATAAAGAAGAAAGTTTAGTAGATGTAATAGCAGATTTCTTTGTTGATACATTAGCTAATTCTATTGCTAGATTATTTGATAATTTATTTTAATATGTTATAATACAAAAGAAGAATTATATTAATTGGAGGTAACTATGGGAACAGTAACAGAAAAAGCTTTAAATTTTAAAAAGAAATATCCACTTACAATTGCATGGAGAGTAAGAAAAAATGCATCGGTTATAGAAAAACACTTAAATCCAGGAGAAGAGGTTATATATGTTTTTGAAGGACAAAGAAAACTTTCTAGATATGATATTTTTCATACAGCAGTAGTTGCCCTTACAAACAAAAGAATTATAGTAGGAAGAAAAAGAGTTATATTTGGATATTTTGTTGATTCAATTACTCCTGATATGTTTAATGACTTTAATATAAAAGTTGGGTTATTATTTGGTAGAGTTGTTATTGATACTATAAAAGAAAAACTTATGATATCTTGTTTATCTAAAGAAGCTATGCCAGCAGTTGAGACGGCATTATCTGAAACAATGATTATGTTAAAAAAAGAATATGAAAGTTAATATTCTTTTTTTTAATAGTTAAACATATATTAATATAGGAGGAAATATATGTTTAATGAATATATTGTAAAAGAAGATGATACTTTATCTAAAATCGCAGAATCTAATAATATATCAGTTGATGAATTAATTAATGCTAATACTATGGAACAGGTAGAGTTAAAACAAGGACAAAAATTAATAATACCTGTAAGTGAAAATCAACCATTTTTTTACTATACAATAGAAGAGGGAGATAATTTATCTAAAATCGCAGATGCTTATGGTATAGATCGAAGTAAATTAGCAAAATTAAATGGTTTAGATGATAATACTATTTTATTTGTAGGAAATAGATTGGTTATTCCAAAAGAAGGAATAGATTTTTATATTACTAAAGAAAATGATACTATTGAGCAAGTATTATCTGTTTTAAATAAAACTTATGATGATATATCTAAAAAAAATAAAGTTATTTATTTAGTACCTAATCAATTAATTTTATATGATGAATAAGTATATAAAATTTTAATGTAAAAAGATGACTATTGTCTTTCTTTTTTTTTTACTTATGTTATAATTAATTAGTAGTGTAAAAAATAGATGTGGAGGTAGTATTATGAAATGGGATTGTTTTAAAGGAGAAAAATGGAAAAATACTGTTGATGTAGAAAATTTTATAGAAGAAAATTATACTGAATATACTGGAGATGACTCTTTTTTAGCAGGCCCTACTGATAAAACTTTAAAAGTATGGCATATTTGTGAAGAACTTCAAAAAGAAGAAAGAAAAAAAGGTGTGCTTGATGTAGAAACAAAGATTATGTCAGGTATAGATGCCTTTGAACCAGGATATATAGATAAGGAAAATGAGATTATTTTTGGTCTTCAAACTGATAAACCACTTAAAAGAATTGTAAATCCATATGGTGGTATTAGAATGGTATATGAAGAATTAAAAGCTTATGGTTATGAACTTGATCCTACAGTTGATAAATACTTTAATACTTATAGAAAAAGCCATAATCAAGGAGTTTTTGATGCTTATACTAAGGAAATAAGAAGAGCAAGAACAGATCACTTACTTACAGGACTTCCTGATGCTTATGGTAGAGGAAGGATTATTGGTGATTATAGAAGAATAGCTTTATATGGTATTGAT
>CAYRAF010000008.1:0-31807 GCA_964422195.1 uncultured Muribaculaceae bacterium | reverse complement strand
TATAAAACTATATTATTCATAATTCCTCCATTTTAAAATGAGATTATTAACTAATCTCATTTACTTCTATAAATTTTTCAAAATTAGATTTTGTTAATTTTTTATTAATCTTTTCTACCATACTAACTATTTTTTGATTTTTAATTCTGACAAAAGCAGGATAATAATCTATCTTTTTTTTGCTAGCATAATTATCATTTAAATCATCTATAATCTCTTTTTTATTAGGATAATCTTTCAAATTTAAATAAACAATATATTCACCTAAGTCTTTGATTCTTATTTTTTCTTTGATACTTTCTTCAAATTCACGACAATCATTATCATCATTAACACATATATATAAATACACATCATTATTTTCTTGTAAATATGGTTTTATTTCCTCATACTTTATTTGCTTGACAGTATCTTCTAATACAAAATTATTCATACTTTCTTTCTTATAATTATTGTATAAACTACATAAATATAAACATACTGAAATAATTATAGTTATTAAAACTAATACTTCTATCCAATCTTTTAGCGTCCCTTTTTTTCTACTTTCCATAAGCATCACCTAATATAATTTTAACATATTTATAATTTTACTTAAAGTATTTTATTATTTTTTTTATTTCTTTTTCATCTTCATCTAATAAAATAATTGTAAAATTTGAAATACCTATCTTTTTTAATTTATCTATGTCACTTAAATAATTAATATTCTTACTATGTATTAAATGAGTAATTTCATTCTTCTGAAGTATTCTATATAACTCATTCTTTCGATCTTGTAAATAATACTTTTGTCCATTCTTACATATTCTACATGTTTTATCTTTATTGACAAGCAAGTTTAATGGACAATATTTCATAATCATTAGATCTACTTTACCATAGATAACTATATCTAAATTAGGATTTTTCTTAAAATTAGTCTTATATCCTTCAATAATATCTTTTATACTATCAATACTATTTTCAACTGATAAAGTAACTTTGTCTACATAGTTTAATAAATAATTAACACTATAACTATTAACTATATTTAAATAACAACTACTATTTTTTATACAATCATATTTATTTATTGAAGCTAAATCATTTATTAAAAGTTTATCATTAAGATAATCTCTATATTTTATATTAACTCGATCCAAATTATAATATACATTCTTATGATTTTTATATTTTAAAAATAAAGTATAATCATCAACATATATATTATCTATTTCTAAACTTAAACATGTTTTTAATTGTTCTTCATTTCTTACTATTATAGATATTTCATTAGTTATCTTTTTATTACTATTTTTTAAAGATATAACTTTATTACTTAATTCTCTTTCATCCCTATATCTAGAATTAAGCAATTTATCAATTAAATCTCGTCTAATATTATTAATACTACTAATAGGAATAAAAGTATTATTATCGATATCAATATTTATTTCATTACATATAAATGGAGTATCTTTAATTCTTAATAGTTTATTTTCTATTTCTTCTTTAGTAGTAGCTCTATTTAATGATTTTTCAACAATATTACCATATACAGTAAATGTATTATTATTATCACTGATAGATACTTGTAACTGTTCATTAAGTCTTGCTTTTACATTAAACTTAATATTTATTTTCTTTTCATTTATCTTCTCTAATTTTTTCTTTAATTTATAGGAAAAAGTTCTTAATACTTGTGTTTTAGTATTTATACCTAAGTTATTATCTAAATAAACATAATCTTTAGAAGAACTTATATAATTATCATTCTTATCATATAAATAGTTTACTATTAAACCTTTATCTTGATCTTTAAATCTAATACCATCATATTGATTCAACTCTTTATTTAATTTAATCTTAATCTTTTTTTTATTAAAATCAACTACTTCTCCTATATTTATACCTAAATGATTAGGAGTTTTAATATTCATTAAATCATCATATGTAGCATTATTTATAAATCCTTTAGTAAACTGTCTATTAAATATTTGTTTTAAATCGTCTATTTCTTGTTTATTAAAAGTTAATTCTTTACCCATATAATACTTATCTATTAAAGATCTATATATTTTAGTAACTAATCCTACATATTCAGGAGATTTCATTCTTCCTTCTATTTTTAGACTATCAACATTAGCATCTAATATATTTTTTAAATTATCTATAGAAGATAATTCTTTAGTACTTAACAAATAATTACCTGATGTTTTTATTATTTTATCATTCTCTAATAATTTATATGGAAGTCTACAAGTACCCGCACATTCACCTCTATTACCACTTCTGTTTCCAATTAGAGATGAAAATAGACAATTTCCAGAATAGCTTATACATAAAGCTCCATGAATAAAAACTTCTTTTTCTAATTTTGTTTTTATATTTTTAATTTCATTTATACCCATTTCTCTAGCAAGAACTATTCTAGATATACCTATATCTTCAAGTAAATCAAATCCTTCTTGATTATGAATATTCATTTGCGTAGAAGCATGTATTTCAAAATCTGGAAGAATGCTTTTAACTAAACAAATCATTCCAATATCTTGCATAATTAAAGCATCAACATTAATACTATATAAATACTTAATATATTCTATAAAATCATTTATTTCTTTTTCATATACAATAGTATTTACAGTAAGATAAACTTTAACGTCATAAAGATGAGCATACCTTATAACTTCTTTTAATTCCTCTTTAGTGAAATTATCACTATACTTTCTAGCACCAAAATTCTTTCCACCTAAATAAACTGCATCTGTGCCATTATGAATAGCTTGTTTTAGCATAGCAAAATTACCAACAGGTGAAAGTAATTCTACTTTTTTCATTTTATCCCTTCTTTATAAAATTTACTATATCTTCATAAACTTCTTCTTTTTCTTTTTCTAAAATCAAAGCATGTTTTTTATTAGGATACATTTTATAAGAAATATTCTCATATCCTATTTTTCTTAAAAAACTAATACTTTTTAACCATAATTTTTCATTTTTTATGACAATATCATCATACCCTGCGATAAAAAATATTTTTAAATCCTTATTATATAATTTCCAATCTTTTTTAGAGTATGTATCTACCATTAATCTAGTTAAATTAATAAATCCATTAGTAGTAAAAATATAATTACATAAAGGATCTTTCCTATAATTGTTAATATAATCTAAATCATATGATAACCAATCTTTAGTTGCTTTTTTAGATAAGGCAAGTGTATTTAAAAACTTACTTCTATATTTATCTCCTTTAAATAATTTGATAGTTTTAGAAAGTAAGACTCCCATACTTGATAAATGATTAATACTTGGGGAACCACATACTATTAATTTTTCTATTTCATTATCATATTTCTTTATGTATTTTCTAACTATTAAAGAACCCATACTATGACCAAATAATATTACTTTTTTATTTGGGTATTCTTTTTTTACATATTTTGTAACTTGATGTAAGTCATCAACAATATAATCTGAACTTTCCTCATAGAAATATCCTAAATCTTCTTTTTCTTTAACGCTTTTCCCATGCCCTCTATGATCATTAATTATAGTTACATAACCTAACTTAGTTAAATATTTCATAAATTCAAAATAATATATTTTATGTTCAACCATACCATGAGAAAATTGTACAATACCAATTACTTCTTCATCTGGGATAAACATAGTTACTGATAACTCTAGATTATCACATTCTGATTTAATTTTAATATCTTTTCTTTTCATACTTCACCTACTTACTAACAATATCTAAAATATGTCTTCCTGCGCCTAATAATTCTTTGTTTTCACAAGTACTAAAATGATAATTTAAGTATATATTAAATATATCATCATCCATTTTATTAATTGTCTTCTTTATGTACTCAGTTGGACCATCTTGAGATAATATTTTTATTCTTTTTAATCCTGAATCTTTATTAAGTTTATTTATATCTTTTAATCTAACAAAAGAATAAAGATCATTTTCTTTTGGGGTTATTGAAAATTCTTTATTAATCTCTTTATTTTCTATAGTAGCTTTTATATTATTATCTATAAATCCATGTGTAATAACTGCATATTCATTCATACAATAGCTAATAAATATATAACCATTATTCTTTAATACTCTTTTTGCTTCTTTTAAAGCTTTAACTTTTTCATCATAACTAATTAAGTGATACATTGGTCCAAATAAGAGAACTATATCAAATGAATTATTTTTAAATTTTGATAAATCTATAGCATTACCTAATACGCATGGAATATCCTTATTCTTTATTTCTATTTCTTTTAAATTGTGTTTAACAAGTTCAAAAGCTACTACATCATATCCTTCTTCAAATAAAGGAATAGTATAAGCACCTGTAGCTGCACCTACATCTAGTATTTTTGGATTATTGAATTTTTTTAAATATTTATGAAGATATTTCATAGTAGTTAAATATTCAACTTGTCCATGTCTAGTCTTTAATCTTTTATCTTCATTAAACTTATTATAGTATTCTATTAATTCTTTTTCATTCATAACAATCACAATTATATAATATAAAAAATACTAGTTTTTTACAAGCGTTAAAAATTTCAATTACTTAAATATTTATTTAACTTATTTAATTTGTTGATTATTCTCTAATGAAATTGTATCAGAGTTGTTTAATACTTTCATTTGGGATATTGCTATTTTATTTAATCTTTCTAATCTTATTGATTGACTTAAACCATCATTAATAAATACTGAATTTAAATTTTCTAAATTAGCTAAACATATTAATTCATTTATCGATGCATAATCCCTAATATTCCCCTCTAATTTAGGATTATTTATTCTCCATTCTTTAGCAGTTTGGCCAAATAATGCCATATTTAATACATCTGCTTCTTCGGCATAAATATAATTAATTTGTGCTTTAGTTAGTTTGATAGGTATTAATTTATATTTTATAGCACTAGTATGAATCTTATAATTAATTTTTGACAATTCTCGTTTAGCACTCCAATCTAGTTTACTTTGTTCTTCTTTCTTTAATCTTTCAAATTCCTTAATCAATAATAATTTAAATTTTGGACTAATCCACATTCCAAATTCAAAAGCAATATCTTTATGTGCATATGTTCCACCATATCTACCAGCTTTTGATGTAATACCAATAGCATTTGTTTTTTCCACCCATTCTTTAACACTTAATTTATAGCTATTCAACCCTGCTTGACTTTTAATTATGGCAAATTCGCCATAATTAAAACTTGGATTATGTAATTCTTCCCAAATACCTAAGAATTCTATAGTATTCCTATTTCTTAACCAATCAGCAATAAAAAAATTACCATCTTTAGATTTCAGCATATCTGTTATTGATATGTAATCTTCATCTCCGATTTTCATATAATTAATAATTTGTTTATCTACTTTTAATTCCATAATATTTCACCTCTAACAAAATGACAGTTATTTTATACGGTTATTATTTTTTTATTTTCAAAGTATTTAGTTAATAATATCATTTTATTTTCCATTTATCCGACTCTTTGTTATTATTAATTTTTACTATTTTAATAGTATATCCAAGTGGTCCTAATATTTTAAGTATACTTTTAATATTAGGTGGATAAATTCCTCTTTCAATCTTTGCTATTTTATCTCTTAAAACATTAGATCTATCTGCCATCTCTTGTTGTGTTAATCCAAGTTTATGTCTTAAGCAAGTAAAATCATAATTAAAATCCTGATATAATTTTTCTTCTAACATTAAATTATCCTTTTCCATTTTTATCACCAATTTAATTATATATCATTTGTTCTATTTGTGCAACAATATTTTTATAAAAAAAGTTGAACTATTATTAGTTCAACTAAAATTTCTTATGGTAGCGACAGTGAGGATCGAACTCACGACCTTTCGGGTATGAACCGAATGCTCTAGCCAGCTGAGCTACATCGCCATTTGAACAAGTAAGTTAATTATAACAAACTTGTTTATTTATTTCAAGTCTTTTTTAAACATTTTTATAAACTAATACTTTTGCGTTATTTCTTTCTAATTCCCTTTGCATTTCATAACCATACCTAGAAATGTAATATTTTTGTTCTTCTAAGCTTTTTTCTATTTTATCTAAATTATCCATTAATTCTTTAAATTCTGGTACTAAATTAATATAATCCTTTAACTCATCTTTTAAAGTATCCCTAATATCAGTAATATTTTTAGTAGCATCATCAATATTATATTTAAAATCATTAATAGTATCTATATTTTTACCTATTTCTTTAGCATAATTAACATACTGTGCCACTTGTCTCTCTTCAGTTCTTCTTTCTATACTAAAAGCATTACGTAAATTTCTAATGCCATCTACTATTAAAGCAGCTCTTGCAATATTTCCTCTTCTAGTTCTAGGAATTATAGTTGATGCGGTAAAATCTGCAACAACCCTAGCAATTCTATTAATATCTGGTACTAGTTGTAGATGTGTTTCAATTTTATTATGTATTTCACCCATATTATCAACTTTTTTAGTAATATCTTTTAAAATACCATCTAAATTAATACTATACTTTTCTATTTCATCATTAATTTTTTCTATATCTTCATATTGTTGTTCTAATTCCTCAAAAGTTTTATCTCTATCTTCAAATTCTTCTTTTTTATCATCAATTTTATCTTCTAAATAGTCTTTCTCATCTTCTATATAAATAATTTTTTCTATTACGCTAATATAATCTTCAGCTTCTTGTACTCTTTTAATTAAATTATCCATGTCAATACTATCTTGAGCACTTTTTTTATAATCAGTAACTAGATTTTGTAAATAATTATTATCAAGTAAAATTAGATTAGAAAAATCACTTGAATTTTTAAGTTCCTCATATTTATCTTTCAATATTTCAAATTTTTCTAAGATTTCTTCCAATTGTTTTTTTAAATCTTCTATTTCATCTTGTAATACTACATCTTCCTCCGCAGAAGTTAATACTTGTAACTGATATTCTAAATCTTTTATTTCATAATAATCTTCTCTTAGCATTCTTTCAAATTCTAAAAGTATTTCTTGTTCTAACTTAGTTTCATTTGTATATTCTTCTTCTACTTCACCAAGATTTTCTTCTTCTTCAACAACATTATCATATTCATATACATCTTCAATAATATCTTCTTCGCAAAAACCTACTCTATATCTATGATGTATTTCTACTTTTTCTTTCTGTTCTTTATCTTTCTTAATACTATCTTCTTCAATTGTCTTAGTTTCTTTTAACTCTGTTTCTTCTTCTTTTTCAACAGATTGTTCTTTTTCTTCTTGCAATTGTTCAACTTGTTCTTCTGGTTGATATTCAACACTAGTATTTTCAACTAGTTCATCAACTACTATTGGAATTTCTTCAAGTAATATTTTTGCCTCTTTTACTTTTTTATTCGAATATATATTTTGAGCAATTATTCTAGATAGTATAGTTGAACCAATACCTTCCTCATTTATAAATAAATCTTCAACTTCATTAATACCATTTTCATTTGTATTTAAATTTAGACCATCGTGAATTCTATGAGATCTAATAGCTTCTAATTCTTCTTGTAAAGAAGACTTATTATATTTTCTATAGTTTTCGGATATTTTTCTATCTCTTAAACCACCTTTAGCACCTTTCATAGTATTCACCTCTACTATTATAAATAATAACACAAAGATTATTAATTTAAAACACCAAGTTCATTATATTTTACAAATATTAACCATTTAAAAAACTTATTCCTATTAGGAATAAGTCATAATTAATTATTTTACAAGTTCTACAGAATAGAAATAATAGTTTTTATTTTCATCGTCATATTTAAAAGTGTATTGATATGTATCTGCTTCCTCTACATTAATTTCTCCTGTTTCTGATTTTTTTATTAAGTATTTATCTAAATTTTCTTCAACAGCATTTGCTTTATACATATTATAATATTGTATATAATCATCTGAGCCATCATTGCTTTCTTCCATCATAAGTACTTGAATCCAAACTTTACAATTTATTCTTATTTCCTTTTCTGTTTTAGATGCTTTTTCTACATATGTTTTGAAATGCCATCTACCTACATCCTCAAAAGCTGTATATCCAAATGGGATACCTGTAAAAACATATTCCTCTTTATTTTTATCATATTTAACAGATGTTGGTATAGAGCTAGCCGCATCATCGATATTATCATTATTATAAGAATATTTTGGTCCAAATAAATTTCTCATTATCTTATCAATTTCATTTTTAGATACTGTTTTTGTTTCATAAATTGTATTACCATTCTTATCTTCAAGACAATCATTCTTGCCCTTTTTACATCCAACTGGCAAATTTTCTATTTGAGAAAATGCAAGCATAAATTTTTGCTCATTTGTTAAATTTTTAGCATAAAAAGAATCATTTTCAAAATAATTAATACTTCCAAATGTAAACTCACTTTTGGCTTTATTCATCTGTTCTATTACTAATTTATCATCAATAGATAATTCTTCTGTCTTTGTATTTTTATTTACTTCTTCTTTTTCTATTGAATTTGTTTTTTTAGAATCTATTTTTATAATACCTTTATCTACTAGAATATATCCAGCCATACCTAGTATAATTAATATTAATACTATAAATCCTATAATAACTCCTTTACTTTTTTTAGGTTTTTCTACTACTTCTAAATCTCTTTCATCTTTCATAACTAACTCTCCATTTTATTTTATACTTTAATTATAATAGTTACCCCCCCATGTCAATATTTTGACAAATAAAAAAGTCTACTTGACGTAAATTAATTAAGAATACATTACTGAAATATGCACTGAATACTAAATACTTTTTTTATTATTATTTTGGTTTAAGTTTACTTATCTGATTACTATTTGTATTTTGTTTGTAAAAAAAACACCTAACCTTTGTTAGGTGAACGAATATATTCGACAACACTCAACATTGGCATATTGAATGTTTCTTTTTTATTGTATGCAAGTTTCCATGACATATACATTATAACATCTTATTTAGTTATATTTGCAAATAGTTAACCTCTATTTACAATAGTACCGATATCTTCTCCATTAATAACTTTTTCTAAGTTCCCTACTATATTCATATTATAAACAAGTATTGGCATATTATTGTCCATACATAATGTAATAGCAGTTAAATCCATAACATTTAATTTTTTATCTAATACATCCATATATGTAAGTTTATCTAGTTTCTTTGCATTTTTATTCTTTTTAGGATCTTCTGTATATATACCATCTACATTAGTAGCTTTTAGAACTATATCTGCATTAATTTCATTAGCTCTTAATGACGCAGCTGTATCAGTTGAAAAGAAAGGATTACCTGTTCCACAACCAAATATAACTATTCTTCCTTTTTCTAAATGTCTAATAGCTCTTTTTCTAATATATGGTTCAGATATAGATTTAATTTCAATTGCTGTTTGAACACGTGATTCACATCCTACTTGTAAAAAGGCATCATTTACGGCAAGGGCATTCATAGTAGTACCAAGCATGCCTATATGATCAGATGTGCATCTATCCATTTCCTTATTACTTCTTCCTCTCCAAAAGTTTCCTCCACCTACTACAATTGCAATTTCTAAATCATGTTTTTCTTTTACTTCTTTAATCTCCTTAGCTATTTCTAATACTCTATCAAAATCAATACCCATAGAGTTATTACCTGCGAGTGCTTCACCACTTATTTTTAAAAGTATTCTCTTATACATAAAAACCTCCTACTTTATTTTAGTATACTATAAATTTATACAAAAAGAAAGCAACTAAAGACTTGTTACTTTCTTAATGAACTTAATAATATCTTCTTTGTAATATTTAACTGTTCCTTGGATAAGTAAGAATAATGGAAGTGATACAATAATACCTATAATACCTCCTATTCTACTACCTATAACAACAGATACAATAATCCATATTGGATTTACATTATTTGTTTTTCCATATACTTTTGGAGAAATAATATAACCATCAATTGTAGGACAAACAAATGCGATAACTGCAGTTGCAATAAATAAAGGAAGTGAAACAACTGATGAAATAATTAAAGCTATTATATTTACAATAATACCACCAAAATATGGGATAACTGTTGTTACACTTGAAAGTATTCCAAGAAGTAACCAGTTAGGGTGACCAATAAGTAAGAATGCAATTGAATATTCAAATAATTGAATAATCATAATTAAAATTAATCCTTTAAAATAACCAGTCATTTGATTATCCATTTCTTTTACATAATTATAAGTTTTCTTACTAAACTTAGAGAAAAACTCTTTTAAAGATTTTCTTATTCT
The DNA here is from genome assembly GCA_964422195.1 of uncultured Muribaculaceae bacterium. Taxonomy (GTDB): domain Bacteria; phylum Bacillota_I; class Bacilli_A; order RF39; family UBA660; genus CALVUP01. The sequence goes on along the minus strand of CAYRAF010000008.1, from coordinate 21,506 downwards.
ATCCATATATGCAAGTAAATATACTGATAGTATTCCTATTACTAAAACATTAGTTAAAAAACTAATTGAAGAAAACACTAGTTTTATAGCTCCATTTGAAACAAACTTAGAAGCATCTTGAATGATTATATTTAAGTTATTATTAATAGTATCCTCAAAATCACCAAAATTTATATTTAATTTATCAGATATATTAGTAATTGAATCACCTATTAACTTAGTAAATGAAATTAATTGATCATATAATAATGGAAAAGTTAATAAGCATAATCCTACTGTAAATAATATTACTAAAGTTACTACAATAAATATAGCCAATCCTCTTTTAATATTTTTACTTTCTAATTTTTTAACTAACGGATGAAAAGCATAAGCTATTACAAAAGAAATTAAGAATGGTATTAGTAAGTGCCATATTGTATTTAATATTCCACCCCACCAAGAATATGTAGCAAAAAGTATATAAATAATTGCTACTAATATTAAAATATTTAATAAATTATAATTAACTTTATTTTTCATAAGTACTCCTTTTTTATTTTTCTAAAATAATAGTAGTAGGTCCATCATTTATTAAACTAACCTGCATTTCTGCTCCAAACTTCCCTGTTTCTACCTTTATTTTATTACTTAATTTTTGATTAAATAGATTATATAAAGGTTCAGCTTTTTCTCCACCTAAAGCATGTATATAGCTTGGTCTATTTCCTTTGTTAGCATCACCATATAAGGTAAATTGTGATATAGATAGTATTTCTCCTTTTACATCTAATACACTCTTATTCATTATACCCATCTCATCATCAAATATTCTTAAATTTAATACTTTATTAATCATCCAATCTATTTCTTTTTCTGTATCTGTATGTGTAAATCCTACTAATAAAACCAATCCTTGATCTATTTTTCCAATGGTTTTATTATTGACATCCACACTTGCTTTTTTACATTTTTGCACTATTATTCTCATCTAATTAACCTCTCTATTTTAGTAACAAAATTCAATGTATTTAAATCATTTATATATTTAACTAAATGTTCTTTGTTACGTACATAGCAATCAAGTTCATATTCTGTTTCATTATCTTTTTTATGAGCATGTATCTTATCAACAGAAATATCATCTTGATTTGCTTTTTGGATAATATCAAATATTTTATTATCGTTAGTATTAGTATAAATCATAATTGATGTAATATATTTTTTAGTAGTTTCGTTATACCATTCTACATTAATAATCCTTTTATTTAACATAGCTACATTAGGACATCTTCTTCTATGAACAGAGATGCCATTTCCCTTAGTAATATAACCAATTATTTCATCACCTGGGATTGCATTACAGCAGTTAGCTAAATTTACTTTAATATTATCTATACCTTCAACAATAATATCACAATCATCACTTTTAATAATATGTTTTGGTTTTGGTTGTTCCTGTTCTTCTTGTTTATAAATAATATTTATTATTGTTTTAGGCGCAAATTTAGAATTACCAATATGTAAATATAAATCATCTAAATTTTCTGTTTTACTGTGTTTAAATATTTCTTTTTTATTCTCTTCACTTAGAAATTCATTAAAAGCTATTTTTTGTTTTCTAAGTTCTTTTTCTAAAGCTTCTTTTCCACGTTCTATATATACTTCTCGTTCTGTTTTAGTAAAGAAATTTTTAATTTTATTTTTTGTTTGAGTACATTTAACAAAATTTAACCATTCTTGTTTAGGGCCAGTAGAAGTTTTAGAAGTGTTTATTTTTACTATATCGTTATTCTTAAGCTCATAATCTAATGGAACTATAGATCCATTGACAATTGCTCCTACTGTAGTTTCTCCTACTTTTGTATGTACTTTATAAGCAAAATCAACAGGTGTCGCTCCTATTGGTAGTTCAATGACATCACCTTTTGGAGTATATACATATATATTATTATTTAATACTTCATCTTTTACACTTTTTACAAATTCTTCGCTAGACATCTTATCTTCATTAAGTTCCATAATTGACTTAAAGAATTGTAATTTTTGTTCTGTCTTATTAATATGGTTTACAGCAACAGAGCCACCTTTTTCTTTATAAGCCCAATGAGATGCTATACCATTTTCTGCGACTTCATCCATTTCATATGTACGAATTTGTATTTCAAACAAATATCCATCTATACCAAATATTGTTGTATGAAGTGATTGATACATATTAGGCTTAGGCATTGCTACATAATCCTTAAATCTTTTTGGAAGTGGTCTAAATTTAGAATGAATTAATCCTAATACTTGATAACATTCTGCTTCTGTATTTACAAACACACGTAAAGCAAGCAAGTCATATATATCGCTAAATTTACGACCTTTATCTAGTTTTTTATAAATACTATAGATACTTTTAGCTCTTCCTTTTATTTCATGTACAATACCATGCTCATCTAATAGTTTAGTAACTTGACTCATCATTTCTTGAACTGTTTTCTCACGTTCTAATTTTGTATTATTAAGCTTTTCTGCTATATCATAAAATATTTCTGGTTTTAAATAACGAAGTGATAAATCTTCTAATTCACTTTTAATTTTATGAATACCTAAGTGATTAGCGATAGGCGCAAGTATTTCTATTGTTTCTTTAGCTTTTGCTTTTTGTCTATCTGGAGGTATAGCCCATAATGTTCTCATATTATGCACACGATCAGCAAGTTTAATAATAATAACACGAACATCTTCACTCATACCTACTATTATTTTTTTATAATATTCAATTAAATATTCTGTCTCTGTGGAAAAATTAATTCTACTTAATTTAGTAACCCCATCTACTAAAAATGCTATTTCTTTACCAAATTCATCTTCTATTTCAGAAAGTTCTACATCACAATCTTCTACTACATCATGTAAAAGTGCTGCACAAAGTGTATCAGTATCTGCATATATTTTAGTTAATATAATAGCTACATTTAAGGGATGATAAATATATTCTTCACCAGATTTACGAAACTGTCCTTTATGCTTTAGTGATGCAAAATCAAAAGCTTTTTTTATTCTATCAATTTCATTTTTATCAGTTATGTAACTACTTGCTTTATCTATTAAATCTTCTAATTCATATTTTTTAACCTTCAATTTTATCACCACTTTTCTCTAACTCTTTTTTTACATAATTATCTAATTTTTTATTATCACAATTTAATATATGATCTACCATTTCAGATAAAGTTAATCCCTCTGATTTCTTCCATTTTTCTTCTGCAAGAAAATTCCAAATATCTTCTTTCTTAATATACTTATATCCAAGTCTATCAAGTTCTAATTTTTTTGTTCTAAGTGCTGGAAGTAATCTTTTATATAATTCTTCTAATGAATTAAAGTTATTATCCATAGATCATCACCTATTTACATTATAGTATAAATAAAGTCAAAAAAAAAGACCTAAGTCCTAGTTATTCTACAGTTTTTTAAGTATATTTACATTTATTTTTTTACCATTTACTTTATAATCTACAGTACTTCCTATTTTCTTATTATAAATAGCTTTACCTAGTGGACTGTTTAAAGTTATTTCATTATCTTTTGGCAAATAATTACCAACTAACTTTAACTCTTCTGTTTCTTTATCATCTACATCATATATAAATTCTATAAGTAAATTATCATCAATGTCAACACAATCTTCTTTATTATGTTTATTAACTATCTTGATATCCTTTTCTTTTTCTACAAGTGTCTTAATATTATGCATAGCACCCTTTTCTAATCTAGTTGCATCTTCATGTAAGAAATTATCATGCCACCCATCACCTGGAGCTTGTTCATTTGCTTCTCTTTTAATAAGACCTGCTTCTAGTATTTTTTGTTTTTCTTTTTCAATCTGTTGTTTATATTCTTTATAACCTTCTTTTGTTAACAATATACTCATTTTATCACCTACTAATAATTATAATATAAATCAAAAAAATATAAAAGTTGTTAATCTTCTATATTTCTTTTATTCTTTTATTAAATATTTTTTTAAACTCTTTAGATAACAATACAAGTGCAATAATATTAGGAATAACAATAAATCCTACAGCCATATCAGCCATAGTCCAAATAGTACTAATTGGTAAAAATACTGCAAATACAATTGGTAAAATGTATCCCCATTTTAGTATCTTTAAACTTTTTTCACCAAACATATAACGTATGCATGAAGTGTATTCAAAGAAGTATCCAATGTATGTTGAACATGCAAATGCTACTATTGCTAAAGCTAATACATATTTACCAACTTGTCCATACACACTTTTAAATGCCATTAATACTAATGGTGCTCCATCTAGACCGCTTGTCCATGCATTAGTTGACATAATAAGCAATGCTGTTAAAGTACAAACTACAAAACTTACTATATATACTTCAAATATTCCCCACATACCTTGTACAATAGGTTCATTATCACTTGTTGCATGAACTATTGTAGAAGTACCAGTGCCAGCTTCATTTGCAAATATTCCTCTAGCCGCTCCTTTAGAAATTGCACTTAATACAGTTGCTCCTGCAAAACCTCCAACTATAGGGGCTTTTGTAAAAGCATACTTGAATATATTTATAAAAGCTGTAGGAATATTCCCTATATTTATAAAGATTACTATGATTGTTGCTAAAAAGTAGAATATAAACATCGCAGGAACAGTTTTTTCTAATATATTACTTACTCGTTTTAAACCTCCTGATACTACCAATATAGCAATTCCAATTAATAATACCGCTACTATCCATTTAGTCATAGAAAACGTGTCAAGAATGGAAGTTGCTGCTGTGTTCATTTGAACAAATCCAGAATCACATAATACATAAACAAGTAAGAAAAATGAATATATTGCAGTTAATATCTTGCCTAAATTACCTTTTACTTTTTTGATATAATACATTGGTCCACCAATGTAATTTGTTTTATCTTTTTTATGATAATGTACAGCAAGTGTTACTTCTACCATTTTAGTAGCCATACTTAATAAAGCAATTAACCACATCCAGAATATCGCTCCTGGACCACCTACTGCAATTGCAGTAGCTATTCCGGCAATATTACCTGTTCCAATAGTACCTCCAAGAACAGAAGTAATTGTTCTATATGATTTGTGTTTATCGTTCTTTAATCTTCCTATTGTATTTCTATATACTTTCTTTATATTAAATATTTGTAAAAATTTAATACGATAACTAAAGTAAATGCCCGCTAATACAATAAAAATTGTTAAAGGAATACCCCATATAAAATCCATTATATTGATAATATTATTCATAAACTACTCCTATTTCTTTATAATTTCTAAAAATTCTTTTCTTGTTTTTATATCATCTTTAAATTTACCTGTATAATATGTTGTTAAAGTCTTAGAACCATTCTTTTTAATTCCTCTAGTTGTCATACAAGAATGTTCGCCTTCTACAACAACTGCAACACTATCTGTATTACAAGCTTTGATTAATACATCAGCAATATCCTTTGTTAATCTTTCTTGTAATTGTAATCTTCTTGCAACCATATCTACAATACGTATAATTTTAGAAAGACCTATTACTCTTCCATTAGGAATATAAGCAATTGTTACTTTCATATTATACATAAGAGCTATATGATGCTCACAGTAACTAAAAATATCAATATCTTTTTCCACTATCATATCTGTAGACTTTTCTTCAAATGTTTTAGAAAACATTTCTGCTATTTCATCATTAGTATATTTCATTCCTTCAAAGACTTCATCATACATTCTAGCTACTCTTTTTGGCGTTTCTATTAGTCCTTCCCTATTAGGATCTTCTCCTAAAGCTAACAAAATATTTTTAATAGATTTTTCAATTAAATCTAAATCAAATTCTTTTTTCATCTTATACACCCCTTTCATTAGGATTCCATATTACTTTATGTAATTGTACTTGTACTCTAACCTTATTTGTATTAATACCCCTATTATTCATTTGCTTCATAAAATCTACAATCTTATTTGGCTGTATTTGACCAAATATTGGTGATATATATATATAGCATTGTAATTGATATTCTCTTAATACTTCTTCTATTCTAGATAAATCTTGTTCATTAGTAACAAATTTTAAAACATCATTTTCTTTTAATTTGTTTAAGTTGTTTTTATTCATATATTTTTCCATATTACTAGATGGTAATTTATAATCCATAGTGATAAGACATTTATCAACATAATTACCTATATCAATAGAACCATTTGTTTCAATATTTACTTTATATTCATTTTTAATTAAATTATTTATTAGTTTATCTATATCTTTATGAATAAGTGGTTCTCCTCCAGTCAATGTTATATTTTTACAGTTAAACTTCTTTATTTCTTGTAATATTGAATCTATGGACATTTCTTTACCTGCATTAGCTTTTAATGCATATTTAGTATCACAATAAGAACAGTTTAAATTACATCCTGCAAGTCTAATAAATATAGTGAGTTCTCCTGTTCTAAGGCCTTCTCCATCGATACTATAAAATATCTCGTTTACAGTCATAACTATACCTCATAGATTGCTTGATTATTTTTACTTTCTTCTACAACAACTTTATAACATTTTTCTCCAAGTTCTTCTTGAATCCATCTAGCTATATTTTCTGCGGTTGGATTAAAATCAAAAACTCTATTTAAATCTTGATGATCTATTTTATCTTTTATTTTTCTTTTGATAATACTAAAATCCATAACCATTCCATTTTGATCTAATTTCTTAGATTTCAAGTAAATATCAATATTCCAATTATGGCCATGTAAGTTTTCACACTTACTTTCATAATCTAGCTTCAAATAGTGTGAAGCACTTATTTCTAAACTTTTTTTTACATAATACATAATTATTCCTCCCTTATTTTTTTTAAAACCAAACGTTTTCCTCTTTTTAAATTAACTTCTCCAATAGACTTAAAACCACATTTTTGAAAATTATGGATGGAAGCTAAATTATTAGGGTCTATAGTAGTAACCATGCAATTATACTTATTACCTATTCTTTTTTCTAAATACTTTATAAACATCACTTGATAGCCATGTCCAGTATAGTTGTTACTTACCCATATAGGACCAAAATCTATTATTTCGTTTAAATCATATTCATCCAACAAGTATTCGTGTTTAGTAATGTCATCAACCTTTATTAGAGAGGCAGCTCCCACATAATTATTGTTATATAACCAAGTATAAATATCAATAATATTATTTTTTATAAGAAATATATAGTCATCCCTTGTAAAATCACCTATCCACTCTGGATTAGACATATTTTTTATTACATCATTTAAAGCTTCTAAGTATTTGTCTATGTTTTCTATAGAAAGCTTTTCTACTCGTATCTTTTCCATATTATTATTTCCTTTTTATTAAGTAATGACCCATAGCTAGATAATCTAACTTAATATTTTCAAATGAATTAATTGCTTCTGCAGGAGTATTGACAATAGGTTCTCCTCTTAAATTAAATGATGTATTAATAACTACTGGGACTCCTGTTAATTTATCAAATTCTTTTATAATCTTATAAAACTTTTCATTATATTCTTTTGTTACAGACTGAATTCTTGCAGTATTATCAACATGTGTTGCTACTGGTATTTTATCTCTGGCATCACTTAACACTTGAAAATTCTTTGTCATATATGGAGAGAAAATATTACTATCAAATATTTCACTCTGCTTATCATATATTACTGCTGGTGCAAGTGGTCTCCAAACTTCCCTACCTTTTAAATTGTTTATTTTTACTAATGTTTCTTCATGAATCGGACTTGATAAAATACTTCTATTACCTAAAGCTCTTGGACCAAATTCAATTCTTCCTTGATAATTACCAATTAAATAATCTTGGCTTAATAGTTTAGCTATTTCTTTTTCTATTTCTTCATGATACTCATATTTATAACCCTTTTTCTTTATTGCTGCTAAAATGTCTTCATCGGTATATTCATCACCTAAATATGGAATCATTTCTATATCGACTTTATCCCCCATTTTAACAGCCCCATAAATAGCAGCTCCTAATGAGATTCCGCCATCATTACTTGCAGGTTGTACAAAAACACTATCAACTTCATCTAGAGATTCTATTAGACTTGACATTGGACAATTAAGTCCAACTCCTCCAGCAATAGCTATATTATGAATATCTGTTTCTCTAATATATTTTTTTATTAAAGCTACTGTAATATCTTCTAATAATTTTTCTCCAGATGCTGCTAAATCTGCATATTTTTGGATATTATCATTTATTTCTTTAATAGGGGTATCATTTTTAGGAAGTATAGTATTTAATAATTCTTCCCATTTTTGTAAACTTGCTACTTCTTCATCCTTACCTTCTTTTTTAATACTAAAAGCGCATTTTAATTCCCCTGCTTTATCTACATAAATCATTCTTTTTAAAGCTTCATAATATTTAGGAATACCATAAGGAGCTAATCCCATTGTCTTACCTTCTTCTCCACTTCTAAATCCAATATGTCTAGTAATTGCTGCATAAAAATAACCTAAGGAAATTGGTGTTTCCATTAATAATTTCATATCATTATTTACCTTATCTGCAGCAAATATACTTGTAGCCATATATTCTCCTTGACCATCTATGATAAATGCTAAAGCTCTTTCATATTTTGAAGGATAAAATGTACTATATGCATGCGCTATATGGTGAGAAACATACTCAATTTTTGATGCATATTTGTCACTACCAAAAATAGCTTGCGATACTTCTTCTTTTGTTAAAAATTGCTTATTAAGCATACTATATAATGCTTCATAGTCCCAACCTATATAGAATTTATCAATATCATCTAGCTTCAAATTTGCAAAATTAAGTGCATGTTCAATACTTTTGTTAGGAATTGTATCATATGCATGTTTTAATCTAGTTAATCTTTCCTCTTCTACTGCATATATTAATTTTCCATCTACAATTAAACTAGCACCTCCATCATGACCTCTTTCAGTCCATCCGTTTAAACCTAATACTTTCATATTTACCTCCTTTAATTTATTAAATAGCCAATTGCAAAGCATATATTCCAAGCAACGCTATATAAACCTAATAGTATTGATTTTGAAAAACACCTTGGTGTTAAAAACCAATTACCAATTTTCCCTTTTTTTCTTATTCCTTTTTTAACAGATAGTTTTGCACCATAACCATAACGATAAGCTGATTTAAGATCTTGTTTAAAAGTTAGATTATCATGTATACAAGTTAATTTTTGTATAAATCCAACTTCTAAGTTGTTTCTTTTTACTCTGCGGTTCATTTCGGTATCTTCAACCCATTTAATATCTTCATCAAAATAATAATCTATGTATTTTATTATCTTCTTATTAATCCCAACAGATGGGCACAAGGCATATCCCGGAATACCCATATTTCTTAGTTTAGAAATAATTTTACTACTAAATGTATCATTTCTAAATTTTACTTTTCCATCTACCAAATAATAATTATTTAAGTATTTATCATATTCTTCGAGAGCACCTTTTACCATAATACAATCACTATCATAATGAACAACCTTATTATATGTAGCATTTTTAGTGCCTATGTTGCGCGCTTTACTTAGATTTTTATCTTCTATTTCAAAGATTTTAACTTTGCATTTAGTATTACTCTTAAAATCTCTCGCTATTTTTCTTATTTCATCGGTTGCTCCATTCAATACTAAAATGACTTCACAAACGCAATAAATACTGTCTAGCATTTGTTTTAATCTATTATCATCAGCAACACATATTACAATACTTATATTAATTTTTTTCATTTGAAAACCTCGACCATTTTACTTTTCTCATTTGTTTCAAGTTACAATACTTGCAAAACTGAACTGGATTTGATAAGTATTTATATATTTCATTAGCATCATTTGCTCTATATATATCTATATAATCATCATCTAAAACTTCATAATTAGTATGATAATACTTATTATAGCGATCTATGTTGTTAATTATAGGACACAAAAATATTTTGCCGTTTTTTAAATTTGCACAATTTTTCGCCATATAACACTCATTAAAATTTTCAACCTCATCACCAGATTTAGTATTATTAAATTCATAATGATAAAACTCTTTATTCTCAACTATGCCATTATCATAAATAAACATGTTTAACTTTTCACTTATTATCCTATCAAAAATTTTATAATAGTCTATTCCAATTGGATAAGTACTAATATTTATTTGAATATTGTTGTCTCTGCATGTCTTAAAGAAGTCCTCATCTTGATTAAGCAATAGTATTCCGTTTGTTAATATTTGAATTTGCGTATCCGGGAAGTGTTTACGAGATATTGATATAATTTCTTTAATATTTGGATGTAATAAAGGTTCTCCGCCCATTAGAACTAATCTTCTTAATTTTTTATCAATAAGTTTTGATAATTGTTGTAAATCTTGTTCATATATTTTTTCATCTATATATTTTTTTTCTGCTAATGGAGAAAAGTGGCTACAATCACTACAATTTAAATTACAATGATCTACTATATCTACTTCTAAATAATTAATATAATCCAATTGTTTTTCTTTGGAAATACTACCAACATTGGTATTACCTGTAAAAAAATCTCTATATCTATCCACATAGTAATTATTCCTTGATTCAATTAGTGGTATAAGATCTTTAAATATTGTTTTAGCTTTTTCTTTCGATAACTCATCTAGTTTATCATATACCTCAATTATTTGATCTAATATTCTAATCTCAAATAATAAGTTTTCATACTTAAAATCCTTTTTTTGGTTTTCTTTATAAATAATATTAAAAGAATTGATATAACCTAAGATATTTTTTAATGATGCCTTAGTAGACATTAATGAGTTTTTTCTTAATCTATAATTATATATATGTTTATCTATGAATTGTACTCTTTTAGAATTTGTTAATAATTGATAATTAAAAGCAGAATCTTCATGAATAAAGTGTTTGAAAAAATCAGTTGAAGTTAATAGTGATTTTTTCATAAAATATAACCATACAGCATAACGCCATTCTCTATTCTTTATCATTCTTAATAGAAGTTCTTCACCATTTAATACCTCTGTATTTTGTATTTTTGAAACTACCATTCTATTTTCCATAGCGTTGCCATAACTGTTATATAATTCATTTTTAAATTTAGCGTTAATCATTAAACAGTCTAAATTATTTTCTTTTGCATAATTATACATATATGACAAACTATTATTCTCAATATAATCATCTGAATCTACAAAATATATGTATTCTCCAGTAGCGTTTTCTACCCCAATCTTTCTAGCATATGAGAGTCCACTATTCTCTTGCTTAATGTATTTAATATTATTGTATTGTTTTTGTTTCATTTTAATAATACTTTCACTATTGTCAGTAGAACCATCATTAATGATTATTAATTCAAAATCAATATCCTTTTGTTGACATATTGAATCAATTGATTCTGATAAATACTTTTCAGTATTATATACAGGCATGATAATACTAACTTTCTTATCCATAACTATCACCTATTAAATATATTCTATTTTCCCTTTTTTTCTTTTATATACTACATGGGCTCTCATGCCATTTATTACATGATAATTTGGGGGAATATGTCCAAAGTCAACATCTACTAACTTATCAGATATTTCCTTTACAAACTCTAATACTTCATTTTCTGTTATATCAGATTAATAAATGGGCCCAAAAGGAACTTTAATTATATCTTTCTCCTCTTTTAAAAAACAAGCAAAATTAATATTATTATCATTTTTTTGAATTATAAATTTAATTTGATCGTTACTTCCATAATTCATTGCATAGGTATAACTTTGATAAAATGTAGGATTGTATAACTTTAAGATTATATTATCCCAAGTTTCTTTTGCTAAATCTAAAGATATAAATTCTAACATTATTCTATACTCCTTTGTTTATTACTCATTTATATATTCGATAGGATCTTTAATACCCAATGCTTCAAATGCTTCCAATCTATCTATACATGGTAAGCATATACCACAAGCTTTATCATCTCTAGCAACACAAGTCCATGTATATTCAAAAGGTACATTTAATTCAAGACCTTTTCGAATATTGCCTTCTTTATTACTATAGTTTAGTGGGGCGACTACTTTAATCTTTTTATTTAACTTTGTTGACATAGAAACTAAACTATTAATTTTTTTATAATACTCTGGGGAATTATCTGGGCATATCCATGGTCCTGCTTCGCTGCCAGTATATATTACATCTGCCCCTAGAACTTCTGCCCAAGCAACAGCTGCAGATATAATACAAGTATTACGATATGGAACATAGATAAAGTCATCTGATACATTTTCAAAATGAATATTGACATCAGTTATGCCAGAATTTCCAAGTTCACCAAGCCATTTCATATCAATTATCTTATGTTCAACTACTCCATAATAATCTGCAAGCTTTTTTGAATTAGATAACTCCTTCTTTATATTCTTCTGACCATAATTGACAGTTAAAAAGTAAAGTTCATAACCTTCTTTTTTTGCAATAGCTGCGGCTACTGCGCTATCAATACCTCCACTTAAGGCAATAATTGCTTTTTTCATATTAACTCCTTTCTATTAAAAATGGGAATATTGTTTACAATATTCCCAACTTAAAATTATCATCCATATATTTGTGCAACTTTAACTACAAATATAAAATCCATACTAAATTCCACAATATAAGCGCAACTTTAAACTGCAAATATTGTATCTCCCATTAAAAATGGGAATATTATTTACAATATTCCCAACTTAAAATTATCATCCATATATTTGTGCAACTTTAACTACAAATATAAAATCCATACTAAATTCCACAATATAAGCGCAACTTTAAACTGCAAATATTGTACAACTCAAACCCCTTCTACCTATGTAATATAGCAAACAAAAAAGTGCCTGTCAACACTTTTTTAAAATTTCATATATTTTTTTTAATTCTTCATTAGATAAAGCTTCAAAACTTTTATTTAGAAGTTCATCCGGAATTCCTAATCTTGAAATATATTCTTTGCTATCTTTTTTAGTTAAAATATTTCCATTTTCTTTTGCATAATCTATAAATGCTTCCATCAATGATTTTTTTAATTTAAGAAGTTTTCTAAAATATAATTCTCTAAATATATATAATAATTTATTGCCAATCAAATCTTCCTTAGTTACTTTTTTTAACTTAATAACACTTGATAAAACTCTTGGAGGCGGATTAAATGATTTTGGTTCGATATCAAAGTATTTTTCTACTTCAAAAAAACAATTTGTTAATAATGATAGTTTTGTAATATCTTGATTAATAACCCCTTCTACATACTTATTACCCATAATCATTATAACTTCATCAAACTCACATTTTATTAATTTATTAACAAATGGTTCTATAATGCTATATGGTAAAGCTGTTATTATTTTATTACAAGCTGGAAGATAACTATCTAATGCATTAGTATAGCGTACTTCTAAATTAGAATTGTTTTTTTGTAACATGTCAAGTTTTGATTTTAATCTGGTATCAAGTTCAAACGCTATTACTTTCTTTGCTTTTTTTACTAATTCTTTTGTTAACATGCCATCTCCTGGCCCTATTTCTACTATAGTATCAGTAGAAACAATATTACAAGTATTAATAAACTTTTTTATAATTTCGTCATCTATTAAGAAATGTTGATCATAATGATCACTATCATTTACAAACATATTTCTCATCTCCATTATCATTATACCAAAAAAAAGTAGTCTATCCTACTTTTTTCATAACTTTATTATTACTTTTTGTATCTTCTCCTAATTTTTGTCTTAAATCAGAAGTTTCTAAGTTTTCAAGTCCTCTTGTTAATAAAACATCATATCTTTTACTATCATAAAAATAATCATATTTCTTTTCGAATTTTTCTTTTGCACTCTTATCTTGTTCATATTCATCATATTCATTATAATCATCATCGCCATAATCTTCATCTGCATCATAACTAAACCTGCCATTAACAAAATATCTTGAATAATCCATTTCATCATAACTATTTTGTCTACTTTGTCTTGCATTACTTGATTTGATATTAACATCATTGCGAATTAAATCTTGTAATAATTGAGACACTTGTGAATGATTTAAATCATAAATATTTTGATTTTCTATTACAGATGATGTAAAACTCTTACTCATTATTCCATAACCATTATTTTTATGTTTACCTACTTTATAAACTTTGTTTTGTACCAGCATCAATTGATAGATTCTCTTTATAGAAGCATGATTATCCTTTCTATCAATTAATAATTCATTTACTATTCTATCAACAGTAGTTTTATTCTTTTTAGGAGTAAGATTTACTATAAAAGATGTAACTGCTGGTTCTGGGAAAAATGCTTCACTTGGAATTGCAGATACAATTTCTGTATCACAAAATGTATGACAAATAGCGCCCATTATTCCAAATTCCTGATTTAAATGCCTAGATTCTCCTTCAGTTATTTGTACTGGTGCTACCATCTTACGAGTAGAGTTTTGTGATAATACTAGTGTTGTACTTTTAACATTTGATTTATTAGGATCTGTATTTGAGTAATCTAATACACCACTACTTGCTAAATTAATTAAAAATGGTTCTGTAATAGTATAAGGCAAATTAGCTACAATTCTATCATAACCATTAAAATCAAATTGCAATGCATCACCTTCAATTACCTCTACATTTGGATAATCTTTATACTTGTTTTTTAAATAGTTTGCATAATATGGATCTTTTTCAATTACAGTTACATGGTTATTACCTTGTATTAAATAATCTGTTAAAGCTCCTTCTCCTCCACCTATTTCAACAATTGATTCTCCTTCTTGTATATTTGCAGTATCATATATTAATCGTAACATTTTTTTATCAACCATAAAATGTTGATCCTTTGTTGGATTTGGATTTTTTATAAATTCTTCCATTTAATAACCCCCTTAAATAAATATGAGCTAATTATACAACAATTTACAAAAAAAGTCAAATATTTACATCGCTTTTATGACTTCATAGAATAAAAAAGAGTATTTTTATTTACTCTTTTGGTTGAATACTATTAAATAAATCCTCTCCATCATTTTCTACACTAGAAACTTGATTATTAATTGTATTATTAATATTAGATTGAGTATCTATAGTATTTACTGATGGAACACTTTCTTGATTGATATCGTTATTAACTATTGGTGGTACCATATTATTAGTTTGATTATCATTATTACTAATATTATTAATTGGATTATTTTGTATTTCTGTGTTTATTGGTTGCACATTATCAATTTGATTAATACTTGTATCAATACTTGGAATACTAGGTTGTACTTCAACATTATTTACAGGTATATTTTCAAAACTAATTCCAGCATTATTATTTTGTTGAATGCTATTAATTTGATTAATATCATTAGATGGAATATCTAGTTGAACTTCTACATTATTTATTTGTGTATCAGTATTCACATTGTTATTTATATTATTATCAATTATATTTTGAGTATTATTACTTGTACTAAAATTATTCTTAAATACATGGTTAGTAGCTTTTGGGCCTCTTCTAAATGCTTTTATGATAGTTAGTATTACAGATATTACTATTATTCCTATAAGTGCAATAACTATATATGTAATTATATCCATATATGGAGTAAATTTAAACTTAATTAATGTATCTTTAGTTAAATCCCATTCTAGTGTTTTACCATTATTAGTTACTTTTCTAGCATTATTTGAAATAGTTTTTGCTGGTAAATTAACTTTGAAAGTAGCAGTAGCTATTCCATTTAATGCCGTAAAATCATAATTTTTTTCTGTCTCTTCTAAAGTTTTATTCTCATCAGTTTCTTCTGTTTCTTTAGCAGTATCCTCAACTACATTGTTTTTTAAAGTAACAAAAGTAGCTTCATAGAATATAAGAGACTTTTTAAATAGTGTTATATCTTTAAAATCACCTGACAATAACTGTTCTAAGTTTACACTATTACCTTTACTTGAACTTAAAGAATCTAAGCTACCAAGTGATTTATTAAACTTATAATATACATAACCATCTTTATTATATGTTTCTATCTTATACCCTAAATCTTCATAATTTTTCTTATCTTCTTCTGAAAATAAATCTTCATCAGATGGCAAACTTTTCTCTTGCATACCAATTATCATTTCATAATCTACATTATCTTTAGTAATATTCATGGTATATTTGGCATCTACACATCCGGTTAATAGAATAATAAACATCAATATAAAAAGTCTTTTAATTATCTTCATAATACCCTCCTAAAATAAAAAAGGGAGTTTACTCCCAATTATTCTTAAATTTATACATTAGGTGTATCTTGGTTGTTAGTTTCTTCAGGAACACTAGGTTCTGGGTTTGATTCAACTGGAGTTTCAGGAACACTAGGTTCTGGGTTTGATTCAACTGGAGTTTCTGGAACACTAGGCTCTGGAGTTGGTTGAACTGGTGCTTGTGGTATACTAGGTTGAACTGGTTCTGCAACTGGAACTGTTGGTGTTTCAGGCATAGGGTTTGGTTGTGTTATATTAGTATTCTTTTTCTTTTTAATATTTTGCATAACAAAATATAATGCTAATCCTATTAATCCTCCTGCAACTGCCCCTACAACAACATGTATAATTGTTTGATTAACTCCACCAGTTTTAAATTCAAATTTAATATCTTTACTACTTCCAAAATTAACTTCCCATGTTAAAGTTTTTCCATCTTTACTAACTTCAGTAGCATTATTACTTATTGATTTATTTGGTAAAGTAACTACAAATTTAAATTTAATACCTGATAACATTTGACTATAATCTGTATCATCACCAAGATTAAAATCATCAGTTGTAGTGTCTTCATCCGTACTAGTCTCATCATCAGTAGTTGTTTCATCATCAGTTGTTGTTTCATCATCAGTAGTTGTTTCATCATCATTTGTTGTTTCATCTTCTGTTATAGTAGTTTCTTCTTCCTCACCTGATAAAGCTGTTTCATCAGAGGCATCAAACTTAAAGTTAGCGCTGTATACACCATTCTTTACTTGGAATAGTTTTGATATATCAATTCCTTTTCCTGATAAAACTTTAGTAATATCAACTTGTTCTCCTGAACCTTTACTTAAACTATCAAGTTTTCCTAATGATTTTGAAGCTTTAATTCCTTTATATTCTCCATCATCATAAGATTCTACCTTATATTTTTCTCCGTTTAATTCTTGTTTTGTATCTTTAAATTGACTAGCATCGTAATAAGTACTTTGCATTGCATATACAAATCCTACCTTTACATCATTTTTTGTAATATCCATAGTAAGTTCATACTTAACACAACCAGTAAGTAATACCATGGACATTATAATTGTTAGTAATTTAAACCCTTTACTAATTTTTTTCACATACATTCCTCCTATTCTTACTTTAATAATATCATAAATCTACAATTAATAACACTATTTTTTACAAATTAAAACATTTTTTTACAAAAACATAAAAAAAAAGAGCTGTTGCTCTTAATAAATCTTATTTCTTAAGAATGGTGGAATTTCAAATTCATTAGCATCTGATGCATCTGAAGATTCATCAGTTTCTACTTCTTCTGATTCCATAACTTCAACTTCCTTAATTGGTTTTCTAGTTGTATTTTGTACATTGTTATACAATGGTTGAGATTTTTTATCAAATCCTGTAGCTATTACAGTAACAATTACTTCGTCTGTTAAATTTTCATTAATAACTGAACCAAATATTGTATTTATATCAGTATTTGATGCACTTCTTACTACTTCAGCAGCTTGTTCAGCTTCAAATAATGTTAAGTTAACACCACCTGTTATATTAATAATTGCATCTGTAGCTCCTTCTATTGAAGTTTCAAGTAATGGTGATGATACAGCTTGTTTAGCAGCTTCTATTGCTCTATCTTCTCCAATACCAATACCGATACCGATAATAGCATTTCCACTATTTTCCATAACTGCTTTAACATCTGCAAAATCTAAGTTAACAAGTCCAACTACAGCAATTAGATCAGATATTGATTGAACTCCTCTTCTTAGTACATTATCAACTTCTTTAAATGCTTCTAACATTGGTGTTGATTTATCAATAATTTCTCTTAATCTATCATTTGGAATTACAATTAGTGTATCAACATGTTCTTTTAAAGCTTCAAGTCCTGCATGAGCATTTTCCATTCTTTTTCTTCCTTCAAATGAGAATGGTTTAGTAACTATTGCTACTACTAAAGCCCCTAAAGATTGGGCGATTTCAGCAATTACTGGAGCAGCTCCTGTTCCAGTACCTCCACCCATTCCACAAGTGATAAATACCATATCAGCACCAGATAAAGCTTCCTCTATTTCTTTTTTTGATTCAACTGCAGCTTCTTTACCAATCTCAGGTTTTGCTCCTGCACCTAAACCATCTGTTAGTGATGCACCGATTTGTATTTTAACATCTGCTTTAGAGTTGTTCAAAACTTGTAAATCTGTATTTGCTACAATAAACTCTACACCTTTTACTCCTGTTTCTATCATTCTATTAACGGCATTACCACCGCCACCACCAACACCTATTACCTTTATTTTTGCTAATTGATCCATTTCTAAGCTATTTAACATAAAATATCCTCCTAATTCCCTGTAAACATATCAAACACTTTACTAATTATATTGCCTTCATCAGATTGTTGTCTTCTTTTCTTATTATTTGTAAGCGAAATATCATCTTTTAAAACAGAATACTCTTTATCTCTTAAATTCATCTTATAATCAAAATATTTAATCAAACCTATTGCAGATGAATACTTATTGTTTCTAATTCCCATATTAGTTATATTATGGACTATAGCTTCTTTTCCTAAAATATTTTCTGCTACATACTGAAATCCTGCAAGCTCGCTTATTCCTCCTGTAACTATTATATAACTAATTTCTCGCTTTGTTAAGTCATTTATGCTATTTTTTGCAAATTTTAATATTTCTGTAAGCCTTGACTCTACTACATCTGATATCTCATATTGATTAATTGTAATCTTCTCTCCTATTTTGGTTTCAACTTCAACTACATCATTACTATCAGTGTATTTTTTATTGCTAACAGCAAAACTTTCTTTTAACTTTTTAGCAACACTATTATCTATTCTATAAACATAAGCAATATCATTATCAATATTTTTAGAGCCAAATTCCAATATTTTATTTTTTATCATTATACCTTTATTATATATAGATACATTAGTTATATCAGCTCCTATATTAATAATCGCTCCTACTTTACTATCAAGTTCTTTACTTTTAACTTCGTAATAATCACCTATAGAAGAAAAACTCATATCAATAATTTCTATACCACAGGCATTAAAAACTTCAATAATTGGATATAAATAAGCAGAAGGTATACTCATCATAACAGCTTTTACAGAAAGTTCATCTCCAAACATTCCAATTGGATTTTTATAACCTTCTTTATTATCATCAATATTGAATTGTATAGGTTCTACAGTAACAACTTCATACTCTTCTTTTTTCTTTGATAATACAGCTTGTTTAATACAATTAGAGATATCTGCACCTATAACAGTACTATCTTCACCACTAATTTTACAATCACCTTTGATTATATCAAATATACAATTATTTGATGGCACTATAACAATAGCTTCTTCTATTTTTAAGTCAATTTGCTTTTCAATAATTGCTTTTGCTTTATTAACAGATATAACTGTTTTTTTTACATCAGCAATAACACCTTTCTTAATACCTTCTGACAAAACAGAAGTAGATGCTAATACATGAAAACGCTTATTTACTTTTTCAGCTACAACTATCTTAATACTATCAGAACCTAAGTCTATACTTGTATATACCTTTCTCATATTCTACCCTCTTATCTACTATTATAATTGTATCAAAAAAGAAATGTATATGTAAAGTAATTTTAATCATTTTCCTTATTTTACAAAGAAAAAAAGTTATTTTTATAATAACTTTTCTTAACGTATCTTATTTATTCTTATATTCTGATTTTAAATAACTATTTGCCTCATTGTATGGAACTTTTACGATTATCGTACCATCTGCTCCACAAGCAATAGCATATCTAGATATATAAATATTTAAACCTTCGTCATCTAAATTATAACTATCTTCAAATAGATATTTATTAAATGTTGATTTCCAATCATCGTTTAAACATTGATAATCACTTTTTTCCAAATATTTTAAAGTATAATCATTAATAAATGTTTTAAACTCGGTTTCATTTTCTGCTAAATCAACAAGGTCTAATTTTTCTCCTGTTTTAGTACTATAAACTGCTCCTGATGTTCCTGCCCAACTTACTCCACCATATCCTCCTGACTGTTCGGCTTTAAACGAGATATATGAATCTGTTTGTTTAGCTGTGCTATATAATAAACTGCTTCCTAGTCCTTTATCTCCACTTTCAAGTAAATTTTTGTCATCTGCTTGATCATTCATTTGTTTCCATATTTCATCAGATGATGCTTTTACATCACTAACAATCTTATCAGCAATATCTTGTTTCTTATTACTAATAATATTAGGGATATTTCTTTTATTAGTAATTATAACTTCTCCTTTACTATTTTTACCTAAATATTCTTCATCTTTATAAGTAATATCAAAAGTTACTTTTTCTTCCTTTTTACTGGAGGTTACTTCTTTTTTCTTATTACTAAATACTCCTTTATCATATGCTATATATCCAACTAACCCTAGAATAATAATTACTAAAACTACAATAATTATAGTTTTACTACTTTTTCCTTTTTCCATATAAACTCCTTTCTATTTTATAAAATAATTATATCACTATCTTTCCTTATTATCTATAATTTTATTTAAATATTTGATAAATTCATCTTTCTTTAAAGTAGTTGTTTCACGAGAACCATGCATTCTATAACTAATAGTGTTTTCTTCTTTTTCTTTATCTCCAATAATTAAAGTAAATGGTATTTTTTTAGTTTGAGATTCTCTCATCTTATATCCAAGTTTTTCATCCCTATCATCTAATTCCACACGAATATCATTTTTAAATAATTCTTCATATATTTCTTTAGCATATTCTAAATGATATTCATTATTGACTGGAATTATACATACTTGAGTAGGCGCTAACCAAGTTGGTAAGTTACCTTTAGTTTCTTCTAAATAATAAGCCATAAATCTATCTATTGAACCAAATACAGCTCTATGAAGTACTACAGGTGTTTTCTTTGAGCCATCTTTATCTACATAAGTTAAATCAAATCTCATAGGTAAACAGAAATCTAATTGACATGTTGATAGTGTTATTTCATTACCAACTGCCGGTTTTACTTGTACATCAAGCTTTGGACCATAGAAAGCTGCTTCTCCTATTTTTTCTTCATATTCAATTCCTATATCATTAAGTACTTCCCTAAGCTTTGCTTCAGCATTATCCCACATTTCATCATCTGGATAATATTTAACTT